>CAZKOR010000030.1:0-26747 GCA_964554405.1 uncultured Bacteroides sp. | reverse complement strand
TATTTTTCCATGCTGCCGTATTTTTGAACCATCTCGTCAAGGCTTTCTTTTGACATACATTCTAAAGTATGCTCCACGATTTTCTGTACATCTTCATTGGTAAACGCTTCAAAACTCATAGTATTGACTCCTTTCATTACATCATTTATTAACTCAATAATCCCATTTAGCCGATTTCTCTTCCGTTCCAATAAAGATTTTTGGGTTAATAACACTTGTTCCCTGTCATAATTAGGATTTTCCATAATCTTTTTAATAACATTCAATGGAACCTCTAATTCTTTAAAGAACATAATTTCCTGCAGCTTTTCTAACGCTTTGTTGTCATAGAGACGATAACCTGCTTCCGTTAATTCCGTTGGCTTTAGCAAACCGATTTCATCATAATATCTTAACGTCCTTATGCTTACTCCGGTTATCTCTGACATGTCTTTTACGGTTTTCATTCTTTTCTCCTTTCGGTTCAATCGTAAACCGTTACGCTGCGAGAGAGTCAATACTCAAATTAAAATTTTTTACTATATATGTGCTGTCACCTTTTCTCTTTCCCCGTCCCATCCGTCCGAATTCGATACTTTACTCCCCCTTTAATATAATAAATCCAGTCGCCTTCTACTTTCTCTATGTGATAATCATAATCATCCACACCATCAAGTTCTATTTGTTCGGAACCGTCTCTTCTGGCTTTCATCAAACGGTTTGTTACATAGTAAATCCAATCGTTATCTCCTATGTCTTTGCATACGATTTTTTCATATCCGTCTGCCGGTTCTCCAAGTTCCATCTTAAATTCTCCGCAGTCAACCCATCCGTCCACTACTTTATATTCAAAATGGCTTACGCCCATGCCGTCTGCTCCCGATACTTCATAAGCTGCAATCATAATGTCGGAACCATCCAGATTCATTCTGTGCAGCGCATGTCCTTCAAGTCCCACGCCAACCGTATCATGCCTGTATGTGTAATAAATATATTTCTCATCTACAATTTGAAAATCAAACAGTTCTTCCTCCAGCTTTCTTTCATTTTTTCCATCCTGATCTGATACATATAGTTCTCCGTGGTCCTGAAAAGCGATTATTGAATTCAAATAATACACATAGTCACCTACCACTTCATAAGTATGACACGAACCGTCAGTAACAAGTTCGGCGATACATTCACCTTCCCGGTATCTGAACAATGCCGGATATGATATCCCATCACCTTCCATCATATATCTGAAATAAACCCAGTCTCCCGCTTTTTTCTCGTCTATGATATCCTCATCGGACGGATAACCGGTCATAACGGCTGCAATGACCGCCACGATAATAGCTGCTTTCTGCAATATTTCCATTCCCTGTCACATTCCCATCTTTCCCATAATTCCGTCCGCGTCTACGCCCGGATGCGTCAGATACAAACGGCAGATTTGTTCTGTCAAAGCTTCGCTGATATTCAATTTAGCCGCAATTTCCGCTACTGTTTTCCCTTTGTTTGTTTCCCTGATGATAACGTTAATTATCTGCTTTATATTTTCCGGTATCTTTTCATTTTCCGCATGCTCCACGCCGGAAGTGCCGGAAGCACTCACAGGCAACGCCGCTTTATGCGGTATGTCAATTTTTTTCACCTGAAAAGAAGCGTCGTCTCCTATCTCAAGAATCGCCATTGTAACAGGCTGTGTAAATCTCCTCGGGCCGCAGCTTCCCGGATTTAGGAAAAGCCGTCCGTCAACGCATTTTTCTTCGTACTTATGCGAGTGACCATAGATAACAACCTGTGTGTCCATTAACTTTTTCGGAATCTCTTTTTTATTATGCACAATAAAAAAAGAAACGCCATACAACACAAGTGAAAGAGAATGGGCAAGTTTGTCCGCCCATTCCTTATCATTATTGCCCCGGACTACGTAGACCGGCGCTATTTTATTTAATTCATCCAATATTATCTGTTTATTGATATCTCCGCCATGCACAATCGCATCGCAGCCGTTAAGGTTCTCTAACACTTCCGGCCGCAGCATACCGTGCGTATCTGAAATAATACCGATTCGATGCACCTCTTATACTCCTTTTCTCAAAACTACTGTCTGCCCGGAAGCAATCTCATAGATTTCTCCCTCTGTTTCCATCCACACAGTCCGCACCGAAGGATTATATACCCTGCTGCCGTCTGCGGAATACACAAGACTTTTATATGCCGTCACATAATCCACGATTTCGCCGTTGGTCGCCATCCAGATACTGTCAGCATAACCGGAAAGAAACTCAAGCAGATTTTCCATAATCTCCCAGTTTTGATTTCTGTCAAACTCAAAAGAATGTCCCCACACATAAAATAACTGCGGGCGCATCAAATCTGCGTCCTGTTCGCAAAACTGTTTTGCCAGTTCCATCAGGCGCGCATCCTCGTGGTGACAAGTCGGATGCCATTCCAAAAAGTTTTCAGGCAGTTCAAAACAGCCCGTTGATATTACGGTACGGGCATAACGGATGCCTGCTGCCTTTAACATGGCAAAACTTTCTTTATCATAAATTCCAAACGGGTAGGCATGTCCCTGTACCATGTAAGGCACAAGCCCCTCCAAAACTCTCCGGTCTTCCAAAATCCGATAGAGTGCCTCCGCGCCGCAATCGGTCACAGCCATATGGTTTGAAGCGTGGGTTGCCACTTCATGCCCTTTATATAATTGCGGAATCTCTTCTATTGTAACCGTAGAATCATCCACTGTTTTTCCGCCAATTTCTACTGTTTTTATTTTTCCAAAATTCCCGGAATTTAAGTTAAACGTTCCCTTTACACCATAGCGGTTCATTATTTCCACCAAACGGCGGTCACCCAAACGACCGTCATCATAACTGAACGTCAGCGCCTTTCTTTTTTTCTCCGGAAAAACCATAGTATGAATTTTAAATGCCGGCATAACTGTTCACTCCTTCTTTTTTAATTGTCAATTTCATTTTCCTCATTGGATATCGTATCACTCTCCGAATGTTCCTTAATCCTTGTGTTATGTAGATAGCGGCGCAAGACACACAAAAGAATAATACTGATAACCGAAACAAAATCTTCATACGGTGTTGTGTCAGTGATAATCATATGCCGTGCAACAAGGAATATCAACACTTCCATAATATTATCCGAGTTAGGACGGCAAAGCATCTGTAAAAATTCAAGCCCGATAACGATAGTAAAGATATCTTCCAGATAATCGTGAAACATCGAAACATCCTCTAACAGTCCCTGAAAAACGACAAAATCCTTCACAAGGCTGTATAGAGAAAATACAATACCGATTAACACAAGTACTGCTACCACCTGTTCGAGCACGGTGCTAATCCTTTGTATCACCTTTTTAAATTTTTGCATTGCAGCCTCCATATTCATTAGTATCCCGCTCCTATCTTACTGTACTTGCGTTTATTATAGCAAAATCCTTTTGCCTTTCCAATACTTTTACAGGAAGATAAAAGGAGCGGGACATAATGCGCGCTGACTTTAAGAAGCGCTGGGAATCAATAATATCTGACCAATACTTAATGCGTTACTGCTTAAACCGTTTAAGTTCTTAATCGCGTCTACCGTCGTGCCGTATCTTTGTGCCAATAGCCACAGGGTATCGCCGGAACGCACGGTGTACTCAAAATAGGACGGCGCTGACCCTGATGGTATTTTTAATACCTGACCGATATTCAATACATCACTCGTCAAGCCGTTCAGTCTTTTAATGGCATCCACCGTCGTACCGTATCTTTGTGCCAATAGCCACAGGGTATCGCCGGAACGTACAACATATTCCGTTACGCCGCCTGTTCCTGTTCCTCCTCCGCCGGAGCCCGGTATATTATTTTCAATACCGAGATAGCTCTGATAAAGCGCCCGCCATGTGGACGGTCCGACAATACCATCCGGTGTCAGCTGCATTGCCTTTTGAAAGGCAATGACTGCCTGTTTTGTAGCGTTTCCGAATATGCCGTCCGATGTCACTCCCGGCACAGTCGGATAAAATTCCGAAACGATATTCAAAAGGTATTGCAGCGTCAGCACATCCGCGCCCCTTGCCCCTGTCCTCAGGACTGAATTCGGCGGAACCGTTCCGATACCGAGCGTAGTTCCCTCACTGTCAAGTTCCGCTAATCTGGTGACTGCCGTATACAGTTCGGAAATTTTATACCAAGTAGCTTTTCCGACAATGCCATCTGCCGTCAATCCAAATACATTCTGGAATTTCGTTACCGCTGCGCGCGTACTGTCCCCAAACACACCTGCTTCGTCCGTAATGGCAGGAATACCGGGATAATTTCTTCGTATTCTGTTAAGATAAGTCTGTATTGTCTGTACATCAAGACCCGTACTGCCGACCTTAAGAGGTGTTCCCGGATAGGATGAGAGAATGCCCGTAACAGCATCCGTTTCCGCAATTTCAATGTCATCGGGATAATAGGTACGAAGAATCTGTATTGGTGTCAATCCGTTCTGTGCCAATGTTACCGTTCCCCACTGGGAAAGCCCAGCACAGGTGGATGTCGTACCGTTGCAGAATGATGTGAAATAAGGTGCGTTCTGTCCTCTTCTGCGGACATACTCGTTAAAAATATCGTCTACCACTCTGTTAATCGATTCATAAGTCGGCCTTCCGTAGACAAAATACTGGTCATATGCCGTAGAATTGGTAATATCGAAATTGTAACCGCGGCTTCTGTACCACTCCGTATAAACCCTGTTTAGGGCAAACGTAATAATGGCATAGATATTTGCCCGCAGAGACGCTTCCGGCCATGTAGGATAAATTTCACTGCTTGCCACATTTTTGACATAGTCCGGAAAAGATACCTGTACATTCGAAGCATTAGAAGAGGGTGCTCCCAGATGCACGGTAATCGGCTCCGGAATGACAACCTGACGCAGAACGCGCGGTTCCGTGACAGGCGCCTCCTGATACCGCCCCTGCCGCATGGCTGCCGCAGGCTTTCCGATAACAATCTCTGTCGTTTCGGGCGATCGCTGACGCTCCTGCATCGGTACTAACATAAGCGGCAGTGTCGCAGTCTCCCCCTCGTAGATAGGAATGCCGGAAACATGAATGGAATCAAAACCTGCGCCTCTTGCAAGCACATCATAACTTACATAAGGTTCTCCTACATAATAAGAATCCAAAGAAAGACTTTTTTCCACTGTCTCTAAAGAAACTAACGGTGTTTCTCCGCTTTCATCCGTTGTCAGTTCATAAACCGTCCGTCCCTCATCATCCAGAATCCTGATAGGGATATTTGCAAGCGGAAGCGCATCATGCGCCGTTCTCGCCTGTATGATTAAGTAACCAATCGCCATAACCTAAACTTCTCCTTTTTTCCTATGTTCTATTATATGAACCGGAAAAAAAAGGGGAACGTTTAGCTTACAAAATCAAACAAACTAATCTGATTGGACTCCGGCAAATCGCCTAACAGTCCTAAACTGTCCATTAACTCCGTAACCGTTGAAGATACTTTTGTACGCTCACGGAAATCTTCTTTTGATAAAAACGGTCCGTCTTTTACCGCTTCCACAACAGCATCCGCCGCTTTTTCACCCATACCGTCTATACTGCTTAAAGACGGCATAATCTGCTTATCATTTACAACCTGAAAAAGTCTTGCCTGCGCAGAAAAAATATCTATCGGTACAAAATCAAAACCTCTGGCATACATCTCCTGAACGATTTTCATATCCTTGTAGGTGTCCTGTTCTTTTTTGCTGAGTTCGTCACTCCTGCGCTTATAGTCCGCCATCACGCTCTGTAAATGCTGCTGTCCCTGACACATAATTTCATAAGAAAAACCGGATGCACGAATACTGAAAAAAGAAGCATAGAACGCCAGCGGATAATTAATTTTACAATAGGCAATACGCCATGCCATCATAACATAAGCCGCCGCATGCGCTTTCGGGAACATATATTTAATTTTCTTACACGACCAGATATACCAGTCCGGTACATTTGCTTTAAGCATAGCCTCTTCCCACTCGGGTTTTAATCCTTTTCCCTTACGGACGCTCTCCATAATCGTAAAAGACAAAGCCGGGTCCACGCCCATCTGAATCAGGTAAATCATAATATCATCACGACAGCAGATTGCCGTGGAAATCGTTGCTTTTCCTTCTTCAATCAAAGTCTGCGCATTTCCAAGCCACACATCGGTTCCATGCGCAAGTCCGGCAATACGCACCAAATCGGTAAAGCATTTGGGTTTGGCATCAATAACCATCTGCATCGCAAATTCCGTTCCAAACTCAGGAATGCCAAGGCAGCCTAACTTACAGCCGCCAATCTGTTCCGGTGTCACGCCAAGCGCTTCCGTAGATTTAAAAAGCGACATAACCCCTTTATCATCTAACGGAATCGTAACCGGGTCTATTCCCGTAATATCCTGTAACATACGAATCATCGTCGGATCATCATGCCCGAGAATATCAAGTTTTAAAAGGTTATGGTCTATGGAATGATAGTCAAAGTGTGTCGTAACCGTGTCCGTATCCATATCATTTGCCGGATGCTGTACCGGAGTAAAAGAGTTAATATCCTCTCCCACCGGTAACACAACAATACCGCCCGGATGCTGTCCCGTACTTCTTCTGACGCCGGTACAGCCTGTAACGATGCGGTTAATTTCACATGTTCTTTTCTGCTCTCCGTGTTCTTCATAATATTTCTTTACATAAGCAAATGCCGTCTTATCCGCCAGTGTACCGATGGTTCCGGCGCGGTATGTCTGTCCGTAGCCGAAAATTACTTCCGTATATTTATGCGCCTTACTCTGATACTCTCCCGAAAAATTCAAGTCAATATCCGGCTCTTTATCTCCCTTAAAGCCCAAAAACGTCTCAAACGGAATATCAAATCCTTCTTTTCTAAGAGGAGTGCCGCAATTCGGACAATCCTTATCCGGCATATCGCATCCTGCGCCGCCGCTGAAAGCTTTCACTTCCTCGGAATCAAAATCATAGTAATGGCAGTTCGAACACAGATAATGCGGACTTAAAGAATTTACTTCCGTTATTCCCGCCATGTTAGCCACAAAAGAAGAACCGACAGAACCTCTCGAGCCTACCAGATAACCGTCCTCTACGGATTTCCACACTAATTTTTGCGCAATAATATACATAACGGCAAAGCCGTTTGAGATAATGGAATTTAACTCTCTCTCCAGACGTTCCTCCACAATTTTCGGCAGTGTTTCCCCGTATATTTCATGCGCCTTTTTATAACAAATATCCGTCAGCTGTTTATCACTGTCTTCAATGACCGGCGGACATTTATCCGGTCTTACCGGAGACATGGATTCTATCATATCGGCTATCATATTCGTATTGGTAATCACGACTTCCTCTGCTTTATCACTGCCGAGGTAAGCAAATTCCTCTAACATTTCCTCTGTTGTCCTGAAATACAAAGGAGCCTGCTCGTCTGCATCGGCAAAGCGCTGCCATGCCATAATAATACGACGGTATATCTCATCTTCCGGGTCTAAAAAATGTACGTCACAAGTTGCCGCTACCGGTTTATGGAACTGCTCGCCCAGTTTTACAATCTTACGGTTCATTTCCATTACATCTTCCATGGAATTGATGTTCGGCAGTTTTTCAGACGCTATCATAAACTTGTTATTGCCAAGCGGCTGGATTTCCAGATAATCATAAAACTGCACAATCCTTGCAATTTCCGTATCGGATTTGCCGTCTAAAAGCGCGCGGTATAACTCTCCCGCTTCGCAGGCGCTTCCTAAAATCAAGCCCTCTCTGTATTCCTGTAACAGACTTTTGGGAATTCTCGGTCTTCTGGCAAAATAATTTAAATGAGATTCCGACACCAAGCGGTACAGATTCATACGCCCTACGTTATTCTTTGCCAAAATAATTGCATGATATGTCGGAAGTTTTTTGATAATATCAGGACTTAACCTGCCCATAGCATTGACTTTCTGTAACGTATCAGCGCCCTCTTTTCGAAGCATAGGAAGAAACTTTACAAAAATTTCCGCTGTTGCCTCCGCGTCATCCACAGCACGGTGATGATTTTCCAAAGATACGCCCAGCGTCTTTGCTACGGCATCCAACGTATGCTTTGCCTGATTCGGCAGAAGTACCCTCGCAATCCCCACCGTATCAACAAAAGTAAAATCATGCGGAATCTGTAGTCTATCGCAGTTTTCCATAATAAAACTCATATCAAAACTTGCATTGTGCGCAACTAAGATTGTGTCCTTACAGAATTCCAGAAACTGCGGTAATACAACGTCTATCTTCGGCTCATCCATTACCATATCGTCCCTGATGCCTGTCAGTTTTTCAATTTCGAACGGAATCGGCGTTTCCGGATTGATAAAAGCAGAGAATCTATCCGTAATTTCTCCCTTTGATACTTTCACAGCACCGATTTCTATGATTTTATTATTGACCGGAGAAAATCCCGTCGTCTCAATATCAAATACGACAAAGTCTTCCTCTAATCCCTGTCCTTTATCATTTGTAACAATCTCTTTTAAATCGTCTACGAGATATGCCTCTACGCCGTAGATGATCTTGAAAAAGTCCTGCTTGTCCGGGTCTTCTTCTCCGGCTTCTTTACGTTTACTTTTTTCGGCTTTCCACAAATCCTCCCATACATGATTGGCGTCCGGATATGCCTGTAATACGCCATGGTCGGTAATGGCAATCGCCTGATGCCCCCATTTATAAGCCCTTTTTACAATATCTTTTGCCTCCGATACGCCGTCCATATCGCTCATTTTCGTATGGCAGTGAAGTTCCACACGCTTGCGGACGCTGTTATCACTGCGGGATGTTGTAAAGTCCGGAACTTTTTTCACGCCGAAAATAGAGCCGATTGTCAGTTCATGATCGAACTTATCAATAACCGCCATTCCCTTAATTTTCACAAACGCTCCCGGCTTCATCTCTGACGTCACTTCATCCGCTTGTTCATTGGTGACAAACAGCTTAATCGTCATGGTATCCGTAAAATCCGTAACATCATAAATCAGTATCGTTCTCTCGTTCTTAATTTCACGTTTGTCCATGTTCAGGACTTTTCCACGGACAACAACATCGCTGATTTCCCCGATGACTTCCTCCATCGGAATTGCCTCGTCCTCAAAATCCCTGCCATAGATAACATCAGGATTATCAGAACGTTTTAACGGGCGCTGTTTGGAAGCGCCTGCGGATTCTGCTTTCTGCATCTTAAACGATTTCTCTGCTTTATCCGCGCCGCCTGGCGCATCTGCCGCCGTATCCGCCTTATTTTCGGGAACCTCATTTTCCTGTATATGCATTTCTTCCGCTGATTTTCCATGAACAGCGCGGGCGGAAATTTCCGCAATCTGCATCTGGAATTTTTGTTCGTCCTCTTCCCTGCGTTTCGCGTTCTTACGTTCCTTATAATCTGTCAGCACTTCAATCGCAAATCCGCACCGCTCATTATAGATTTTCTCTATAATGCGTACTAACTCTTCTGTTTTTTCCCTGCTAAGCACCGTGTCTTCTAAAGTCAGCATCATTTTATTTTCCGCCGGATAAGTAATGTCGGCGTTTTTTAAAAGATTATATTCTATTGGCGAATACTCCCGCAGTTCTAATAAAATACTGTCACGGTAATGTTCCATTAAATTTTCGGGACGGTACTGCATTGACAGATGATATCTCTCATAAATACGGATTGTCATGGCAGCCGTAGGGAAAAACTGTTTTTTTATCTCCCGCTCTATTAAAAAAACATCCTCTTTCTGAATCAGTCTGTCCGAAGAAATATAGATTCTTAAAAAATCTTTCCGCTTTGTCGCAGACACTTTCTCCACCATGACCTGCTCGAATAAGTCCTGCATACCAGTATTCAATTTCAAAGTAGGAAATACTTCAAAAAATTTTTTGGACATCTTACTTTCCCCAATTTAACAATTCATCACGCAGTACATTCAATAACTCTTTTTCCGGTACTTTTTTTACAATTTCGCCATGCTTTATCAAAAGACCTTCTCCCTCACCTCCGGCGATTCCGATATCCGCCTCTTTCGCTTCTCCGGGACCGTTTACCGCGCACCCCATAACAGCGACTTTAATATCGAGCGGAATATCCGCCGTCATCGCTTCCACCTGATTTGCCAGACCGATTAAATCAATTTTCGTTCGTCCGCATGTCGGGCAGGAAACGACTTCGATACCGCCCTTTCTAAGCCCTAATGTTCTAAGGAGCAGCTTTGCCGACTTAATTTCCTCTACCGGATCGCCTGTCAAAGATACACGAATCGTATCCCCGATACCCTGATAAAGAATAATGCCAAGTCCTGCTGCCGATTTAATATTTCCGCTTAATAACGTTCCTGACTCCGTAATACCGACATGCAGCGGATAATTTGTCTTCCCGGCTAAAATTTCATGCGCCTTAACGCACATCAAAACATCGGAAGATTTAATGCTTATGACAAGATTATCATACTGCAGTTCTTCTATGATATGTACTTTATCCAGAGCGCTCTCTACAATTCCCTCCGCTGTTACGCCGTGATATTTTTCTACCAGTTCTTTCTCCAAGGAACCGCTGTTGACGCCTACTCTAATCGGAATATTTCTTTCTTTTGCCACTGCGACAACCGCCGCAACATTCTCCCTGCTGCCGATATTGCCCGGATTGATACGGATTTTATCTGCACCGTTTTCCATTGCCGCAATCGCCAGCTTATAATCAAAATGAATATCCGCTACTAGCGGAATATGAATCTGCTGCTTAATCTCAGATATTGCCTCCGCAGCTTCTTTCGTAGGAACCGTCACACGGATAATTTCACAGCCTGCCTGCTCTAAGCGTAAAATCTGTGCAACCGTTGCCTCTACATCCTCTGTCCTCGTATTTGTCATGGACTGTATCAGAACGGGATTTCCCCCGCCAATCACCCTGTCTCCGATTGTTACAACTTTTGTATGATCTCTATACATAATAACCCTCCGTTATGTTCTTTCAACTTATTGTACCTCAAATGAAAAGATTAGGAAAGCTGTTTTCATTGTATGTAAAAAATCCGTTCCCTGCTTTCTCCCGTCACGCCATCCGTCAGCCTGATGGAAAGTTCCTGCACGTTCTCACTTTCAAAAAGGTCTTTTTCCAGTTCCAATATCAGATTCCCATCCGTCTGATAGACGCTGTCATAGCGTATGACTAACTTTTGCCCTTTCGTGTTATAGGCAATCACAGGAAGCGGCGCCTCTTTCCCTTTAGCCGATAGGGAAAAAGCTCCCATAACGGTCATTCCGGTTAACATAACAATTTCAAATAACCCGACAGTCTTTTTTTCCGTCAGCCAGATTTTCTTCTCCATCTTCCGGATAACATGACTTTCCCTCTCTTTTCTCCTTCCCCATAAATGCCGTTTCCCCAACTTCTTTTTTCTTAACAAATCCTTTTTCACTTCCTCCACTGTCCGATAACGTTTTTTCCGTACAGGCTGTGTGCATTTTATGACAATCTCTTCAATACCGCGTGACAGGTGCGGCGCAATTGCGCGGACCGGACGGATACCATATGGCGGTTTTGCCGGATGATAACCCGTCAGCATATGATACAAGGTTGCCCCAAGCGTATAAATATCACTCCGCTCATCTGCTATGGCGTCCGATATCTTATTTTCCCCAAACATCTCCGGCGCGGCATATCCCCTTGTACCGGCAACACTATCCTGCCTGTATTTATCATAACGGACGGACATTGCCGTGCCGAAATCTATTACCCGGAGATTACCGTCCGGACAGATAATAATATTTTCCGGCTTCAAATCCCGATAAATGACAGGCGGCTTTCTTGTATGCAGATAAGAAAACAGATCTATCAGCTGCAATGCCCATATACATGCCTGTTCTTCCGGAACGCTTCCCTCTTTTTCAATATAGTTATGTAAACTAATCCCTTTGATATATTCCATCACAAGATACTGACTGCCATCCTGAAAATAATCGTATACGGCAGGCAGCATTGGATGTTCCAGCGTTTTTAGCATTTCCATCTCCATCTTTAACAGCTTATTATCATCTGCATTCTCCGGCGCCTTTTGTTCCTTGACCGCTGCAAACCGCTCCAGATGCCTGTCCCATGCAAGATATACAATACCATTTGCACCCTCTCCGATTTTCTCTTTTAGTTCATACTTACTCATAAGAATATCTTCCGCACTCATTCCACATCTTCCTCCTTCCGCTTCCGTATACTGACATAAATTGCAGAGAGATTATCCTTTTCTCCACGCCGCATATCCGCTTCCCCGATTTCACACAGTCTCTTCCTAATCCGCTCTCCTCTCATCTCTTCCGGTGCAAGCGCCTCCTTCATTTCCTCCTCCCGTATGTTATGCCAGAATCCGTCGCTGCACAAAAGGAATGACTCTCCGGCCTTCACATGTCCCATTCTGTAATCAGGCATAAAAAAACCGAAACTGCCCACACACTTAGTCAGCATATTTCTGCCCTGCACATGATCCGATGTCAATAGCCGTATTTTCTTTTTACCGCCGCTAAAGAATTGATAAATCCTGCTGTCGCCAAGATGCCAGAGCATATACTTTTTTTCCCATAGAACAAGAAGTGAAAGCGTTGTTCCCATCGCAAGTAAGCGTCTGTCGGCATACCTTTGTAATCTGCTCTGTACCTGATACAGCTTTCTTTCCGCACTACGTCTGATGACCCATAGCGGCTTTTTCTTTCCGACCAAGCTCAGTAAGCCATCGTAGAACCATGTCACCAGCTCCTCTGTCAGATAACCGCTTGCGCACTCTCCCATATCCATACCACCCATCCCGTCGCATACTGCCGCCATCAGCACTCTTCCCCGTATTGTTAATGCCTGCAATACGACGAGAGAATCCTGATTCACAGCCCGCACAGCACCTTTATTCCAATATACGTCCGTAGAAAAATACATAAACATCCCCCATTCCGTCACAATCATAAAACCTGACAATTACAAAACATCGGATAATATGCAGGGAACCCTGCCCAAATAGAATCGATTCCAATGGAAGTCATTTCTATAAGATAAAAGAAGCCGCCGACGTATCGCATACGCCGCACGGCTTTGTCGAAAACATAATTTATTATAACCTGCTTTGTCATCACTGACAATGATACAACATATCCAAAATTCATGGGGTCTGTTTGGTAAAATCGCAAAAAATCAGCGAATAAGTTTCATAATGTCATTGTACATAACAAATACCATCAATACCATCAGCACGACCAGCCCGGCAAAATGCACCATACCCTCTTTTTCCGGAGGCACCGGTTTCCCACGAAATACCTCTAAAATCAGGAAGACAAGCCTTCCGCCGTCTAGCGCCGGAATCGGCAGCAAATTCAAAATACCCAGATTGATTGACAGTAAAATAATAATATCCATCATCGTAAAGATAACATTAGAAACACCATACGTCTTTGCGACCTCATAATTATCTCCCACCATCTGTGCAATACCGATTGGTCCTGATACATCATCTTTTGTTACCTGCCCCTGCACAAGCATCAATAAACTCTTATAAGTCACCTTAACCCAAAAACGTATTTCATATAAGCTATACTGAAAAACCTGTGCCGGATTGCACTCTATGGATTCACCACCCACCAGACCGATATAATACATACCGTCTCTTTCATCATAACGCGGAGACACCGTCACATCCAGAATCTGTTCTCCTCTTTTAATCTGTAAAGTAAGAGGTTCTCCCTGAGTTAACTCCGTAGCCAACTGAATTTCCTGATAGAGATAAACTCTCTCATTATTGATTCTAAGAATCTCATCTCCCGGCATAATACCGGCTTCCTGCGCCGCGGAACCCTCCACTATCATCTGTATGTCCGTTCTTCTGGCGCCGGTAAATGCTACCACTATCAACGCAAATAAAAATGCTGTCAGGAAATTAAAAAACGGTCCTGCAAAAATCGTCGCAATCCTTGCCCAGACATTTGCCGCCTGAAAAGTATGCTCATCTTTTTCTCCGTTTTCCGCCGCAACGCCGTCTTCCCCGTCAAACATACAAGCGCCGCCTATCGGCAGAAGTTTCAGGGAATATTTTGTTTCTCCTCTCCTAAAAGAAAAGATATCCGGTCCCATACCGATTGCAAATTCCACGACACGGATTCCGTTTCTCTTTCCTAACAGAAAATGCCCAAACTCATGGGATATTACCACGATACCGAATATGATTACAAATAAGATAATTGTCATAATTGTTTTTGTCAATTCATCACCCGCTCTATATATTCATATGTTTCCGCTTCCGCCGCCAAAATCTCATCCACGGAAGGATTCTCTATTACTTTATGATTTCCCATAGCCTGCTCGATTAATTCCGGAATCTGTAAAAATCCGATTTTCTTCCGGATAAATAATGCAACTGCCCGTTCGTTTGCCGCATTAAAAACGGTCGGCAGACTGCCGCCTGTCTTAGCCGCCTCGTAAGCAAGCGCTAAGCCGTTAAAAGTATCCGTATCCGGCTTTTCAAACGTAAGCTGCCCAAGTGCAAAAAAGTCCACTCTTTTTCCGAACATCGGTCTTCTGTCAGGATAAAACAACGCATACTGAATCGGCAGTTTCATGTCCGGCATACCAAGCTGCGCCATAATACCGCCATCCGCATATTCCACTGCGGAATGAATGATACTCTGCGGATGAACGACTACCTGGATATCTTCTAATGCTGTGTCAAACAGCCATCTTGCTTCCATAACTTCCAGCCCTTTGTTCACCAAAGAAGCGGAGTCAATCGTTACTTTCTGTCCCATCGACCAGTTCGGATGCTTTAAGGCGTCTTCTATTGTCATCTGCGAAAGTTCCTCTTTCGTTTTCCCGCGGAAAGGACCGCCGGATGCCGTTAAAATAATTTTACTGACTCTTTCCTTATTTTCTCCGTTCATAGACTGGAAAATCGCGCTATGCTCGCTGTCCACCGGCACAATGGAAACACCGCACTTGGCTGCAAGCGGCATAATAATATGCCCTGCCGTCACCAATGTCTCTTTATTTGCAAGCGCAATCGTCTTTCCGTGTTCAATCGCTGCAATGGTCGGCCGGATGCCAATCATCCCTACGATTGCCGTCACTAATATTTCCGCTTCCTCCATCGTAGAAACTTCTATCAGTCCATCCATGCCGCATACAATCTCTACATCCATATCGGCAACCCTGACAGATAAATCTCTTGCCGCTTCTTTTGTCCACATAGCTGCCTTGCGCGGATGAAATTCTCTAATCTGTTTTTCCATCAACTCCACATTTGTTCCCGCCGCTATTGCCACGACCTGTAAATCCGGATTATTCCTTACAATTTCCAGAGTTTGTGTTCCAATAGAACCTGTAGAGCCAAGAATCGCTATTTTTTTCATTCCGATAACCGTACCTTTCTTATGTGATAAGCACCAATCCAAAGAAAATAAGCGGTGCTGCGACAATCACGCTGTCAAAGCGGTCCATAATGCCGCCGTGTCCCGGTATCAAATTCCCGTAATCTTTAATATCATGGTCTCTTTTAATTGCTGATGCCGCCAAATCGCCAATCATGGAAACCAGCGCGCCGATAGCGCCAAGCGCCATCGAGCCGACCCAATCAAGCTGACCCACTTCTGTCGTAAAAGAATTAACAACAAATTGTGTGTATAAACCGAATAAAAGCGCTGCTCCAACGACTCCGCCGATAGCACCCTCAATTGACTTTTTCGGACTTAAGTTCGGCGCCATCTTATGTTTTCCGAATAAAACCCCAACGCAGTATGCACAGGTATCGCTTCCCCATGAGCAAAGAAATACGAGCCATACAAGATAAAAACCACGACTCCATCCTTCCCTGATGATATAGAGAAATGATAACAAAACTGGCGCATAAATAAGTTCAAAAAAAGCCGCCATCACCTGTTCTGCTTTATACATCGGAAACTTAACTACATAGATGTATAAAAAAGATAGAAAAGATAGTATCAGGAAAAATGTAAGAACCATATAAATAGTTCCTATACTAAGCGGCGCCATATACATTCCGGCATATAGCAGGGCATAATAAGCTGCAATCAAAAAACATCCCTGTCTCTCTAAGGCATTTGTCTTAATGTCCTTTGTATGCACGTTTGTTACTTTTGTCAACTCACGATATGCAATCTCGGATATCACACACAATACCGCCGCCAGAACCGGACCGCCGCACCATATACTGACAAACGCCAGAACAACTAATACAATACCGCTGAGTAATCTCGTACGAAACATAATCAACCAAACCTTCCTTTATCCTTCGCTTATCATACCATACTTTCTATCTCTCTTATTATATGCCTCAACAGCCTTTTCCAATTCTTCCTTGGAAAAATCCGGCCATGCGACTTCCGTAAAATAAAATTCCGTATAGGCAAGCTGCCACAAAAGGAAATTGGAAATTCTCTGTTCATTGCATGTACGAATTAATAAATCCGGCTCCGGCAGCCCCTTTGTATCTAAGGTGTCGCTGAGTAACTGCTCTGTAATATCTTCTTTTCGGAGTGTGCCGTCTTTTACCTGCCCGGCAATATTCTGTACGGCACGCACAATTTCATCCCTGCCGCCGTAATTCAAGGCTATCTGGAAATGCAGTCCCGTATTGTCTTTTGTCGCTTCTTCCAACTGCGCAATCCGTTCCCTGATATCCGTATCAAGCCCCGTCTTATCACCAATCACGCGCACACACATATTGTTTTTCGCCGCAGTCTTTAAACAGGTCTTCATATAGTTACGCAAAAGCTTCATTAAAGCATCCACTTCGTCCTGCGGTCTGTTCCAGTTTTCCGTTGAAAAAGCATAGACGGTTAAATACTGAATTCCCATACGATATGCTTCTTCACAGATAACTTCTACCGTCTTCGCGCCCTGCACATGCCCGTAATTTCTCGGCATACCCTTACTCTTTGCCCATCTGCCGTTACCATCTAAAATAATCGCCACATGATTTGGTATAGTCATTCTGATAACCAAGCCTTTCTCAAAGTCCGCGATGTATTGCTACGCAATACTCGCAGCTGAAAATTTTTAATTTTCAGCTTATCAAAGGGGATTGGTAGAATACCGCTACTCCACAATCCCCTTTTAATATACTATATGTGTTTCTTATACAGTCATAATTTCTTTTGACTTTTCTTCAATTAACTTATCAACATCCTTAATGTACTTGTCTGTCAGCTTCTGCAAGTCATCGCCCAATTCTTTGATTTCATCCTCCGAAACCTCTTCCTTGGCAAGTTTCTTGAAAGCATCCATACCGTCACGCCTTGCATTTCTAATCGCGACCTTGTTGTCTTCGCCTTTTTTCTTGATGTCCTTCGCTAATTCTTTTCTGCGTTCCTCGGTCAATTCCGGAAATACCAGACGAATTACAGCCCCATCATTACTTGGCGTAATACCGATGTCGGATGTCATAATCGCCTTTTCGATTTCTTTAATCAGGCTCTTTTCCCACGGAGCAATTTGAATCATTCTCGGGTCGGGAACCGTAATATTACCAACCTGTTGAATCGGCGTCGGCGTTCCATAATAGTCAACCTTAATCCGATCAAGTACATGGGGATTGGCACGACCGGCACGAATCGTCCCAAGGTCTGTTACCAAAAAATCATATGCTCTCTTCATTTTCTCATCATATGGCTTTAACCTGTCATCCATCTCTAATTCTATACCTTCCTCTCCCTATACGACAACTTTTGTTCCGCTGAATTTTCCTTTCACCGCATTCACAATACTGTTTTTTTCATTCAGTCCGAATACCCACATCGGCATTTTATTATCCCTTGCCAAAATAGACGCTGTCATATCCACTACCTGAAGATTTTTTTCAATGACTTCATCAATGGATATTTCATCATATTTTCTGGCTGCCGGATTAGTGTGCGGGTCATCGTCATAGACACCGTCTACTGCTTTTGCAAGCAGAATCACATCCGCGTCTACTTCCACCGCGCGCAGCACAACACCGGTATCCGTTGAGAAATATGGATGCCCCGTACCTCCTGCAAAAAAGACAACCATGTTCTTTGCAAAATACTTATTTGCTCTGTCTTTAGAAAACAGTTTTGTAAAAGAACCACATTCAAAAGGAGTTAAAATACTTGTCATCATACCAACGGAACGAAAAATTTCAGATACATAAATACAGTTCATAATCGTTGCAAGCATACCAATCTGATCAGCTTTCGTTCTGTCAATGTTTTCACTGGAACGTCCGCGCCAGAAATTCCCGCCTCCGATTACAATACCAACCTGAATTCCGTCATCCACAAGCTGTTTTACCTGTAAGGCGACTTCACGTACTGTCTCTTCATGAAAGCCGGTTTTTTTCTCTCCTGCCAATGCCTCTCCGCTTAATTTAAGTAGAATACGCCGCATTTTCCATACTCTCCTATTAATATGCTTATGCAATTTTCAAATTCTTTTTACTATTATTTGCTTTTTGCTTTTTCTTTAGCAGCTTCTTTATTTTCTTTATTCTTCTTGATTTCCTCGAAGAAAGAAGAAGGATTGACATCTGCATAGCACTGGGAGCACATACCCTCAATAACCGCTCCGTTGTTAATCTGGACGGATTTGGATTTGATATTACCCATAACAATCGCAGAAGTATCTAAAACAACCGGACCGTGAACATCAATATCACCCTTTACCGCGCCGGCAACAACTGCACTGTTTGCAAAAATATTACCAATAACAACGGAACTCTGTCCGATTTTCACACTGCCTGCGCTGTTGATTTCACCATTGATTCTTGCACCCTCTGCATAAATCTCTGCCGCCTTGGAATTACCCTGAATAGCTCCTGTTACATTCAGTTTACCGAGAATATCGATATTTCCTGTAACGTTACCGATAAGTTCCAAAGAACCTCCGGAACTGATATCACCTACGATAGTCATTCCACCTGTTACAACTGCTGTTTCGTCTACTACATTTCCCTGCATTTCCATATCCATTTTTTCTTCATTCCTTTCTTCATCCTGCTGCGGTATTTCAATTTCTTCTGATACTGTTTTCTGTACTGCCGGTTCTGCAATCTCCGGCGCCTGCTCTATAACCGGTTCTTCCGGAATCACTGCTTCTTCTGTCGGCATCTCCGGAATATCCGTCTCCATCAAAGGCTCTTCCTGCAAAAATTCATCAGGAAGCTGCTCCTCTGCTGTACTCCCACTGGACATTGCTTCCATTTTATCCAGCATATCACTTAAATCATCAGAAGTAGGCATTCCTGCTTCTGCCTGCGGCTGCACCGTTTTGGGGCTTTCCGCCGGCGTTTCTGATTCAAGAAGCGCCTGCAGGTCTTCATCGCTAAGGGCTTCCTGCAATTCCTCTTCCGGCATCAGTTCATTTACCGCCTGGGATAAATCATCCTTTAAATCCGAAAAAAATCCCATTCTATAATCCTCCATTCTTTAGTCATTACTAATATGTTGTATTGGTATCGTATCCTCTGTGATAGGAACGATGACGGTATTTTCCATTGCCAAAATACGCTCAATCAGCGTCGGCAAGGCTTCTACCGTAGTATTTTTATTTGATGCGTCATGCATCAAAATAATACCCGTTTGATATTGTGGCAGACTTGTCATGCAATTACGCAATATGGCATCCGCACTGATATAACTGTTCGTAGCATCACCGGAAGCTATATTCCAGTCAAAATAAGTAATGTCCTGTTCATCCAGATAGGCAATCAACTCATGCATATCAACCCGGCTGACCGTATTACTGCTGCCGCCCGGAAATCTGCAATATCTGCACCATACTCCTGTCGTATCATACAAAAATTCCTGCAATTTACTTAAATCCTCTGCATAGCTGTCTACCGATTCATATATTTCATCATATTTATGGCTGTAGGAGTGCATCGCAAGCGTATGTCCTTCTTCTACAATTCTCTGATATAACGCCTGATATCTTTCGTCTTCCTTTCCTACAACGAAAAAGGTCGCTTTCACATCGTATTCTGCAAGAATATCCAAAATCCGATTTGTATTACTGCTTGGTCCGTCATCAAATGTTAAATATACCCGACGAACTTCCTCATCTCCCAATGCGGATCCTTCTGCCGTTTCTTCATCCGGCCGCTTCGCATTGTCACGTTTGGAAACATTCACACCATCCGCTGTATATTGGTCTATGTCTCCCCCGGCTTCTACATCAGCCCCTTTCTCTGTTTCTTGCGGAGCCTCTGTCTGATCTATAGCAGCTACTTCAACTGCCTGTTCCTGTAATTCCCTCAGTTCTTTCTTTACAATATGAAGCTGTACACCCAGAATAACCGACAGTACTGTGGGAATCAGTATTGCCATAACGAGGACAAAGATGATTATTTTTTTTAAAAAGCGGATTCTGTTCTTTCGCGCGTTCCGCTCTTCCATCTCTGTTCCAGCCATCTTCATCGGCTCCTTAGTGATTTTTCAACATTCCTTATTAATAATAACACATCTTCCGAATTACGAAAAGTCATTTTATGAAAAACGTTATGAAAAAAAATGGAACTGCCCGTTTGGACAGTTCCAACACCCTTACATACAACATTCTCCCGTATAAGGCGCAAACTCCAGACGGACAAAATAACCTCTGTCATTGTGGCAGACCGGACAGACAGGAGGTACTTCCGTTCCCCGGTAAATATGACCGCACTCCATACACATCCATGCACATTCGACATCCGATACAAAAAGTTTCCCCTCCTCCAGCCACTCGGCAAACTTTCCGAATCTGTTTCCGTGAATTTTTTCAATTTCCGCAATCTGCCGGAAAGAATCAGCTATATGAGAAAATCCCTCTTCATCCGCTTTTCTTGCAAAATTACGGTATACATCATCATGTTCCTCGTATTCATTATGCTGCGCCATACGCAGCAGTACGGCCGCATCCTTCGAGATATCCACCGGATATACACCGTCAATGGCAATGTTTTCTCCCGCCATCTCATTTAAATATTTATAAAATACCTCTGCATGCTCTTTCTCCTGCTCCGCCGTAAAGCGAAAAACCGCCTCTATCACATACAGTTTTTCTTCTCTTGCCTGACCTGCCGCAATCGTATAGCGGTTTCTTGCCTGACTCTCTCCCGCAAAGGCACGCATCAGATTATCTTTCGTTTCGCTGCTCCTAAAGTCCATATTCTGCTCCTTTCACATGTTCTCAGAAAAAATTTCTCTTTCCTATTTTTTCCGAAAACCTTATCTTTATTCCCGAAGCAGTCCCTCAATCCCTTCTTCCTTAAAAATTCTTTTATAATAGACAAGTTCTGTCTGAATTAACTCGTCAATGACCTGCATTCCCAAAAGTTCTACCGGTGCTTTATCATCTGTCAGAAGGTAATCGCCCTTCTCATATAGGGTGATACCATCCGATACCTTTTGCAGCATATTCAGTAAATCGCTGTTTGAAAATAAAAGCCTTTCCCGTTCAAAGTCCGTAAGCGCCGACGGATTCTGCGTTGCGAAAAGTTCTCTGTTGGTGGAGCCCTTTACATCCACCGTATAAACATAATCAAAAACGGATGCAATCGTATCGGACAGATATTCATTGATATTGCCCTCTTTATCCGTATGCATATTCATATTCACTACCATAACGCCGTTTTCTTTCAAATGCTCTTTTACAAGCGTAAAAAACTCGACGGAAGACATTTGAAAAGGAATCGTAATATCCTGATAGGCGTCTACCATAACCACATCATATTTTCCGGAAACAGCCTCTAAATAGCTTCTTCCGTCATAAGTTGTGACGGGAACGGAATCCGGCAGTTCAAAATACTGACCGGCAAGTTCCGTAATTTTTTCATCAATCTCCACGCCCTCTATTGAGGCTCCGCTGTAATAATAACTGCACTGCTTTGCAAATGTGCCTGTCCCCATTCCGAGAATCAGGATATCGCCATGCGGACTGCCTGACATAACCGGCGCAGCCATAGCATAATCGTAATACATTCCTGTAGCGCCGCCGTCTTTTTTCATAATAGACTGTACGCCGAATAATACATTGGTAGAAAGAATGACACTATCGTCAGTTTCCTTCACCTGCAAATAATTATAAATGGATTCGCCCTCATATAAAAGATTACTTTCCCAGAAAGCAAAACCTGAGGATGCACCGGTCACACAGCACAGCGCAAACAATAAGATGCCCACTATGCACTGCTTCTTTTTCCTCCCCATACTGATAAAGTAAATCAGCGCAAGAAGCAGTAAAATTCCCGCAAAAATCAAAAAGGTGACGGAAGTTCCCACCGCCGGAATCGTCACAAAAGTCGGCACAAATGTACCGATAATACTTCCTATTGTATTGAACGCGCCAAGCGCCCCTACCGTCTGTCCGCTCTCATCAAGGCTGCTCACCGTATATTTCACAAGGGAGGGCGTCACCGTTCCCAGCAAAAACAACGGAAATACAAAAATCACCATACAGGCAAGAAATGCCGCCCAAATCAGGAAATTATTACTGATGGTAAAAACGAGAAGCGCTGAAATGCCGATAATCACAAACTTACCGAGTACCGGAATCGCCGCAATCCATATCGCCGCAATCAAAATCCGGATATAGAGTTTGTCCGGATTGGGGTCTTTATCCGCTTTTCTGCCGCCCCATATATTACCGAGCGCCATTGCAATCATAATCGTTCCTATGATAATCGTCCATACAATTTGGGATGAACTGAAATATGGCGCAAGAAGTCTACTTGCGCCAAGTTCTACTGCCATAACAGACATTCCTGCAAAAAATTCCGTCAGATACAAATAGTATTTGTTCCGCAAAATCCCATGACTTTCAGGAAACGCCTGCACTATCGTCTTTTCTGTTTTTTCTGATTCTTTTATGATGATATCATTGTTCATATTATTTCTATCAACAGGAAAGCAATTAGATTGTAAAGTCAAATCTGGAACCGCTCACCGGTTTCACTTCCGGTTTTACCTGATCCCAGTCTACAGCCTTTATCTTATCCAAAAGCTCTTCTACGGAATCCGCTTCGACCCTTGTTCTCTTGGTCCGCTCGGAAGCTGCTTTTTCTTCCGCTTTCTTTGCCTGGGCTGCTCTTTCCTCTTTCTTGCTTTCTCTGGTTCTTTCTACAAATTCTTTCTGTCTTTCCCCTGCTTTTTCCAAATCTGCAAAATAGGAGACCTGACCGTCTTTACCAATGGAGACGCCAAGATGCGCTACATCCTCTTTCTTATCTCCAAGTTGGCTTTCCATATCTTTCAGCTGCCCTACGGCGTCTTCCAGAATGCCTGTATACTTTGCCTTAGCATCTTCATCTGATGCCATTTCCTCTAATGTTTCCGGATCAATTAATACGCTGTACTCTTTCGTTCCTCTGGAAAGATAAGAAGCTGCTTCTTCGTCACTTTCATAATCTGCAATAATGAAGTCCATGTTCTTATAATTCTTTTTCAACTGTTCCAACAGTTTCTTAGCTTTGTTGCTTAACTGTACCTTGGATTCTTTCTTTTCTGTCTTATCTGTCTTGTCTGCCGCCCCTGTCTTTTTTGCCGTGCTTCCCTTTGCCGTATTGTAAAGACTGCTCTGGTAAGCGCCATAACCTTCTACCTTGCTCATTGTTCGTCCTCCTTTGACTATTTTCGAAATCCGTTTCTTTTTACATCAGATATCAAATATCATAGATACCTTATAAGGTATATCGGACGATTTATGATTTTTCTTCAGTCTCTCAGCGATTTTTTTCCTGTTTTTTCCGGTTTTTTTCACGATACATAAAGGCATCGGCCTCTACAACCAGTTTGTCAATGTTTGCCTTACTCATGCTGTCCGTATGCGCGGTTCCAATACTGGCGGATATCAGTTTAAGATATTCATCATTCTGATAAACTTTCTCTAAGCTTTCCTCCAGCCACTTTCGTTTCTTTTCCACTTCTTCCGGCATATGTTCACCCAGCTCGATGATTAAAAATTCATCACCACCGACTCTTGTAATAACGGCTTCCGACATGCACTCTTTTAATATACCGGCAGTAACGGTCAAGGCACGGTCACCCTCCTGATGTCCGAATTTATCATTAATACTCTTGAAGTTATCCAAATCAATATAATAGATAGTAAAGGGCGTACCCTCTTTTTCTTTAACAAACTGATAAACATACCGCCTGTTATATAACCCTGTCAGGGCATCGGTATTGGCATTATTTAAAAGCATACGCTCGTAAAGGCGCTCCTGTGTTACATCGACAGCCACGCCTACGGTTCCCATAACACTGCCGTCTATATCAAAAAGCGGCGATTTATACGTTGTCAATTCCCGCATACTGTCTCCGATTTTAACGTTTTCCGCAAATACGCAGGTCTCTCTTTTCTCCATTACCTCAAATTCAGATTCCATGCAGATAAATTCCCCTTTGGCGTATTCCTCAGGGTCAAGATCCCAGATATAGAAATGTCCGCGTCCCTCTATCTGCGCCATTGTCTTATTCACAGCTTTACAAAAGCTCTCATTGACTTTCTTATGCACTCCCTCCTTATCTTTATACCATACCAGATGGGGAATGCTGTTAATTGTGGAATCAAAATAATTTCTGGTCTGCCAGAAATCCTTATCCATCTTATAAGTCTGCTGCCAGCGCAAAAAACGGAAACGCATCTCATCTTCCGACATAGCAGAAGACCAGATATCTTTGATATTAGGAAGTTCATCTGCAAGTGACGCAATCTGTTCATTATCCGCAAGTAAAAGAAGCTCTGCCTCCTGCTTTTTACAGTTGCAAAGCATATTCACCGTTTCTTTTGCATCTACTCCCTGCAAATCCGCCAGAATCACATCTGCTTTTGCTGCCAGAGCGCTGTCCGGCTTACTGCTTATCTGAAACTCATGTGAAAAATGCTCAAGCGGCGGCATCTTACTTATAATATCCCATAAATTGCTCTGAGAACCTATCAAATAAAACTGAACATGACAATGATACATTACCGTCTCCTCCCCTAAAAAAATCGAGTGCCAAAGCACTCGATTCTGAGAATGCTTCACATTCTCATTTGCAAGAACCAATTTTACATTCCCATCTGCTTTGCAACTTCCTCAGCGAAGTTCTCTTCTTTCTTTTCAAGACCTTCACCTGTCTCAAAACGGACAAAAGATTTGATGGAAAGGTTTGCGTTATTTTCCTTTGCAACCTGCTCAATGTATTTTGCTACAGATTGTTTTCCATCTTCCGCTTTTACATATACCTGCTCTAACAGACATACTTCCTTTAATTCCTTATTCAAACGGCCGTTTACAGCGCCCTCAATTACTTTATCAGGCTTTCCTGCCATTTTAGGATCATTTTTAATCTGCTCTGCAATAATGGATTTTTCATGTTCCTTATATTCCTCGGATACATCTGTGGTAGAAACATACTTAGGCGCTAATGCCGCTACCTGCATCGCAATATTGGTCATAGCCTCTTTTACGCCGTCATTTACGACATTCGTATCTGCTTCTACAATAACACCGATTCTTCCGCCGCCGTGTACGTAAGTAACAACACAGCCATTCGCTGCAACAACTTTCTGAAATCTTCTGATATTTAAATTCTCACCGATAACGGCAATCTTATCAACCAGAGCGTCTTTTACTGACTTAGAATCATCCAGATGCCATTTCTCTGCAAGGAAATCATCCAGATTAGCTGCATCGGAATTTACTGCCTGTGCTGCAACAGCTTCCACATATGCCTGGAAATCTTCATTCTTCGCAACAAAGTCTGTTTCGGAGTTTACCTCTACAACTGCTGCTGTCTTATCATCTTTTACGGCAACACGGCAAAGTCCTTCTGCTGCAATTCTGCCTGCTTTCTTCTCTGCTTTTGCCTGACCGTTCTTTCTTAAATACTCAACCGCTGCATCCATATCGCCACCCGTCTCACCAAGCGCTTTTTTACAGTCCATCATTCCTGCACCGGTCATTTCTCTTAATTCTTTTACCATTGATGCTGTGATAGCCATTTTCTATATTTCCTCCTACTCTATCCGTTTACTTTTTATGCTTCCTCTGCCTGAGCTATCTCTTCGATATCTTCTGCTGTCTCTGCGGCTTCTTCCGCTGCTTCCTGCTGCTCATCTACGTATGCTTCTTCACCCTGATTTGCTTCAATAACGGCATCAGCCATCTTGGATACAATCAGTTTTACAGCTCTGATAGCGTCATCATTACCAGGAATAATATAATCAAGTTCTTCAGGGTCACAGTTTGTATCACCGATACCGATTAATGTAATACCCAGTGTATGTGCTTCCTGTACACAGATTTTTTCCTTTTTAGGATCTACAACAAAGATACAGTCAGGGATTCTTGTCATCTCTTTGATACCGCCAAGGTTTCTCTCTAACTTATCCCATTCTTTCTTCAATTTAATAACTTCTTTTTTCGGAAGTACATCGAATGTACCGTCTTCTGACATTACTTCGATTGCTTTCAATCTTTCAATTCTTGAGCGGATTGTTTTAAAGTTTGTCAGCATACCGCCGAGCCATCTTTCGTTTACATAATACATGCCACAACGTTCTGCTTCTGTCTTTACAGCATCTTGTGCCTGTTTTTTGGTGCCGACGAAAAGAATCGTTCCGCCCTGAGATGCAACATCAAATACTGCCTTATATGCCTCATCCACTTTACCTACGGATTTCTGCAAATCAATAATATGAATGCCGTTTCTCTCGGTAAAGATATAAGGAGCCATCTTAGGGTTCCATCTTCTTGTCTGATGTCCGAAATGAA
>CAZKOR010000029.1:0-26881 GCA_964554405.1 uncultured Bacteroides sp. | reverse complement strand
AGAATTGTTCTTTGCTTGATACGATTGTAGCACATTCTGTTTTTCATTACAAGATGAACTTTATTAAAAATATAAATTAAAATATATAAATTTTTATATAATATCTATTGACAAACAATATTATATGACGTATAGTATCGGTAACAACAATATTATACGACATATAATATTATATTTATAAATAATAATATATAATGGTGAATGCAAGCAGAAGCTGATGACCAAACTTATAGTTTAAAGCAGACAAAGGGTGTAAATATGAAAAAAGCAAATTATAAAACAGACATACGAGCACTGATAATGATGTTGTTTACATGGGGTGTGATAGAGTGTGACTTTATTTCATTACTCATACAAAATCAAATATTGGCATTTGGGATAGCTCCCGTTATTTGGGGTATCGGCGCGTTTTGGATTTTAAACAAATTGAAAAAGCAAAATGAAGATAATTTGCTTTATGCGAATACTGCATGGAATAGCAGAGATTGGTTAATCCTGTTTTTTGTGATTAGTAGCAGTATTTCCATAGCAGTAAGCAATTATTTGTATGTGGGAATAAGACCTTTACTTATCAGAGAATATTTCTCCGGTTATCTATTATATACCATAAGGAATCTTCTCTATTATCCCTTAGAGGTGTTGCTTATGCTTGAATTATTGATATATGCTCAGAGGACAGGAGAAGTTTTGACAAAAAAATCAGGAGTGCCGTGGGGGGCATTGGCATTATTTTTCTTATGGGGGCTGCCACACTTTGTTCATGGATTTGAGGACGGTATGGTATCTGCATTAAAGGCATTTGTCTATGCAATTCCTTTTTATGCTTCGGGAAAGAAGATAAAAACAAGTTACACTAGTATGTTGATATTATGGTTTTTTGTGTAAGGTGAAGTAATCAATCATAATGAAAATCTGATTGAAATATGACAGGCGGGGTTGATTATGAAATATGTAAGAAGAGGGAGAGGAGGATATCGCATGGTTTTTAACACGGGCGCAGCTTTGTTGGATGCTATAGTCCTTGCTGTTGTGTCAAGTGAACTGGAGGGTACGTATGGATATAAGATTACGCAGGAAGTGCGGGAGGTCATCGAAATTTCCGAGTCAACGTTGTATCCGGTGCTTCGCAGGCTTCAGAAAGACGAATGCCTTGAAGTATACGACATGGAATGTGCGGGCAGGAACAGACGATACTATAAGGTGACGGAAAAAGGACGCGCACAGCTTAATCTGTATATCAGTGAATGGTATCGGTATTCTGCGAAGTTGAACAGTATTTTTGAGGGAGGATTGAAAAAATGAGCAGAGCAGAGTTTATGAGGAGGCTGGCGGAGTTATTGGCGGATGTGTCGCCGGCGGAAAGAGAAGAGGCAATACAATATTATAACGACTATTTTGATGATGCGGGAACTGAAAATGAACAGAGTGTGATTGCATCTCTCGGTACGCCTGAAGAACTTGCAAAAACCATTAGGGCAGGACTGTTTGACGGCGGAAATGCGGGAGAGTTTACGGAAAAAGGATTTTCGGGATATGAGCAGAGACGGAGTAATGAAATATTAAATCCGAATCAGCTTAATAGCGGAAGTGAACAGGCGCAAAACGCCCAAGGCGCTCAGTTTACACAAAACGACCAATACGGTCAACAAAAGTATAACGGGCAGCAGTCCACGCAGCAGCAATGGCAGGCAAATAACGCATACGCAGAACAGACGCAGTCCGGAAAAAAACAGGAAAAACAGCCGATGTCAGGCGGAACGATAGCCCTGATTGTGCTGCTATGTATCTTGGCGTCTCCGTTCTTACTTGGTATCGGAGGAGGCGCTTTAGGGATTATTATCGGTATTCTGGGCGCACTGTTCGGAATTGTTGTAGGATTTGGCGCAGCAGGAATTGCACTGATGATTGCAGGCGTCTGCCTGTTTGTTTATGGGATTACGCTCCTGTTCGGGGCGCCGCTTGGCGGGCTTTGTGTGATAGGTGCGGCGATGGTCTGTATCGCAATCGGTCTGGTTTTCTTCTGGTTAGTGGTTATGATTTGCGCGGCATTGATACCGGCGGTTATCAAAGGTATTGTAAAAATATTTCAGAGTATTTTTCCTAATCGGGGAAATAAAGGGGGTGTGGCAGCATGAAAAGATTTACAAAAGGATGTTTGATTACAGCGTTGATATTGTTTGTATTTGGATGTGCATTCTGGGGAATCTGCGGTTACATGGGCGGTTTCAGACAGTTGGATAATCTGAATATAAGCCGGGATAGGTTTTTCAGTATCGGATGGCATGGCATCAGATGGGGATTTAACGGCAACTGGTTCGGAATATGGGATGATGATTATGATGATGACTGGTGGCCTAAGTCGGCAGGAACACCGAGTCTCGTAGAAGTGGGTGATAAGGTAAAAACGGACTATCATGCTTCGGAGATTACGGATATTGATATTGAACTTGGAGGCAATAACCTTATTATCGAGGAATCGGAGGATGAGTATATCTGGATTGCCAACAATTCTAATGTAAAGACTGTCAAGTATACACTGAAAAACGGCGTATTTAAGCTTTATTACGGAGAAACGGTGCATCACTGGGGTGATATTGCGAAAAACAGCAACATCTGCCTGTATCTGCCTGCAGGCATGAACCTGAATACGATAGACATAGAAATGGGTGCAGGGAACATGGAGAGCATCGTGCTGACAGCGGATGAGATTGATATGGAGATAGGAGCAGGAAATTTTAACATAGAGGGTCTTTTAAGTGATGAGCTGAATATCGGCGTTGGGGCAGGCAACGCGGAGATAGAAAATCTTGACGCAGGAAAAGCTTCCCTAGAAGTCGGCGCGGGAGAAATCGTTGTAGACAATATGACAGTAAAAAATTTAGATGTGGAATGCGGTATGGGAAATGTAAATCTGACACTGTCCGGCGATGTTACCGATTATAATTATCAGGTGGAATGTGCCATGGGAAATATCAGGATTGACGACAATGAGTACACCGGTATTATCGGGGAGAGAAACATAAATAACGGCAGCAGCAAAAAAATCGATGTAGATTGCGCAATGGGAAGCATTGAGATTGATTTTGTAAAATAACAACTACAGGTGAGTGTCTGCGAAAGCAGACGGAAAGGAGTTATTATGGGTAATGATTACAGAAAACTAACACGTTCCGCTACCAATAGGTCGATATGCGGTGTATGCGGCGGTATAGGAGAATATGTCAATATTGATCCGACTATTATCAGGATTATATGGATATTCTGCTCATTGACAAGCTGCGGAACCGGACTGATTGTTTATCTGATTGCGGCGCTTGTGATACCGGAACCGGATTCCTTATAAGGAATCCGATTCTTTGGTATACAGACTTTCCCGATATTGTTCCAGACGCTCATTCATCTTTTTCGCATCTTTTGCAGAGAGACCCCATGAAATGAACGATACGATGGCGAAAATGACGGCAATCGCAATCAACATATACAGAGTGCTTTTGAAATGGGTAGGATGATACCAGTGAAACCGGCTGCCAAATCCCAATACAATGACATTAATCAGGATATAATGTATGGCAACCCGTATGAAAAATTCTGTTTTTTTCAACCTATGCTCCCAAGGGTAGAGCAGTGTGGATGCCGTACATAGAAATGATACGAAAACCATCTGCCATAAGACATTTGGCGATATTGAGTCTGTCGGGAACAGAATCGTTGTAAAAAGCGCTGTTACGATTAGAACACAGGCAGATATAATACAGAACGTATTCCATAAAAACATTAGTCTTTTTTTCAAAATCCATACACCTCCTACAATCCCAGTTTTTCTTTCAAATGCGGTACGTATTGTCTGGAAACTATCAGCTTTTCTTCATTCTTCAGCCACACCTCAAATCTGCCGTTAAAGCTTGGACTGAAGTTTTTGACTTTGGCAAGGTTAATGATGGTTGATTTGGAAGCGCGGAAAAAGTCTGTATATGCCAAACGGCTTTCCAGTTCGTATAATTTCAGTTTCGTTTCGTAAACATCCTTTTGCGTGTAGGCGTAAACGCGATTGTCCACTGCGTCGAAATAATAGATTTCCGACGGCGGAATCTGAAATATTTTTTCGTCTTTGCAGACCGTGATTTTATCATGGCATGCTTTTAGGGAATAAATTGTTTTTAGTAACTGTTCGTCTACCTGCCGGCAGCGGATGATGATTTCCTCTTCCTCTCCAGCCGGGCAGTCCTGAATCGTTATCTTCATAGCGCTCCTTTTTTTAGCGGTCTTTCAATTTGCGGTTTTTATTTAATATGGCAGCTATCAGGATAGCAATAACGGCATAGGCGAGTAAAACGGCAGCCTGCATCGGAATTGAAATTTCCGTTTCATTCCAGAACAGGGTAACTCCCATCTGTTCCCGGAAAGAGTCTCCGGCAATGTCCGGCAGACCGGCAAATGTTTCCGCAATTGCGGCGTCTGTGCATATTCGGCGCATCATAGCGGCTCCATGTAAAACCGGCAGGCATTTTAACACTTTTTGCAACGTTTCGCTCAGTGTGCCAAGCGGCAGATAAATACCGCCTATAAATCCGACCAGTGTGCCGATAATCGTCAGCATGCCGCTCCATGCACTGTCGCTGTGGATAAATAGCGCCATCAGATAACCCAGAGCCGCAAAAGTAAAGGCATTCAGGGTAATCATGCCGGTTAGTTTGAGCAGGGCGGATGCTTCTAACAGGGAATGCCCTTGTATCACGAAATATAATTCTCCAACCGCAAGCGTGATGAAACACATGAATGTGCCGACAAGCCATGCGGTCAGGATATAGCCTAAAGAAAGTTTGATACGTTTAACAGGACAGACATAAAAAGCAACTATCCTGTGTCTGGTCTCATCCCGTACCATTGCTCCTAATACTGTTAATGTTATTGTAACAGAATTTACCACCAAAATACCAGCCATTGTCCAAAGTTGTATTAAATAAGAAGCATTTCGTTCATCGGCGGCGGTGTCCCGTTCCCCGAATCGTGCCAGTATCGCTACCAAATCATCACTGTTCATCTTTCCTAAGAAAATCGCCATTAATCCAAGCACAATGAACATAGACAGCATGGAAAAAAACACCGCCGCCCTATCCCTTAAGTAAATGAGAGCATTTCTTTTTACTAAGTAAAATATTTCACGCATTTTCTTTTCAATCTCCTTTTTATTGATTTTTTAATGCTTTTCCCGTAACATTCAGGAAAACATCATCCATAGTACCCTGCACCATTTCAAAACCTGACAGACAGTTTTGCACTTTTTGCAGAATTTCCAATGCAAACATACTGTCTTTTACAGAAATGACAAGTCTGTCATTTACATTTGTCATGTCATTCTCCTGATACGACATCTGCTTTAATAACTGTATCAACTCATCTTGTTTTTCCGGCTTCGGTATCAGATGCAGTTTATCTTTGGCATAGTTTTCCTTTAACTCGAACGGTGTACCGTATTCTTTTATTTTGCCGCTGTCGATAATGGCGATATGCCTTGCGCATGCGGCTTCCTCCATATAGTGCGTTGTCAGAAAAATTGTGGTACCGTCCTCTTTTTGCAGAGTATCCATGCTTTCCCATACCAGTTTTCTCGTAGCAGGGTCAAGTCCCGTGGTCGGTTCGTCTAAGAACAGGATTTTAGGCGTATTGATAAGCGCCGCGGCGATTTCACACCGCCTTTTCTGTCCGCCGGACAATTTTTCATACCGCGTTTGATAAATATCCTTTAATTGCAGCTTTTTTCCTATCTCCTCAATTCTGTTTTTCAGGGCATTTCTGTCCAGACCGTATAAAGAGCCTCTTACATACAGATTTTCTTTGACGCTCAGACGCTCGTCCAGACAGTTGTTCTGCCATACGACGCCGATATCGCGGCGGATTTTTTCATCGTCTTTTCCAAGCTGATATCCGCAGACCGAAACATCTCCCGCCGTTACCGGAAATAAGGTGCACAGCATATTGATGGTAGTGGATTTGCCCGCGCCGTTGATGCCGAGAAAGCCGAATGTTTCGCCCGGCTCAACATGAAAACTGATGTCGTCTACGGCTTTTACTTCGTGGAAATATTTTTTTAATCCATTTACTGTTATGATTTCTTGCATATATTTTGATCCTTTCTTTTTTGTCGTGATAACGAGGTAAGTATACGATGGAATAGCAGGGCGGACAATGAAATTGAGGTGAGTTGCGTTTTTCGAGGGGTAAGATGCAGGGGAGCTTATCCTTGCTTTTACGCGCCGACTTGTATATAATGACAGAATAAGACAGCCCGGAGGCAGGGAGCCGGCAGCGTTGGAAAAGGAGCAGACTGAGAGAAAGGCATGGTAAGTTAAAAATGGACAGAGTATATGTTGGCGAAGTGAAGGACAAAACAGGAGAACGTGTGAAGGTACAGGGATTTGTTGAGAATTTCAGGAACAGCAAGTCTATGGCGTTCATTGTGTTAAAAGATATTACCGGAAAGGTACAGATAACAATTGAGAAAGAGAAAAACCCGGAACTGGCGGAAAAAATAGAGCAGTTAACGGGTGATTCCGTCATTACGGTAATAGGCGAGGTTGTGGAAAATGAATATGTCAAAATGGGCGGCATAGAAATCATCCCGGAAGATGTGTGCCTTGAGAGTATTGCAGATGCAATCCCGATTGCCAGAAAAGAAATTCCCGCTACCAAGAAGAAAAAGGCTGTGGAACGGTCCAGCATTGATCAGAGAATTGACTATCGCTGGATTGATTTGAGGACGGATGAAAACCAGTTAATGTTCAAAGTACAGACGGTGCTTGTCAATGCTATGAGACAGTATCTGTTAGAGGATAATTTCATTGAAATCCATACTCCGAAGTTAATCGGCGCGGCAAGTGAAAGCGGCTCGGATGTATTCGAGGTAAAATATTTTGACAGGAATGCATATCTTGCACAGAGCCCTCAGTTTTATAAACAGATGGCAATGGCAAGCGGTTTTGAAAGGATTTTTGAAGTGGGACCGGTATTCCGTGCGGAAAAATCATACACCAGCAAGCATACGACGGAATTTACCGGATTTGATTTGGAATTCAGCTATATTAATTCTTTTTATGACGTCATGAAAATGGAAGAAGGGCTTATCAAAGCGGGCTTGACGGCTGTGAATGAGAAATTCGGCGCACAGATAAAGGAACTGTTCGGGACGGAAGTCATCGTACCGGAAACGCCGTTCCCGATCGTGTCGTTAGCAGATTTGTATAAAGGTCTGGAAGAAGATTTCGGTTATAAGCCTGATGAAGCGGAAAAAGGTGATTTGACGACAGATGCCGAGAGATTGAGCTATGAGTGGACTAAGAAGCATTTTAATCATGAGTTTTTGTTCGTGACCGATTTCGATGCGTCCAAAAGAGCTTTTTATCATATGAGAAACGAAGAAGGGGTTCCGCTTGGATATGACTTAATCTGGAGAGGGGTAGAAATTACGACAGGCGCACAGAGAGAGCATCGCTACGAGATACTGAAAGCGCAGGCGGAGGAAAAGGGACTCGCGGAAGATGTAAAATTTTATCTGGAATTCTTTAAGTATGGCTGTCCGCCGCATGGAGGTTTCGGGCTGGGCGTTGACCGCTTTACAATGCTGCTTCTCGGACTGCATATCAAAGAATCGATGTTTATTTTCAGAGGACCGAACAGGCTGAATCCGTAGGAATTTTATCAGGCAAAGGAGAACCATATGGCAGCATATTTATTTGCACATTTTATTGGTGATGATAACAACGGAGAACAAATCTATTTTTCAGTGAGTCGGGACGGGCTGCACTGGAAGGACTTGAATAACGGAAATCCTATACTTATTTCCCGGATTGGCACCTGTGGAGCGCGGGATCCGTTTCTGGTGAGAAATTCGGAAACAGGTATTATTTACCTGATTGCCACTGATTTACGGATTGAAGCAGGATTAGGGTGGAAAAATGCACAGGAAAAAGGAAGTAAAAACATTATTGTATGGGAAACTGAGGATTTGACGCACTGGACGAAGGAACGGGCGTGTGAAGTAGGTATTCCTGATGCCGGATGCGTATGGGCGCCGGAAGCAGTATATGATAAGGAAAAGGAAGCTTTTCTGGTGTTTTTTGCTTCAAAAGTAAAGCGTGAAGGAGAGGAAGAAGGAAAACACAGGATATATGCCACATATACGAAAGATTTTAAGACGTTTTCGGAAACATTTCTTTACATGGAGAGAGAAAAAGATGTGATTGATACGACAATATTAGAATGCGAAGGCAATTACTACCGCATATCTAAAGATGAAGTTGATAAAAGGCTGATTTTGGAGATGTCAAATTCCCTTACGGGTGAATTTGTCAGAATCAACTCATCTGTGTTGTCAGAGCTGCAAGGCGTAGAGGGCCCGGAAGGCTATCTGCTTCCTGATGGGAAAACATGGTGTCTGATAGCAGATCAGTTCATGGCGGGCAAAGGCTACCTTCCCATGGTAACAGAAAATTTGTCATCCGGTGATTTCAGAATATTATCACCGGATGAGTATGATATGGGACAAACGAAAAAGCGTCATGGAGGTATTTTGCAGATTACGGATGAGGAATACGAAAGGTTGCATTGATTTATGGAAAAGGAAGCAGTGATTCGGAATTATGGGGTCAGCACGGAGTCATACTTTATGATAGACGCCTACCGGATTCCAAGAAAGGGACTGAATACCGTATATCTGGACTATGAACGTCGGGGAAAGTATGGTTTTCATATGCATTATTATGAATTGGAGTTTTATTATGAAAATGGCACCCACTTTCCGGTAAAAATGCTGCTTGCGGAAGAGATAGATTTTGTGCAGTTGATTCATGGATATGATGATAATGTCAAAATCCATAGACGCCGGAAAATGAAAGAAAAAGCCCCTTTACTCTGTCCTTTTCAAAGGCTCAGCGCAGAAGAGCCTTTTGTGAGAGAAGAAGTTATGGAGGAATTAAGTGCATTGTGTGACGGTAATCCATTCTGGAGACTGAACGTAAAAATCAGGGACAAATGGGACGGTAACAAGGAAGCGGAACTGACTTTGTACGGCACAGGGGTGACATGGCTGCTCTGGATGGCTTGGTTTTGTTTGTCTGTTTATCTCTTTTTCTATAGTTCTGTTCAGTCGATGGCACTTGGACTGCTTGTTATATTGGGCAGTGGATTATGTTATTATCTGTTTTTCGTCAGAAGCGCCCGCCAGATAACAGAAAAAGCCAAAAATATTCTATCCGTTATGCTGGCTTGTGTGAACTGAAATAATGGTGTATAGAAATTAGAAAACCAGAGAAAATAGCAGATATGAGAAAGAAAAATTCCTTTGATTATTACGTACTGCTGTTTTTTCTGGTTTCTTTTTTCGGCTGGATATGGGAAGTGTGCATTTATCTGGTGCGGGAAAAGACCTTTGTCAACCGTGGGATATTGACCGGACCGTGGCTGCCTGTTTATGGAGCAGGGGCGTTATTTTTATATTTACTGCTTCGCAAATGGCGCAAAAAACCTGTTCTTGTGTTTTTTATTTCTATGATAGTCTGTTCTGCCTTAGAGTATGCAACCGGATATTTCCTTGTGAAAATGTGGGGCGTCAAATGGTGGGATTACAGCGGTATGTTCTTAAATCTGAATGGACACATCTGTTTTATGAGCTGCCTGATGTTCGGCGTAGGCGGCGTTTTTCTGATGTTCTTTGTTTTTCCTATTTATACGGCGTTATATCATAAAATACCCGAGAAGATAAGAATAGCGCTTATGTTTGCGTTTCTTATCTTATTTGTAGCAGATGCTGCGTACAGTGCGGATTTTCCGAATGTAGGACGCGGGATAACGTATCGGGGGTGAAGATGTAAAACAATTTCATGCATTTTATTGACGATGTTTACAAAATCGAATATAGTAAAACCCGAAGGAGTGATATAGTAATGGTGGCTACTTTAAATGAGGTATTTACTGATGAGTGATTACCGAACAAGCCAGAATACACTTACATTCTCATTTCTGCCGAAAAATCTCCTTTAAATCATCAATAGCCATCTCAACATCAAGAGTATGAAAGCCGAGCCAACATTCATTCATTGTTTTCGCATCAGCAGTTTGATAGATATCAAGGCTGCATTCGTTGGTGTAATAGTGCCAATAACGATAAGTGTATCCTGCCCAATACATTACTTCTGAAGGATAAGTCTTACCGGCTTTTTTTAGCCCATGAACTTCTTCTGTCAGTTCTTCCAGAATATATTCTTCGCCTGTCCATTGCAATCGATCATAGACATCATCAAGAGCAGCAGCGGTTTTACTGTTCATAAAAGTTTCAATAAATGATGGACAATCATAGCCATTTCTTTTTGCAAGTTCAAATAATCGACCTTGTATGTCACATAGTTGACGTTTTTCAAGTGTAAGGTTGTTCATATTAATTACCTGCCTTTAAAATTTCATCAAAGAATCGCCCTTCGCGGCGATATTTCCGGCAGATTTCTTCTGCCAGTGCAATACCTTTAGAACGGTTTGCTTCACTTTCCTAGTTTTAACGCTGAAAGGCTGTTGCTTATCGGTGCAATAGCGCCGCGAATCCCTGATTTTGAGCCGTGATAAAGGGTTACAATTTCATTGCTGTTAGTCATCCATAAAAGCCTCCTTTAAGTAACGCTAACCGAATGGTTTGCGTAACGCTAACTGTTAGGTTTGCGTTTATTATATCATTTGATTTTTTATAGTACAACACTATCCATTCCCCCACTATTCACGTTATACTTATTAGAAAGCGCTTTCAAAAAGCAAAAAGGAGGTTTCCATGCAGCAGGATTTTCTTTTGGTGCGGAAAATGCAAAACGGCGATGAAGCAGCAATGGATATTTTTGTGCAAAAATATTATCTGAAAATTCTGCAATACTGCGGCTATCATTGCCCGGACAGGGAAGCAGCATTTGATTTGACGCAGGAAACCTTTGAACGTTTTTTTAGAAATCTCATTCATTATCACCATAAGGGAAAAGCACTAAACTACTTGTATACCATAGCCGGGAATCTTTGTATTGACTGGATGCGAAAGAACAAAACGATACAGTGCGGGCAGGCTATACAGGAAGATGCCATAAGCGGGGGGGGCGGGCTTGAAGGCTTAGATGACAAGATGCTTATTGAGACGGCACTTGCCAGGCTTCCTGCTGAATTGCGTGAAGTTGTTATTCTGCACTATTTTCAGGAATTCAGCATGCGGGAGACAGCGGATATTCTGAAAATCGGCATTCCGCTTGTGAAGTACCGTATCAAAAAGGCGAAGGAGCAGTTAAGAGCTTTGATAGGAGAGGAGGTGCCATATTGAAATCAATAGAAGAACATTTACAGGAATATGCTCAGAGTAACTCTGTTAGACCGGATGAGTCAAAAATTCAGGAAACGCTGCAACGCGCCAAACAGAGCTTTTATGAGAGCGCAGCGCAGAAAGAAGTTTCCTATCTGGAGTTTATCTATGAGCAGACTCATTATATTAGAAAAAAATGGTGGATTTTACAATTCTTTATCTTGTTTTATACGGGATGGCTTTTACAACGGGCAAAAGGGGCTGCTTATGCACAAAGGCCGTTAGGAGTTTCGGCATCGTTATTCGTTATCTTGCTGGTACCGGAGCTATGGAAAAACCGCACTTCTCATTCTGTGGAAATAGAAGGGGCGGCATGTTTTTCCCTCAGACAGATTTATGCCGCAAGAATGCTTGCTTTTATTGTGGTAGACAGTATTCTTTTAGGAGTATTTGCCGGTGTTGTCACAATGACTACACCAGTCAGTATCAAAGAAATGATACTTCAGTTTTTTCTGCCGATGGCTGTTACCTGCTGTATTTGTTTTAGAGGCTTATGCAGCCGCTATGCGGCGTCAGAATATACGGCATGTTTGCTTTCTATGTTATGGAGTTCCATATGGATGTTATTAGTTGCAAATGAGCGTGTTTATCTGATAATTTCCGGTCCGGCATTGATAGGTATCTGCGGCGTTGTCGTTCTATATTTGACCTATCTGGTTAAAAAAGTGATAAATGGATGTATTTGTGAAATATTGAGTTAATAAGTCATTGATCAATGACGCATGTGTCAATAGTTTGCGCAACGCTGCTTGCAGCGCTTTAACCGCAAACTTGCAAGTTGAGGAAAGGGCATGGTTACAAATATGGAATTGAGAATAGACAACCTTACGAAAGAGTTTCAAGGTGTGAAAGCGGTAAACGACATTACTTATACGATGGGAAAGGGAGTATACGGACTGCTTGGATTAAACGGCGCGGGGAAAACAACGCTGATGCGGATGCTTTGTACATTATTACAGCCGACAGGAGGCGAAATCACCTGTAACGGAGCGGATATTTTTGAAATGGGAGCGGAGTACCGGAAGATGCTCGGCTATCTTCCGCAGGACTTCGGATTCTATCCGGACTTTACGGTCAAAGATTATTTAGGCTATATTGCTTCGATTAAGGGCGTGCATAAAGCGGCAGCGAAGAAAAGGGTACAGGAACTGCTTGCGGAAGTAGGACTTTCCAAAGTGCAGGATAGAAAAATGAAAAAACTCTCCGGCGGCATGAAGCGGAGAGCAGGAATTGCACAGGCAATGATAAACGACCCGGAAATTTTGATTCTGGATGAGCCGACGGCAGGACTTGACCCGAATGAGAGAATCCGTTTCCGGAATCTTATCGCCACGCTTGCACAAGACAGGCTGGTGCTCCTATCTACCCATATCGTATCGGATGTTGAGTCAATCGCGAATGAAATCCTTTTTATGAAAGAAGGGGAATTTCTGCATACCGGAAGCCCGCAGGAAGTCATTTCCGCGGCAAAAGAGAAAGTATGGAGTCTGACGGTTTCAGCAAATGATGTGGAAGAATACATGAAACACTATAAAATTGCAAACAGCAGGACGGTTCCTGATGGTATGCAGATTAGGCTTCTTTCCGAAGAAAAGCCGCATCCGGATGCTCATGAGGAGACGCCGACATTAGAAGATGCATTTTTATCCTTTATGGGAGAAAAAGCGGGGGAGGAAGACGATGTTATATTATGAATTAAAAAAGATATGGGTGAAACCCGGAACAAAGATAGCCATGGTGATATTGGCAGTATTATTATTCGTTGTATGCTGGTCTGCCGTTTGCGGTGTATATTGGCTGGATGATAACCACGAGCGTGTATACGGCACGGAGGGGATTCAGAAGGTAAAGATAGCGAAAAAGGAATGGGCAGGGATATTGACCGAAGAAGTCATAGCAGATGTTATCAGGGAAAACACAAGAATCAATGAGACGCCGGAAGGACGTTCTGAAGATATCAACCAACAAAATATTGCCTATAGGTGGAAACAGGGGTTTGCTGATATCAGATATATGATAATGCGTTCTTACTGCAAGTTTCAGGAAGCGGATTACTATAAACCGGATAGGTTAAAGCCGGAGGATGCGCAGTATTTCTATGAAAACCGAATCAAACATCTTAAAGATTGGCTGGACGAAGAGTATCAGCAGAATAAATTGTCCGAAGATGAGAGAGAATTTCTCATAGAGCGGTATGAGGCGTTTGAAACCCCTCTGGAATACGATTATGCAGACGGGTGGAAGCAGTTATTTGAATATTCCGTCACAATTACGATGATTATGATGCTTGTACTTGGCTTTGTGTCAGCGAGCGTTTTTGCGGGAGAGTTCAGTTATAAAGCGGATGCCATATTTTACTCTTCCTATCATGGAAGAAAGAAAGCGGTAGCGGCAAAACTGGGGGCGGCAATACTATTTATTACAGTGGTATATGCCATCATGATGTTTCTTTATACTGTTATCGTACTTGCAATGCTGGGAACGGACGGAGCCGGACTTGCCATTCAGACGAATCATTGGATAAGCTTTTATACGCTGACTAATATTCAGGAATATTGGATGATTGTCATTGGCGGTTATATCGGAATCATGTTTATTCTGCTATTGACTATGTTAGTCTCTGCTATGACAAAGTCAACGGCTTTAGCGGCAACCATCCCTTTTATTGCGATTTTCATCCCCAATTTTGTCGCCAACAGCAAATATGAGAATGCCGGCAAAATACTGGCAGTTTTGCCTGATAATTTACTTAACATTGACCAGTCAATTTCACTCTTTTATTTATACCATATCGGCGGGAAAATTGTGGGGGCGATGTCTGTGATATTTCCGCTATATGCCGTATTAGCCATTGCCCTGTGTCCGCCCCTTTACCATATTTACCGACACAAGGAAAGCAGGTAGAGCAGGAAAGTCATATGAAAAATATTATTATGTTGACGTAGTGCCAATAAAAGATTATGATAAAAACCGAAGTGTTCGGGGAAACAGGTGAAAATCCTGTACGAGCCCGTCGCCGTGAGGTACATATAGAAAAATCTTTGATTTTTCAACTTATAATCTAACCTGATTGCAAGCCACCAATCGGGGAAAAGCCATTGGACGTTGTCTGAGAAGGCAGATTATAAGCGTACTAAGTCGAAATATCCGGACACGACAAATCCTCTGATGATATGGTAACAGACTGCGAGTGCCGGTCATGATCCAATTTGCGGCAGAGGAAATCATAATCATAAGGAGAACGCAAACATGCAAAAGAAATGTACTAGGAAACTATCATCATTCCTCCTTTGTATGGTGCTTATGGTGGCTATGGCACTATTTTCAGGAGGCTGCGGCAGTAAGACAGGAAACGGAAACTCATCCGCTCAGACAGATACGGGCGGGCAGGCGGAGGTTAAAGAACTGACCGTCGCAGACGGACAAACGGAGCTTGGAGAAGGACTCACACAGTTTACTTTTAACGTAGTGGATAAGGACGGCAATGAGACACAGTTCATCATTCATACGGACAAAGAAACCGTAGGCGAAGCTTTGCTGGAACTGGAATTGATTGCTGGAGACGAGAGCGAATACGGTCTTTATGTGAAAACGGTCAACGGCATTACCGCAGACTATGATACCGATGGCACATACTGGGCATTTTATATTGGTGACGAGTATGCTGTGACGGGCGTAGACGCTACGGCGGTAACAGAGGGCGCCGCATACGCCTTTAAGGTAGAGTAACGTGAAGACGACAACAAGAGAACTTGCGGTGTTTGCTATGCTTGGGGCTGTTATGTATGCTTCTAAGATAATAATGGAGCTTGCGCCGAATATTCATCTGCTTGGCGTATTTACCATTGCATATACCGTTGTTTACCGGAAAAAAGCGTTATACCCGATTTACACCTATGTCCTGTTAAACGGTATTTTCAGCGGTTTTGCGGCATGGTGGATTCCTTACTTATATTTATGGGCCCTTCTTTGGGGCGCTGTGATGCTTCTTCCTAAAAATATGCCGAAAAAAATACGCCCCATTGTGTATATGGGCGTATGTGCCGCTCACGGCTTTTTATTCGGCACATTGTATGCGCCTGCGCAGGCGATTTTATTCGGGATGAGCTTTCAGGGAATGATTGCCTGGATTATTGCCGGACTGCCGTGGGATTTTATTCATGGCGTCAGCAATTTCTTCTGCGGACTTTTAATCATGCCGCTCATTTCCATATTGCGGCTGGCGGAAAACAGTATGGAGAAAAGTGAATAGTAATACAGTGACAATGCCGGGGCAGAAAAAACTGCTCCGGCTTTTTCATAGATATGGCTCCCGCTGGAGACATTTCTATTAATAAAGGGAACCTTTTGGGGCTTTCGGTTATCATAATATATAGAAGCCGGCAAAAACAAAGGAGGTGGAACATGTCTGCAATGGATAGAGAAACTTTTAGCGGATTAATCCGGGAATACACGCCTGCTCTTTACAGGCTGGCGCTCGGTATACTGCATAACCGCGAAGATGCGGAGGATGTTGTCAGCGAGTCTGTATTGAAAGCATATGAAAAGCTTTCCACACTGCGGAAACCCGAATGTTTTCGTGCGTGGCTTATGCAGATTGCAGTCAATGAGTCAAAGCGGGTCTACACAAAGAATAAGCGGTATACCCTGACGGAAAATATAGAGGACTATATGCCCGCATTTGAGGACGAGCATCATGAATTATGGGATATTGTCATGGAACTTGACATTGATTATCGGGAAACGGTTATTTTATATTTCTATGAACAGTTTTCTATAAAAGAAATTGCACAGATTCTTCATGTACCGGAGGGAACGGTAAAATCCAGACTCTCCAGAGCAAAGAAAAAGTTAAAAGAGTATTTGCAGCAGTAGCGCGGAAAGGAGTGCTTATGAAAGATCAGGATTTATTTAAAATGGCGAAACAGGAAAAGATGATACTGCCTGAGTCATTAGAAGAAAAGATAGATGACATACTTGTCAGTTTGCCTAAAAAACATAGAGTTTACAGGATGACATGGAAAAAATCAGTCGTTCTTGCGGCGGCGCTTATTGCTATGTTTTCCATTACAGTGACCGCAGCAGTCAAAGTATGGCAGCAGCGTATGGAAGCAATGAACGAACAGGAAATGGAAGAATATTTTCTGCAGATGTACACGAGAAAGATAGGCGCTGACAATTATAGCCGCCCTTATATGGACTCGGAAAAGACACGTATGAAAGAGCTTCGCACCTCTTATGAAAACGGAGAGTTTCCGGATGGGCTTCTTACCATGATTGATGCGCCGGAGGAATATAAGGGGAAAGGCGTGGCATTTTACGGGGAGACAACGACATTTTTCTTCCCAGACAAAGAAATGAGTGACGAAGAACTGTTACAGATTATTGACTTTATGTATAAGAGAGATTATAGCTTACAGGCAATGAATGAGAAAATAAAGTCGGGAGAAACGGTTTTTCCGGAAGAGGAAATTGTGAAAGAGAGGGAAAAAGACATTGAAGCAACGGAAAACTCCATCCTGCAAAGCGATGCTGTTTATGACCCTGCGCAGGAACTGACGATTCCTTATACGGGCGATTTGGAAATCCGTTATATGGCAATGGGGCAAAACTGCATTTTCCTGACAGGCTGGAATGCGATTCATACAATGGAAATCGGCAGCAGTGATTCTAAGCTTTTCTTTGATGATTTTGATGTAAAGACCGATATTACCGCCCTGTATCAGGATAAAAAGGGAGATATCTACATTGCATTAATGGAGCGCACGGATGAAGAGAACTACAGCGCTATTATAGCGGGCGAGAAATACAAAAAATCTCTCTGGATTCTGAGCGCGGAGGGAAGTGTCAAAAAGAAGATTGACTTATCTTCCTATAAAGATGAGATGTACGGTATGGTCAGCAGAATGGTAGTGGATGATAAGGGATATATCTATATGCGTGGTAGCGGTATGAAAGATATTTTGATGGTGTTTGATAGAGACGGAAATTATGTTAAAAATATCACTTCCGACTTAAATACCGTATATATGCCTCATCCGCTGGCAGGTTTGGGAATCGGCAAGGACGGCAGAGTTTATACGCAGGTAGATGCGGGAGATGCCAAGACGAGCATTAGCATGGGAATCGCGGCTGTCAATCTTGAAAAAGGCGTGTTAGAAGATGTTCGTCTGGGGATTGTACCGGAAGGAACCATTATGCTTGATATTATTGCACCGGGAGCCGATACGGATTTCGTATTCTGGGGATATGACGGTATCTTTACTTATAATATAGGAGAAAAAAGTGCGGTAAATATACTGCCCGCCTATGAAGCACCGTGTACTTGGGAAGGCTGCGAATACTGCGCATTGCCGGACGGCAGGATTGTGTTCCTTGATTGTACGGAGTATCGTACAGAGGGGGAGCAAGCGCACCGCATTCCGGAAAAGACCTGTTTTTATTATAAATCTGGGCTGCGGAACGGCAGATAAGCAGTTACTATGAATCACAGAAAAAGGTTGGAGAAATTATTTCTTCAGCCTCTTTTTGTGCAAATAGTATTGACATATTACGGAAAAAGAGATATAGTTAGTCTGCTAACAAAAAAGTTAGCAGACTAACTTTTGAAAAGGAGGCAGATGCAAGTGGAGTATACCAGAATGCTTGGCTTTGAGCTGAGGATGATTCACAATCTGACAAAAGAAATTGTCAGGAAGTCGCATCCTGTTACGGATAAACCACCGTTAACACAGTTGCAGGCCGGTATTATGGCTTATTTGTTCCACAATCAGGAAAAATCCATCTGTCAGAAACATATAGAAGAGAAATTCAATATTTCCGGTGCAACCGTATCCAATACGCTTCAGGTCATGGAGAAGAACGGTCTGATTGTCAAAAGCAGCATGGACGAAGATGCAAGGCTGAAAAGGATTACCATGACGCAGACGGCATTGCAGGACCATAAGCTGATAGAAGAACATATGCAGATGATGGAGCGGAAAATGCGTGAAGGAATGAGCGATACGGAGCAGGAAGAACTGTTCAGACTGCTTGCGATTGTCCGTAATAATATGGAAAAGATGAGCAGGGAACTGAGTTAAAAAATATCATCATCACCGAAAACAGGAAGGAGAGGAGAATTATAATGGTGTTGAAAACATTAGGTGCACAGGTAAAGGAATTTAAGAGAGACTCTTTTATAACGCCTGCCTTTATGATATTGGAAGTGGTCATGGAAATGATCATTCCGATTATGATGGCGTCTATTATTGACAAAGGCGTGGATGTAGGAGATATGAATCATATTTACCGTATGGGCGGCTGTATGATACTGGCGGCGTTAGCGGCTCTGTTTTTTGGTATCATGGGCGGAAAACACGGTGCGAGGGCGTCTACCGGTTTTGCCAGAAACTTAAGAAAGGCGATGTTTGAGAATATTCAGACCTTCAGCTTTTCCAATATTGATAAATTTTCCACATCGGGACTTGTTACAAGGCTTACAACGGATGTAACGAACATGCAGAATGCTTATCAGATGATTCTGCGTATGTGCATGCGTGCGCCCATCAGTCTGATTATTGCGATGGTCATGTCCTTTTTAATCAGTGCAAGGCTTGCCAGTATCTATCTGATTGCCGTGATTATCCTTGGTGTGATTTTAGGGTTTATCGTTACCAATGCAATGAAACATTTTACACAGGCTTTTCCGAAATATGACGATTTAAATGAAAGCGTGGAAGAAAATGTTTCTGCGATTCGTGTTGTAAAAGCATATGTCAGGGAAGATTATGAAAAAGGAAAGTTTAAAAGAGCAAGCGGCAATATCTATGACATTTTCTGTAAAGCGGAAAATATCGTAGCATGGAATGGTCCGGTCATGAATCTGGCAGTCTATAGCTGTATTCTGCTGATTAGCTGGATTGGTGCGAAAATGGTTGTTGGCAGCGAACTGACGACAGGGCAGCTTATGAGCCTTATGACCTATTGCATGAACATATTGATGAACCTGATGATGCTTTCCATGATTTTCGTCATGATGACAATGTCAGCCGCAAGCGCCAGACGTATTGCGGAAGTATTGAATGAAAAGACGGAACTTTCCAATCCTGAGCATCCCGTTTATGAAGTGCCGGACGGAAGCATTGAGTTTAAGGATGTATCGTTCCGTTACCATAAGGATGCCAAAGAGTTTGTTTTGAAAGACATTGACCTGAAAATTAAGTCCGGTGAGACAATCGGGATTATCGGCAGTACAGGCAGCGCGAAGTCCAGTCTTGTGAATCTGATCAGCCGTCTGTATGACGTCACGCAGGGAGAGCTATTCGTAGGCGGCAGGAATGTGAAAGAGTATGATTTGGAAACCCTGCGTAATCAGGTAGCGGTAGTGCTGCAAAACAATGTCCTGTTCAGCGGAACTATTTTAGAAAACTTAAGGTGGGGGAAAAAGGACGCCAGTGAAGAAGAGTGCCGACATGCCTGTGAACTTGCCTGTGCGGATGAATTTATCCAAAAGATGCCGGATGGGTATGAAACTTATATTGAGCAGGGCGGTACGAATGTATCAGGAGGACAGAAACAGCGTCTTTGTATTGCCAGAGCCCTGTTAAAAGAGCCAAAGATACTGATTCTGGACGATTCTACCAGCGCAGTCGATACGGCAACGGATGCCAAAATCAGAAAAGCTTTTGCGGAAGCGATTCCCGGAACAACCAAGCTCATCATTGCGCAGAGAATTTCCAGTGTCCAGAATTCTGACAGGATTATCGTGATGGATGAGGGAAGCGTAGTTGGGTTTGGAACCCATGAAGAGCTTCTTGTAAGCAGTGAAATATACAAAGAAGTCTATGAATCCCAGACCGCGGGCAGCGGTGACTTTGACGAGAAAGGAGAGATGTAAACATGGCAGAAGAAAGAACCCCCAAAGCGAATCCGGTGCCGGGTCCCAGAGGACCAAGAGGACCCAGAGGTCCAAGACCGAAAATTGAGAATCCGGGGAAATTGTTCAGGCGTTTGATGGGATATGTACTGAAAAATTATACCCCTCATTGTATATTGGTAGTCATCTGTATTATCACAAATGTATTTGCAAGCACGCAGGGAACCATGTTTATGAGGACTTTGATTGACAGCTATATCCTTCCTCTGTTAGGAAATGCCAATCCGGATTTTGCGCCTCTTGCGAAAGCGATTGCAAAAGTTGCCTGTTTTTATGCCTGCGGCGTTTTTGCGACCTTTATTCAGGCAAGGATTATGGTGCTGATAACACAGGGGACGATGCGGAATCTGCGGAATGATATGTTTGAGAAAATGGAAAGCCTTCCAATCAAGTATTTCGATACGCATGCGCATGGCGACATTATGTCCATGTATACCAATGATATCGATACGATGCGGCAGATGATAAGCCAGAGCATCCCACAGATTATCAGCAGCGCGATTACGGTAGTTACAGTCCTTACTTACATGTTTATCTTAAGCATTCCGCTTACACTCGTAAATCTTGCGATGGTAGCGCTGATGCTGATGGCTGTTAAAAAGGTAGGCGGGTTAAGCAGCCGTTTCTTCCTTTCCCAGCAGAAGGATATCGGCGGTGTAAACGGATATGTGGAAGAGATGATGAATGGTCAGAAAGTCGTCAAAGTGTTCTGCCATGAGGAAGAAGCAAAAGAGAAGTTCAACGAACTGAATGACAAGCTTTTTGACAGTGCATACCATGCGAATATGTTTGGTAATATTATGGGACCAATCAATGCACAGCTTGGAAATTTAAGTTATGTGGTCTGTACCGTAGTGGGAGGAGTGCTTGCCCTGACAGGAATTTCCGGCTTGACGCTGGGTGAGCTTGCAAGCTTCTTAAACTTCAACCGTTCTTTCAATATGCCAATCAGTCAGGTGAGCCAGCAGTTTAACAGTATTATCATGGCGCTTGCCGGTGCGGACAGAATTTTTAAACTCTTAGATGAGACGCCGGAGGTAGATGACGGTTATGTTGAGCTTGTGAATGCCATGGAAGCACGGAACGGAACGATTACCGAGAGCAGGGTCAGAACCGGTATCTGGGCATGGAAGCATTACCACAAGGAAAGCGATACGACGACCTACCAGAAACTGGAAGGCGGCGTTGTCTTCGACCATGTGGATTTTGGTTACAATGACGAGAAAATCATTCTGCATGATGTGGAATTATATGCTAAACCGGGTCAGAAGATTGCATTTGTCGGCGCTACCGGAGCAGGTAAGACGACAATCACCAACTTGATTAACCGTTTTTATGATATTCAGGACGGAAAAATCCGTTATGATGGAATCAATATCAATAAAATCAAAAAAGCCGACCTTAGAAGGTCGCTTGGCATCGTATTACAGGATACACATCTGTTTACCGGCACTGTAATGGAGAATATCAGATACGGCAAGCTGGACGCTACGGATGCGGATGTAAAGAATGCGGCAAAACTTGTCAACGCAGACGGTTTCATCCAAAGGCTTCCACAGGGGTATGAGACGATGCTTTATGGAGACGGCGCTAATTTAAGCCAGGGACAGAGACAGCTTCTTGCCATTGCAAGAGCAGCGGTTGCGGATCCTCCGGCGCTGATACTGGATGAGGCAACAAGCTCCATTGATACCAGAACGGAGAAACTGGTACAGAAAGGAATGGATGCTCTGATGGAGGGAAGAACTACTTTTGTTATCGCCCACAGGCTTTCCACAGTCAAAAACAGCAATTGTATCATTGTATTGGAACAGGGACGTATTATCGAACGCGGTACACATGACCAGTTGATTGAAGCACAGGGAAAATATTATCAGTTGTATACAGGAAAAAAAGGAACAGCCTGAAATCTCAAAATCCCCCTATACTAAATTTAAAAGTATAGGGGGATTTTTATCCTATAGGAAATCATATAATGCACCCTGTTCCCGGTTCCGATACTCATGTTTTTCATAATAACCAATCAGTTTTCCAGCATCATCTCGAAGCGCAATCATATAGACATCCTTATTTTCTTTTTCATTATAGAATGTATAAACCCGGTTATGTTCCGTACTTTCTATAAACCATGAAATAATATCGCGGATTTTCTCAGCCGAATGCTTATTATGACAGTTCAAAAGATTTGAGCCGATTAGTTTAGCACCGCCTCTTTTTTCATATCTTGCAATGGCAGCAGGATTCATGTAAATGATTTCATGCTCCAAATTACAGATAACAATGGCGCAGTTATCCTGTTCAACAATGCTTTTAAAATAGCTTGATAATTCCATATGCGTTTCTTATGTCCTTTCCGTTCCGAATCCTGTTTTTCGGAAATTATTCCTTCGGAAATAGTATATTTCCGTCTACATCCATAATAGTAATCTCGTCCGTTGACGTATTTCCAACGGCGGTTGCCAGATAACCCGCAAGCTCAGTGGTACTGTCGGTTGACAATTCATCCTCTAATTCCAACACGACAGCGACAGAAATTTCTTCATTGGTATTGATAGTATTTTCCGAATTTGTGGGGGAATACAGTGTGACACTGGCGTCTTTTACCTCTGATAAAGGCTCCAGAAGGTTGTCTTTTATATAATTTTCCAGATATGTCAGATACTGACGTTGCTTGTCCGCTTCTGTAAGCGTGTCGTTTCCATCTGATGGCAATTCGATATTTGTTGTCGGTTCGTGAATGTAAATATGGTCTTCCTGATTTTTGCTGCCGCAGGCTGTCAGTAAAGAGGCGGCTAGAAGTGTTATGCAAAATAAGTGTTTTTTCATGGTTATTCCTTTCTATTATGATATTTTATAGGGAATTGCGAAACTAAATTTCTCAAGCACCTAAATATTACAAATTAGGGAATTGTAAAACTCCATTTCTAAAACCAGAGTTTGGACAAAATAAACAAATAAGGGGTGAATTGCCACTGCATTCTGAACCCCGTTTTGTTTATTTTGCCCAGACTCGTGGCTTTAAAATTTAGTTTTGTAATCACCTAATGATATTTTACCTATAGGAAACATATTGCACCACAATATCCTGATAATCCCGATACCCCTCATGCACCTTCGTAATCTCCACATGCTTCGTTCCATCCGTCCGGAACAGATACTCATGGTATTCCCCGTCCTGATATGCGAAGTCCTCGCCGTTGTCAAAATAATGTGTATAGGAACCGCATCCGGGATATATTTCCAGAATCAAATTCGGGTTTTCTATTTCTCCGACATACATCTGCGGCTGTGCTTTTGGAAGAATCGTTCCTTCTTTTACAAAGATTGGACAGATATCCAAAGGTGCATCCACAACATAATATTGGTTTCCCTGATATTCTGCATGGCTCCAATAGTCATACCAGACGCCCTCCGGAAGATAAACCATGCGCTTACGTGCGCCCTGCTCCACGACAGGAGCGACAAGAAGCTGTCTTCCGACCAGAAATTCATCATTTAAATTTCTGACATTGATGTCATTTTCGTAATGCAGAACAAGAGGTCTGATAATCGGAAGTCCGGTTTTTTCGCATTCCCGGCATAAATCGTAAAAATACGGCAGCAGTGTATAACGCAGCTCTACATATTTACGGTAGATAGTAAGCGTTTCTTCTCCGAAAAGCCACGGTTCCTGATTCATACTGCCTTTGGCGCAGTGATTCCGAAACAGTGGAGAAAAACAACCGACTTCTACCCAGCGGATAAGAAGTTCCGGTGTGGTATCGGCGCCAAAACCGCCGATATCGGTTCCGATAAAAGGAATGCCGCTTAAGCCCAGATTACATTGCTGCGGGATTGCCATGCGCAGATGTGTCCAGAGGCTCTGATTATCTCCGGTCCAGACGGTTGTATATTTCTGAGAACCGCTGTAGCAGGCTCTTGTGATGACAAAAGGTCTTTTGTTCGTCAGCTTTTTCCATCCCTCATAGGTGGCTTTCGCCATATTGTGACCGTATACGTTATGTATCTCGGCATGTGTGGATGTTCTGTCCTCATCCGTAAAAATAATATCATCAGGGAGCGGACCGTGAAAACTTGCCGGTTCATTCATATCATTCCAGATTCCGCTTACGCCTAACTCTGTATAAAATAGCAGGTGTTCTCCCCACCACCGGCGCACATCGGGATTACCGAAGTCCGGGTATACCGCATCGCCGGGCCAAACGGCATTGACATAGACACCGCCGTCTGGTGACTTGGCAAAATAGTCTTTTTCGATACCTTCTTCATACATGAAGTAGTCTTTTTCCACTTTCACACCGGGGTCAACAATCGTCACCGCTTTAATACCCTGCGCCTTTAAATCGGAAAGCAGGGTGCGGGCATCGGTAAACCGTTCTTTATTCCATGTAAAAACTTTATAGTCCTCCATATAGTCGATATCAAAGTGGAGCGCATCGCAGGGAATGCGGTGTTCTTTCATTTTGGAGGCAAGATGGCGGAATGTTTCCTCACTGTCATATCCCCAGCGGGACTGGTGATAGCCAAGAGTCCATTTGGGAGGCAGGGGCATACGACCCGTCAGATAAGTATAACCGGAAACAATTTCGGGCATGGACTCACCGCCGATAAAATAATAATCCAGATTGCCGTCGTCACTGCCGAAACTGTAGTAATTATCATTTTCTTTGCCGAAGTTAAAATAACTTTTGAATGTATTGTCATAAAAAATGCCATAGACGCCGCTTTCTTTTAATATAGTAAAGAACGGAATGCTTTTATAGAGCGACTTAAAGCTGTCCTCATGCGGGTCCGGGATATCGCTGTTCCAGTTTTCATATTCATAATACCGTTTGTTCAAAACGCCCGTTTTATCGCCAAGGCCATAGATACAGTCATTTATATCCAGTTTTTTGATACATTGTACCGTATCATTTTGATGTTTGGCGGTATCAATACTATGACCTTCCTGCGCTATGAAAGCGGCAAAAGATTCCTCTATTTCAAAACGCGGAACTCTCTTTCCACGATAGTCGGCGCAGAGAAGCGTCCCCTTTTTATCATAAAAATCAATCATAAAGTTATCGTAGACTTTGCAGATTAAAAAATCAGTTGTTATCATAAGAACATCATCTGTTTTGTTTACGGTAAAAGAAACCGGGCATTCCGGCATGTTTTCAACCGCTTTGGAACGGTGGTCTGTTGTATGGTATGGTACAAATACATTGATTATTTTGTCGGTTATGACCTGTATCTGCGCAGTTTGTTTTTCATAATGAAGTGTGAGAGTTTGATTTTTTTGTTCATAATTAAGTAACGCTCCAAACATAAAACATTTTCCTTTCCAAGCCCTATTTTTAATGGTAATATGACAGCTCATATTGCCTGATACTTATTTTAGTGACATAGCCCCGGAATTGCAAGTCTTTCTGTAATTTCTCGGAGAACATCCATATTTATCGCGAAATTTCCGATAAAAGTAACTGCTGTTATCATATCCGATATTCTCCATAATCTGCTCTACGGAAAGCGGCGTCTGCGAAAGCAGATAAGCGGCTTGCTGCAGTTTCCTCTGCTGTAACAGTTCTTTAAAATTGGAGTCAGTATGCCGCTTTAACAAACGGCTGATATAATAAGCAGGCTGTTTCATTTCTTCCGAAATCTCCGTCAGCGTTCCGTTTTTATAATGCGTTTCTATGTATTTTAAGACAGTAAAAACAAGATTCTGCTCGTATTGATGCGGGTCATCCTGATTGATGGATTCTGCAAAAAAAGACAGATTCATGAACAAAAGCCCCATCGTCGTCTGATTGATGGTGTTTGTGCCTGTTTTTTTATAGATTAATGTCCATATCATATTTTCAACCAAATGCTGTACGGGCAGAATCTCCTTTGCCTGAAAATGCAGATAACTGGAATGGGAAGCATCTCCGGACAGGGCGGATACCAGAAAATCATACAGGATGTTTTCTTTTTCAATCATGGAAAAGGCACGGTCGAAAAAGGCGGGCAGAATAATAAAATTAACAGCGATATCATGTTCTGCGGCGGGCAGAATCTCCTGAGTCGCATTTTGATTTAAGAAAAGCAGGTCGCCTTCCTGTAATGTAATGCGTTCCTTATCATTGATGATATGCGTTGTGCTGCCGCTGCACATATAGACCATTTCCACATAGTTGTGACGGTGCTTCGGAAAGTGGACAAATCTGGTATGCGGGCGTATTTCAATTAAACGTCCTTTTTGCAGCAGTTTCTGACTGTCAATGACAAAGTCTTTATGTGACGTATAAAGTTCCTTTTTGATATCCTGTGCGCCATTCAATATCGCCTGTTCTTCTTCTGTGATTTTCTGAAGATGCCTTAGTAATTCCTGATGCATATCATTGCAAACCTTTCTTTTTTCAGATATACTACCACTATAGCATAAAAGACTGTCTGGTGTCATCAGAGAATGTGCAAATAAGGTCCTGTTTTTTGAAAGTCAAAGACCTGTTAAAATAGATAGGAGAATGGTATATTAAATATAATATAAAGAAAAGGAGAACGGACTATGACACAGAAAGAAAGATACGAAGCAGCAAAAGAAATGTATGCAAAAGCAGGCG
>CAZKOR010000028.1:0-27475 GCA_964554405.1 uncultured Bacteroides sp. | reverse complement strand
AAATCCAGCAGTGTATCATCCACCAGATCAGGAACTCCACGAAATTTGTTTCCTATAAGGACATCAAGAAACTGATGGCAGACCTAAAACTGGTGTATGCTGCCCCAACAGAAGAAACAGCCTTAAATGAACTGGAGCTGTTCAAAGACAAATGGGATGCCAAATATCCCAAGATATATAAATCATGGCATGACAACTGGGCAACGCTTTCCACCTATTTCAAGTATCCGGAGGCCGTCAGGAGGCTCATCTATACGACTAACGCCATCGAAGGCTTTAACCGCCAGCTTCGCAAGGTAACCAAATCAAAAACCGTATTTCCGACCGATGACAGCCTGCTAAAGATGCTGTATCTGGCGATGATGGATATCACGAAGAAATGGACTGGACACCGTCAGGACTGGGGACAGATACATTCCCAGTTAGAAATTTATTTTGAGGAAAGGCTCTCTAATAGAAATCTGTAAAAAAGCAGTTTTTATTGACAGCGCAGGAATCGCCTATATAATACAAGTAAGGGGCAGAATCCGAAAATCCGGCATCCGCTCCTTAAATAACTATTCACATATCTTATATCAGATTTTGAGTTTACACAAAACTTAAAACTCTCTCTACCATACACTGAATTTACCAGCATTAAATGAACAAATGATATGCAGGATAAAATAATAAAGCTGCGGATGTACATCATTAGTCTGATTTTTCCATACATTCGCAAAGTTGAATATTCCAGATACATCATTAACGGTAATACCATCAAGGTAAACCTGTTCAGCGGGCATATATGTGTATCCCTCTTCAAAGGTCATATTAATACTTCCTACATTATTGGATAAGATGTAACTGCACATTTCATCTACATGTAAATTCTTTTTGCTAGCAATTGTTATCAGCATCATTATGAAAAAAAATATATATAGTTGCTTGTTTATTTCTCTTAAGTTCTTTCATATTGTTTGCCTCTGCTCCTCTTCATGAATACCTCATACTTTATTTCTCATGTAAATAAAACACAAAATATATCTATCACCTATTTGGCTTTATAGCCCTGTTTAAACTCTACTTTCAATATTTATGCATCAATCGAAAAATATCCATCACAATAGATGATACTAACTTCTTCTGATCCTTGAGCAATATGCTGAAAGCGTAATTCCTACTTTCCATGTAAAAGATATTCTCCTCAGCATAGCTAGAGGATTAGGATTAGGATTTTCATTTATAATTTCCTTATGAATAATTCAAGCTAAACTATTTCTTCAAGACTTATGCCTAGTACCTGTTTTTTCATTCATTCAATTTCTCACAACTAATTATAAACTTTTTTATAATCATCTATAATTTCAAATAATTGTCCTATTAATTCATCCGCATATTCTTTCTTGTTTTGTACGTTTTTTCTTCTTACTGCTTCTTTATTTAAATGCTTATCATTAATATGCTCAAGCATCATTTTTGCCAAGTCATCTGCATCATTTGTTTTAAAATAATATACATTTTCATACCCAGTAATTTCTAAATTGACCTTTATATTCGATACAATACATGGCATTCCCAAACATAAGGCATTATATACTGCCCCGCCTCCTGGTCCTCCTTCAAATAATGTAGGTTGTACCAACGCAATTGCTCTATCCATTATTTGTATTTGGTCTTTCTTTGGAATAAATCCTACTAAATGAATATTATTTTTACAGTTTAATCCAAAAAGATATTCTTTTAGTTCCTGAATATATTGCGAAAAACGCGCATCCTCCATTTTTCCTGTACACACTAAATGTATATCTGTATGCCCCTCGTTAAATAATTTCTCTAGTGCTGCAAAAGCAAGTCTATGTGACTTATGAATCCAGAACTGATTACAAATAATATAATATTTTTCCGGGAGCTCATACTTATCTAAATTAGTCTGTTCATTAACACTTAATGTCTGAAATGGTTTAAAAGGAAGAACAATTACTTTTCCTTTATATTCAGGAAAATATTTATAAATATCCTTTTTTACATCTTTAGCATTAACTACTAAATATTTTGAATTTTCTATCTGTCTTTTAAAATTCCCATCCCTTAATGTAATTTCTTCCTTTGAAAAAAAATCCAGTAAATATTTATGCTGAAAATCAAATAAATATCCTATTACAGGAATTCCTATATCTTCAGCACCAACCTCAATTTGTGGTAATATAATATCAATTCCATTCTTTCTTATACACTTTTTTAATTTATCTGTGCGCGTATTGATGTACCGGTTAACACTATGCACATATTTAATTACTTTTGTATTAGGCGAACAAAAACGAAATGTTTCAATCAATAACGGCTCACTTACTTTTAATAGCTTTTCATTTGCTTTTCTTCTGTTATATAATTTACAGAAATATGGCCAATCACCTTTACTTTTAATAAAGTCTTTTATTCTTCCTAAAAGTTTATCTAACAACGAGAGCCTTGTTATCAATAAAACCGTATCAACATTGTCTGATGCTTCCAATCCCTCAGCAATAGTAGCAATAAAGTCTCTGCCGCCGCCCCATCCAATAAAACCTTCTGAGTAAATCGCAACTTTTATATTTTTCATCCTCACCTCTCTAAAACTTGATATGATACATTTTCCATGTATACATTACATCTTCATATACTTAATCATTTTCTCCATATCTGCAGCGCTTTTATCATATTTCAAATTCTTATAATTAAAAAAAATTGAATAAACCATCTGCAATGATTATTAAAAAATAACTTTATGAAGCCATTGCTTAAACATTTTTTGTAAAAAGATGCAAATCATCGCACAAATGATAATAGTTAACTCCATAATCTGCTGCAATATACCTGCATGTCCTTTCGCTGTAAAAAGCTATGTGCTGTCCTGCTTCAGGAACATAATACCACCAGTCTGAAAACTCCTTATCGTATAGCAACGTAGAAAAAAGAATATTATCTGATAAACTAAAAAGCACTTCCATTTCCTTTTCTGGTTCGGCAAAATGCTCAAACAATTCAAAAGCTGTGACTAACTCACACTTTTCTTTGCCTTGATATTCAAATCCTCTCGCCAACAAATTATGGGCGTATTTATCTATCCACATCCAATTATACCCAATATCGCGCATCATGCGGGTAAATACACCATATCCGCCACCATAATCGAGAAATGTCCCCCCCCGATTAAACTTTTTATCAATAAGTATATTAGTGAATAACACATTCCTTATATTTCTACTCATAGCGCCTGTATCAATACAAGAAATAGAATCCTTATAGGATTCTTCCAACCAATATGGTCTCTCTATAAAGACAAGTCCACAATGATGACACTGAAAATACTGAACTGAATACTTTGCCAGTAAAATACCTTTAAAAATTTCATGTCCATTTCTTCCACATAATAGGCAATTCATCTTCTCACATTCCTTCATTTATTCTTTTTACAGGATTCCCAACATAGATACCAGGAATACTAATATCGCTGATAACTACACCACCTGCTCCAATAATAACATTATCACATATACATGCTTTATCTTTTACAATAGAACCCGCTCCAAGAAAAACCCCTTCACCTATTTTGCACTTTCCACAAACTGTTGCATTAACACTAATATGTGCAAACGCCCCAACTTCAACTTCATGTTCCACAACTGCACCGTTATTAATAATTGAAAAACTTCCTATAGAAGCCTCAGGTCCTATGTGAGTACCGTTTGCTATAAATACTCCTTTATCAATTTTTGACCATTTACTTATATAAGCCCTTTTTGATATCACAGAAATCTCTTTCAGTTCTGAATCAGCTAGACTATTTGATACAAAATCTTTACGCGCTCCATTATTCCCGATTGCAATAAAAATGTTTTTATATTTAAAATCAGTATTGAAATCCAATGTATACACTGCATATTTCCCTGCAAACATTTTTTCTTCTGGTTTCGCATATTTATCATAAAAAACCAGATTCGTAGACTCACAATTATCCAAAATTATATCTGCAACACTTCTTGCGTGACCTCCACATCCTATAATCGATACACCATCCATAATACCCTCTACCTATTTTAAAGAAAAAAATTCTTTAATATTATTACAAACAAATTCTATTTCCTCGTCCTTTAGCGCAGGATAACTAGGTAAATTTATACCAGACCATCCAAGTTTCTCCGCTACCGGCATCCGTTGGTATTTTTTATCATACATGGGCATCATATGAATCGGATAAAACGTAGGCCGGGTCTCTATTCCCCTTTCTTTTAAAAATTCTCTCAGCTGATCCCTGTCATCTAGATCATTGCACGATATTGAAACCATCCAATAAGTGCACTTCACGGATCCAACTGCAGAAAGCACTTTTATTGGGCACCTTTTTAAAAGTTGTTTATAAATATTGGCAATTTCAATTTTACGCTCAATAAATGAATCTATCTGTTCCAGTTGTGCCAATCCAATTGCCGCAGCAATATTTGTCATTCGATAATTGTAACCGATAATATCATGCCAATACTCTCTGTGTCCCGCTAATCCTTGGCCTTTAAGATGAACTGCTCGTTCAAATAAAGTTTTATCATCTGTTAACACCATTCCACCTTCGCCGCAGGTAATTGTCTTATTTCCAAAAAAACTAAATGCTGCAATATCTCCAAAAGAACCAACTCTTTTACCTTCATATTCCGATCCGATTGCCTCAGCACAATCCTCAATTACAAATAACCTGTATTGTTTTGCAACATCCATAATTGCTTCCATATCACAAGGATGTCCATATAAATGAACTGGCATAATTGCTTTCGTTCTATCTGTAATTTTTCTTTTGACATCTTCCGGGTCTATTTGCCATGAATCTTCAAGCACCTCTGCAAATATGACTTCAGCACCTGTATACTTAACTGCATTTGCTGATGCAATATATGTAAATGTAGGTACTATCACTTCATCGCCTTTTCCAATCCCTAAAGCCATCAATGCCAAATGCAATGCCAGTGTTCCGTTAGATACCGTAGTTGCATATTTTACACCTATATACTTTGCAAACTCTTCCTCAAATAATTTATTATATTTTCCCTTAGAAGAAATCCAACATGAATCTACGCAATCGTCTACATATACTTTTTCATTACCACTTAATGATGGTCTATAAACCGGAATTTCCATACCGTTTCCTCCTGTCTTTTCTAATTTCACTATGAACCGCAATTGGCATTACAATCGCAGCAATAGACATACTAAGTACTGTACCAGCTAAAACACCAGCACTATTCATATTCATCGTTTTGGCAAAAAAAACTGATAAAGGGATATTGATAATTGCCTGACCTACCGCAGTCTTCGTCGATATTTTCAATAACTCTAAGCCATTTGCCACACTGGCATAAGTATTACACCAGATACTCATCAAACAATATATTCCTCCCATACATATTAATTTCGTACTATAATCTAAATCTTGCCCAAGCCACAATCGCATAATCGGTCTAAAAATACACATTAGTAATACAGTGCTCAAAGCAAAAGGAATCATAGCTAATTGAAGTTTTTTAATCAATTTCGCCAATTTATCATAATTTTTTTCTGTCTTAACTTTTGTAACCGCACTCCATACTGGTGCCAATAAAGCTGTATAAATTCCGATAATAGCATTAAAAATTTTATTGACAGCATTGTACGGCGTAACTGTCGCAGCGCCATAAAGATAAGAGATAATTAAATTATCTGTGGCAAACAAAATCAATGCACATATCTGTATTATAAAAAACTGCACGCCTAAATTCATAAGATTTTTACCAGCGTCAATATTTATGTATCTGTACCCTGGTCTAACCTCTATATTCTTTAAGTAAACAAATAAGCTCGTAAATAAATTTACAATTATCATCGAGCCCCCATATATAACGGCCATAATAAATAAATTGCTTTCAAAATATTGCTTAGCAAAAAGAATGCCGCCCATATTTAAAAGCTGAATCAGCAGTTCCATGCAACTAACATTTGCTGCCTTTTGTAACGCATATAATACGTTTTTACATATTGATAAAACAAAATTAATTGTTACAAAAATAGTACTTATAATAATAACCATCCCAAGATTATTAATCGGATTTTTTACTCCTAATATTCGATTCCAGTCAAGAAATGAAGTTCCTATGGCAAAGACTATTGACACTATTCCCATAATCACTGCAGTAAAAGCATATGTAGATGAAACCAAAGTTCTACTCTCTTCATCCTTACGACTTAAGGACTCAGTTAATCTATTTCGAAGCCCATTCCCTATTCCTATATCAAAGTAACTAATCCAAGAAAGAATTGTTAGTATAATTGACCAAACACCATATTTTTCAATTCCAAGGTAATTTAATGCTATAGGTACATATACATAGCTGATAATCATAGAAATTGGTTTGCATATTCCACTAACAATCATATTGGATACCATACTATTTTTTTCTTTACCCAATATTCTTCTAATTCTATCCATTTCATGCTTACCTTTTGCTATAAAAGACTCTTGTCTTTACAATATTTTTATTCATTTAAAAATTCTTTCGTATCACTTTATACAATGCTGTTTCACATTCCACAATATACCCCTGTGGAACCAAAGCATTTTCACATATAATAACGAGTGGATCATCTTTGACCCTGGTTATATCCTTAATACAATACAAACTCCTATCTAATAAAAGATATTGAATGCTCCCTGTCCAAAGATTGCTCATATTACATGATGAATCATCATATAAATAATAAATCTGCATATCCGATGTCTCCTGTATATACTCCACAATTGGTCGTACCTCACTTTCATGCTGTAAAGAAAAAATACCATCAATTGCTGGCTTCGTAATATTTGTCCAAAAACAAATCAATAAAACAGTCATAAAAATTGTTTTTAAATATGAATGTTCTACTAATGTTAAAATGCCAATAATTATTCCGCCTGTTATCATTGTTTCTGTCATACACATTAACATCCCCTTGGTGTCTGCAACTTGAAATGCAAAATAGCGGAATATTTGTGAACAGGTTGGAAAATAACTTGAAATATTATATTTTTCAATATAATTCTCAAATACTAATAAGAAAATTAGACTAAAGATTATCTGAGGGAAGATTATCTTCGCTTTTTCTTTTATATTTGATAATAACAAATTAAATAATCCAAAAGTTATTATAATTATTCCAATCCATTCCGTATATCTGCCATAAGCAACTGTATCTAACCTACTTGGAGCAATCATAAAAACAGCTGCTATAAGCGTTGTTCCTAAATATGCTCCAAGAATATAACAATATACAAATCCTTCCAGATTATTATAGTCCTTCCTTCTAAAATATTTTATAATTCCATAAATCAAATACCATAACCCCATACCGCCTATCATGAATGAGGCAATTATAAAATAATATATTTTTCCTATATAGCTAATTAATAAATTACCAAATCCCTCTTTACTAAAAATATATTGAACTTTTCTTATTTGTCCCTGATAATCATTTAAATATTTCAACTCCTGCTCTTCATCTGTCTCGTTCTCAATCACTAAATCTGTATATACATTTTTATATATTGATTTTTTCATCAATGAGCTGCCCACAACACATAATATAATAACCGCTATAAAAATGCCGGTTTGTTTCCATCTATCCCTTTTTAATATGGTCATAGTAAGTATTAAACTGCTTCCTAAGATAACAATTGCGATACTTCGTTGGTGTGTAATATACATATCCATCAAAACCAGCGCAAACAGGATATAATATATGGTCTTTCTCTTCTCAAACACTCTTATCAGCAATACAATACTAATAAGAAACAGAAATAGTAAATAAGTTTCTGTCCATGCGACCAGTGTATGATGCTGAACACTCGGATAAAAGAACGGAATAAGACAAATAATATTTCTTACTTCTTCATTTACCTGAAAGAAAAACCTCTTCACAATTCGAGTCATAATACAATATCCACATATTATCATAACAATATTGACTATAATTGCTGCTTGATGAAGCAGAAAAGGATCTTTAAAACATTTCATTAATAAAAACAAAACTATGCTGTAACCATAAGAATAATAAGGTGCAAAATTACTCATAACACTTGACCAGTTCCAACCATTCCAAAATGCTGCATTGGCCCAGTATCCAATCTCATCCATGCAGATAGTCGGCATCACCAAATCACTTATTTGTCTAATATAAAAAAAGAATAAGAAAAATAAGCATCCCAAAAATGAAATTTTCTTTTTTAACATTTCTATTTAACCTTCACCTTTCACTTATCGAACATACACATACTTTCAAAAATCCATATAACAAATTATCCTTTTCCATAATTAATCTATAAAATTATTCATAATATTCATACATATGTATGATTTTCTTTGAATCAAAAAAAACATATATAATTTCTAAAAGCCTTAAAAATACCTTGCCAATTATTTTCTTAATAAAAGATACATGTCCTATTTCTTTTCTATAACCTTCCACATTCTCAGACAATTGTCCTTTATGTTTTCTAAATCCACTTAATGGTACATCTATTGTTCTTAACTCTGCATATTTGGCAAACTCTCTCCACAACCAGTAATCACCTGCCAATTTATATGACCTCATTATTCTGCTGCCATTTGAAAGATTCCATAAATTGCGATGCCAAAAAGTTGACTCCTGCTGAATATATCCAACACTACTTGAATATCCATATTTTATTGCCCAACTAAAATAAATAGGAATAATTGGTGAAGTATAATATATAATTCCATTACTATCATACATTTGCGGTATACCAGTAATCCACTGCACAGCTGTCTGCTCAAAAACTGTATTAATAATCTCGAAAGCATTATCCATATACATATCATCATAATTAAGCCATGCCATAATATCCCCTGTTGACATGTCAAAACCTTTGCAAACAGCGTCATACATTCCTCCATCAGGTTCAGAAATATATTTCATTGGATATGAGCCTTCATATTTTTTTATAATTTCTATTGTCCTATCTGTTGATCCCCCATCTACTATGATATGTTCATAATCAGTAAATTTTTGCTTTTTTATAGACATAATACAATGTTCAATAAATTTTTCACCATTATAAACAGGTGTTACAATACTTATTTTCATTATCTTTCCTCTGTATACTTCCTAAATTTACTTACATGCTTACAAAAGTTATCAGTTCTCATTTCACCCCTTCTGAAAACTTTTACCGATTCCACAAAGAGCGAAATTTCATATTATGATTATTAAAGGTTATCCTCCTAAGCAGTCATCACTATTACTTCCATTCTCCGGCTTGTTTTTATAATTTCTTTTCTAAGCATCTTTATATAATTAATAATCAAAATGTATTAATTAAGTAAATTATCTCATATCATTATCCACCCTTCACACGTAAATGGATATTTGCATCTATTCACAGGCTGAACAGGTGCAATAACAATCTTATTAGGATTTCGGTTTAAATATGCTCCCCAAAAGCTAAAGGTACTGTTTGCATTAATATTATGTGTACATAAACTCATAAGCTGCATATCTCTATAACTATTTATACCTGTATTTTCTTCAACAATATACAAATTTTTTACCCATCCAAAATTATTCCTGACATATGCAACATCATCTGAAAAAGCAAGAAATACAATTTTTTGATTCTTTAATTTTTCTTTAATATATGATATTGCTTTCATATAATAATCATTTGTTAAACACCCCATATTAAATTGTAAATAATCCCCTTTACGAATATGAATAGATACACAGATATTCTGATTAATTAAATCCAACCATTTTCTATTTTTTTCGTCTAATGCCGGAAAAGTATAAATTTGTTGAATTTCCTCTTCAATATCACAAAAGTATAGAGAATTACAAAACGGTCCAAAAAGGTAGTAAGACCGACTAAGATTAAGATTCAAAAATTGGGGATAATACTTCGTATAATCATGTTGCGCCAAATAGCTTCTTTTATGTAATCCCATTTTCTTCCGTATTTCACGTATCAATTTGATAAGTATATTTTCATCTTCTCCGACAAGCTTCCTGTCAATAAGCTCTTTTACTTCACTCCGGCTTGCCTTTTCGCTTTGTAAATTGAAAATTCTTTCTACTTCTATTCCATTATGCGCTTTTGGGAAAGCGTATTCGGTATCTAACTTTATGCTTTGAGTAGGATAAAGTTTTTTCAATTTATAATATAATGCATATTGAAACATCTGATTTCCTAAACCATTTCCCAAGCTTATAATAATCAATTCTTCCCCTTCACTTTCTTCAAAATATAATCTTTTATCAATAACATTATTAACAGCTTATTTTTGAGAAAACTACTCAAGCTGTTTATAATCCATTAATTCAATATACAAATTATATAAACACGCTAGTATTTTTCTAATGCTTTTTTCACAGCCTCCAATCTGGCATATCCTTCTTTCTCATCCGGCTCCAAATATCCTCCTTCTCCCCATTCATTCCATGCAAACAGAAACAAGAAGTCTTTCTTATAAACATTTTTTGTATGCTTTATCTGTAATGCTAGGTACTTTTCAAATTTTTCTACCGAATAATTATAATAGAAGCTACCTCTCTTACCGTATCGTGGAGTGTTATCCCAATTCACAAAGGCTCCTGGCAACATTTTTGAATCAGCCGGCGAATGTTTCAATATACGTTTCCACGTAGAATCATAGCTTAAAGATAAAAGAGGAAATCTACTATAATTCGCCTTATCTCTTGCAAATAGTAAATTACTCATTTTTTTAATCATCATAAGAGGAGTCCGCATTTGCTTATATTTCGAATAGGTAGGCTGATATTCTATACCATATGAAAATAGCTCCCCTCCTTTATCCTTTTGGTGGTTATACTTATTATATTGATATATGTAGCAAAGTTCTCCCACTCCATGTTCAGACATATAATTATTGATATATGTCAACATTTTTTCTAATGTATCAATTAATTCAGGACGATAAACAATTAATATCGGTTTACCATCAATTTTTATATATCTCTTATCCAATAGATAGGGCAAAAGAAATTGACAATGTTTTTTCCATTCTTCCTGATCCCCATATTCTTGTTTCAATATAAGTTCTTTCCTTAACTTTGTTTTTTTGTACCAACTCTCATTTGCCCATGACAAACAATAATTTATCTTTATACTTGGATCCTTTAGCAAATTTTCAATTGGTTTTTCCATAATAGGTTTTCCGTTGAACCAATAATGATAAAAACAAAATCCATATATTCCATATCGATTTGCAAGTTCACACTGCCATTTAATGGTATCTGTATTTTCCAAATCATAATAATTATTTCTGTACGGAATTTTGGGTTGTACATGGTCCCTATATAAACCTTTTGCTTTTTTTACATTTTCCCATTCTGTGAATCCTAGCCCCCAGTTTTTGTCATTAACCTCAAGCCTATGAAACTGTGGTAAATAGAATGCTATAATTTTCATACATTTCTCCAAACGCTTAATAATTATCTTTTTATTAAATGAGAGAATTCATTTATGAATTGATGAAATCCTTCAATCTTCCACACTCCGAATCCATAATAAACATACCCTGCCAACTTTCCATATTTTTGTATGATTTGCTTTCTTGTAAATATAATTTTCTTTTTCTTATCACTAATCCAAGAGCCATTAAAATAATGTATACAATATGTATTTTCAGTTATGTTTAACTCTTCGGTTGCCCGGTTATAAGGACAAAAATAATCTCTCGGATATATCGTAATATAATCAAGTTTTTGTTTGTTTCCATTCAACAACAGTCCACGCTTTACACAAATATCTGTTACAGGAAAAGGATTAGGTGTCAAATCATATTCACCATTAGGCAGGATAAAGGACTTATCTTCATAATAATCCAAAAACTCTTTAAATATCGGGTTTCCTTGTTCACTCCCGAATATATATGTCGCCACTGTCTGATCATTTTTTTCAAATCCAGAAAATGCCGAATCATCCAATAAATCATTAAGACTTTTTATTACTTCAACATCTGTATCCAAATAAATTCCGCCTTCATTATATAAGGCATATAGCCTTACATAATCACTCACGAATGCATATTTTTTAACCTGAAATGCTTCTTTTGTATATTGGCAGATATTCACATCAAAATTCTCTGTATTCCAACATTTTATTTCATAATCAGGAAGCTTCTTTTTCCATGAATCAATACATTTTGGGATTAGTTCCGGATATTCTTCTCTGCCAAACCAACAAAAATGTATTTTTTTAGGAATTTTGCTCATTTACTTATTAATCTCCTTCTATGTTTAGATTTATTGCTCATATCCTGTTTCTATCAATTACACTTTTGTGCAATTACCAAATTACCCAGCGTAATTATTTGATTAATCTTTCCCTTTCCTTCAAGTAGATTTTTATAGCAACATTTTTTTATAATACAATATGTTATTTTCTGTATAAGACATGAAAACTTGTTAATGCATTTTATTTTTATCATTTTTCCTAAAAACAAATGGAGATACACGCACAATAACATTCCAACTCCGCCCCATGGCATACTATGCTTAATTATAAATCCGTTTTTTTTCAACTGATGCTCTATCCCGTATTTTGTATACCTATAATAATCATAAGGAGCTTCATGGACAGGATATAAAAATGGCACTGCAACAATCAGGTATCCTTCCATTTTCAACACTCTGGAAATCTCTTGAAACGCTTTTCCTGCATTGGCGACATGCTCCAACACATTTGTGCATAGAACAGCGTCAAACGAAGCGTCTTCGCATGGAATTTGATCTGCACTGGCAAAAACATCCACATACTTCTGTTCATGTTTACATGTTTCTACATCCATGCCTATACTGCTTTCACAAACATCATCGTAAATCAATCTGTAAGGTTTTTCACCACATCCTAAATCCAACAACTTCCCTTTAAGATATCGGGAATTATCCACCAAAAAATCCGTTAACAACTGATTTGTTAAAATAGAAGTTGTTTTTTCTGCATTAACTATAATCTTTCCACTATCTTTTTTTATTAAGAAACCTTGTTTTTGGCTCATAATCTAATATTCCTCAAAATATCCACATATTTTTTGGCCAATACGCAATAATCATATTTTTTTATAATGACTAATTCATTTTTTTCAATTTCCTGAAAAAAAACAATATCATTACAAAGTCTGTTTATCCCATTAACCAGTTGCTGTACATTCTTTTCCTCACACAATATTCCACTTACACCTTGCTCTATTAGACTCGAAATTCCACCTGAATTGCTTGCCACAACAGGCAGTCCGGATGCCATGGCCTCCATAATAGCAGTAGGGAGTCCTTCTTGATCCCCATCCCCAGCTGTTACAGAAGGTGCCGCAAAAATATCTGCCGATGCATAAACTTCTTTTAACTCTTCATGGCTTTTTGCTCCCAAAAAAACAACTCTATCCTTCAGCTCCACTGCTTGTTTTTTCAAATTCTCCCTAAGTGGTCCATCTCCCACTATCACCAGCAAAGCATTTATACCCTTCATCGCTTCAATCAAATAAGTAACTCCTTTTTTTTCAGCCAGTCTTCCCACAAACAGAATAACTTTCTTATCTTCCTGCCCAAAATAATTCGGCACATGATACTGCTTACCAAACTTAGAGAGATCCACTCCCATTGAAATGACATCCGGATTGATTTCCGACGCCAGTACCTGTACTTTATGCTTTAAATGCTCAGAGACTACCGTAACATGCTTTGCTTTTTTCAAGCATCTTATCTTTAATTTTCTAAGAATACCTTTATTCAGGGATGTCACATCCCCGCCATGCCCTGTCACAATATAAGGTTTCTTAAAAAAAGACTGTACGATTCCCTGTGGGATCAGCCAATGAGCATGTACAATATCAAAATGTGGTAAAAGTTTGAATAAATGGAAATATAATGAAACAAATAGGAATGGAACTAACAATATCCTAATCTTCTTTTCCTTTATCCTTGGGACAATCGCCCCCGGATAACACAGCGTTTCAAATTTATGGATTGGAAAATAATGATATCGTATTACTTCTACACCTTCCAAAATCTCCCTATCCTTTGCCCCCGGCGCTGCAGGAACTAATACCGTGACATCAAATTCATCTGTCATATGAGAAGATAAATCCAATATAAATCGTGGCTCTGTATCGCCTTCCCATCTCGGAAATGTGGAAGCTGTTACAAGCAATTTTTTCTTCTGATTCATTTTTCTTTCCTATTCTATCTACGATTTTCTCATACAAAAAAATCCCGACATAAAGTATTCTTCCATCTCACCTTCATGGTTCAATTTCATACTTTATATCAGGATTCTTATTTTTAAATCTGTTCCGCTTACTATTTATTCCTTAACTAAATCAATATCTATCAGATTTACACCGATAACATTAAGTAATGCTTTTAAAGAGAGATATTCTTCTTTTAATATAGAATATGTTTCTACAGCATTCTCTTTTTTTGCAGCTGTCATATACCGTTGGATTTTCTTAAACTGTTCAATAGTATCCTTTGCAATTTCTGCATTACTAGGCATAATATTCACCTCCGCTTAAGGTAACAAGTTGTTAAGTTGTAATCAGTATACCATAATCATGATGCAAAGTCTATTATAATTTAGCGCCAAAACTGTATTTCAAAATATCCTTTTTGAAGAACCATCTTTTAGGCTGGCATCTAATATAAAGTATGAAATTGTCAAGGTACTTTTCCTAATCTATGACCAAATATTTCCGCTCATTCAAAATTCCCACAACCGCAAACAGAAGGAGATAATCTCAATTTAAAATGAACCACACTCAAAATTCATCAACCAAAACACACTTTATTATCCAACCGACACATTTCAGCTGTGGGAACTTTGAATGAGCAGAATTTATTCTTTCAACTTAACCCTCACCGGCTTCCGCAAGCGGTGCCACCTCTTCATTACTGATAACACGGTATGTCCTGACTGCTTCTTTTTCCATTTTCCGCTGCAAATAAATCGCTTCATATTCCGAACGCCTTGCATGGTATTGTGTATCCTGCAAAAGCTTTCTATTGGCAGCAATCACATCTGCCACTAAGCCAATCATAAGGGTCAAAAATCCAATAATAATTAAGGTACAACCTAAAATTAACGACTGCACATGCCCGCTGGCGTTTCCTATTGCCATATAGTACAAAAAGCGAAATCCTATCATAAGTCCGATTAACATAGGTACGCTTGCAAGATAGGTAAAACATTTTAGCGGCTTGTACATCATATACGCACGCAAGATTGTCAACATGCTCTTTTTGACATATCCCCAAATACTGTTAAAGAGCCTTGAGGGACGAAGTTCAGCATTTGTACGGATTGGCACGCTTGTAATCGCCATTCTTTCACGTCCTGCCTGCACGATGGTTTCTAATGTATATGTATAGTCATTTACGACATTAATACGCATTGCCGCATCTCGGCTGAATGCCCGAAAACCGCTTGGCGCATCGGGAATATCCGTATTGGATGCTTTACGTACGACCCAGCTTCCGAAATGCTGTAGTTTCTTTTTTATATAAGAAAAATGCTCTGTTTCATCAATCGGTCTTTCTCCGATTACCATATCCGCTTTTCCGTCTAAAATAGGTTGAATAAGTGTTTGAATATCGTCACCGCAATACTGGTTATCAGCATCCGTATTTACAATGATATCCGCACCGTTTCTAAGGCAGCCGTCAAGTCCTGCCATAAAACCTTTCGCAAGACCTTTGTTCTGCTTGAAATTCACAACATGATGAACGCCCCACTTTTTTGCCACTTCCACCGTGTTATCCTGGCTGCCGTCATTAATAATCAGGTATTCTATTTCATCAATTCCCTCAATCTGTTTCGGCAGATCATTTAGCGCAATCTCTAATGTTTCCGCTTCGTTATAACATGGAATCTGAATAATCAGCTTCATTTTCTGCATTCCTTTCATTTTCTCTGAAACAGTACAAAAGACGCTGTTTCTAAGCACTTTTCATAACTTTCCTCTAATTCACTTAAATATTCACTGCGTATATCTGCAATCAGAAACCCTTCCTCCGGCAATCGGTATTCCAATTCTTCGCAAGACGTCTTCTGACCGGAATTATCCTGCTCCTTCACTATTGCAATAGACTCATCCTGCATGGCAAACTGAATCAAATCAATGTATTGACGTCCGCCGCTATATAGGTAACAGACAGATACTCCATCGACAGCATCATTTTCTCTGCTGTCTTCAATATATTCGTATATCTTTAAATCCTGATAATCTATATCATTAAAGTACCAGGTATATTTTTTACTCAAACAAACCATCAATGCTATTTCCACGAGCAAAACCGGACATATCGTAAAAAGCTGCTTATTTCTCCTTGCAAAAGCAATACATCCTGTCATAAATGCCATTAAGAACAATCCGAAAAAAAATGCCCTGCAAAATTCCGGCATAGCTTGAAAAGAAGCTATATCATCCGATAAATAGCTTAGTCCCGCCGCATGAAAGCCATACATTTCCGTTGCTTTACTATGTATTACATTCCAAATGACAAAGCCGAATAAGCCAGCCGATATTCCTGCGCTCGTAAGGAAATATCGCAGCAAGTGCCCACTTTCAAATAGTGTCAATACCCCAGTAGCAATATAAACCGGAAGAAGATATTCATTGTATCTGCCGTATACGATTCCATCCAGTCTGCCGGACGAACTCGTATAAATGGAGGAAACAAGAACCTGTCCAAACATAGAAAGAATGAGAAATAAGAAAAATAACTCTTCTTTCTTCGCTTGTCTAAATATATTCCGAAAAAGTTTCAGTACACGCCTGCCGCAATACCAGACTGCCGCATAAAACAACCCAAAAGATGCCATGCCCAGATAATATAGTTTTCCTGCAAGGCTCATCAAAAATCTGAGAATGCCTTCCGGCGATAGCAGTTTCTTTAACCGTTCCGCCTGTCCGGCATAATCGTTTCCTGATAAAAGTGCGGCATCTGCAGCAGCATAAATGCTCCCCGTGACCAGCTTCTTAATCCATATCCCGCATCCCGCTCCAACCACTAAGACAACAATACAGGGAATCAAAAACTTACGATACTCCGGTATATACCACAAATACAGAAACAAAACAGCTATTCCGGCCAATACTGTAGCGACTGTCCGCATATGAACAAAATATAAATAAAGAAATGATAAGAGTAATAACATTACGCGTATCATTTTCGGTTTTTCAAACAAAAGAACAAATTGATAACAGATGAACACATACAGAAAAGTAAGAAGAGATTCTGCCATTGTCATCTGTGCATAAAACCCCCATACCGGATAAAATACCGCAATCCCAACGGCAAATATCACACGTGACTCTTTTATATGCGCATCTTCACCGCATACAGCAGATGCACAACGCAATCTTCTGAAAATCCCCCACAATAATACGATACAGATACACTGCATCAGCATATTCACTGTTACTGCCATCCGGTATGCCAAGACGCCATCCCGACATAATTTTAGAATTGGAGCCAATATCAAGCTATAACCAAAGGAGTAATAAGAACCAATCGATGCAGTCTCGGACCAGTCATACCCAATCCACTCCGCCGCACTTGCCCAATACCCGAATTCGTCCGGATAAAGGGAAAATCCAAATATCTTATGTATACTACACTGATAAATGCAAAAAATGAGTACAGCAAACAGCAGAAGATACTGGAAGAAGAAGCACTTTCTTCTTCCAGTCTCCATAAGCCTATGCATCAAATTAGTACTTGATGATTGCATACGCGCCCTGACCGCCTGTTGTATTAAAGGTTACGGTATTCGGGTTGTCATCAGTATCCTTCAGAATAGATACTGCTCCACCGGGACGTACACATGCAACTGCAAATGTCTTGCCGGGCTGTGCAAAAGATGCCGGAATACCAAAGCTAACGCTAATTTCCGCTCCGTCAGACGGAAGCAGACCGAATTTGCCTTTCGTCATTTTACCAAGTTCTACATTGACATAAGGACCTACAGTTGCTCCAACTGACTGCGCTACGGAATTAAGAGCCGCTGCTGCAAGAGGACTTTTCTTAACATCCATGTTATAAATTCTTGCATATGGTGTTTCTCCTGCTGTAAGACCGTAACCAGCTGCAATTGAGCTAAGCGGTGTTGTAATTACAGAACCATCTACAGCCGTTGCAATATACACACCTTTCATAGTTGTTTTTACACCTGCAACTGAGCTGGTAGTCGGAATTGCAGCAATGCTGCTTACAGAAGCGCCACCCTGATCATCGCTCACAGAAACACTCTCTTCGATAATCTTCACAACCTGCTCCTCTGTACTGCTAGACTGTGAACCTCCTGTTCCGCCCGCTCCTGAACCGCCGGTATCGGAAGCCTGTACACTTACTGCCGGTGCAATAACGAGTGTCATCGCCAGTGCGCCAGCCATCATTTTTTGAATGAATTTTGCTTTCATTCTTCTTCCTCCTCTTAAAAATTTATTTGTGTCACAGAAATTTTGATATTCCTGTGTATCCACCTGTTGTAATTTATCAATAAATTCATTAATAGCTTGTATATGCTATTATTGATAGCTTTACGTCGGATATATGCTATTTAAAATATACTTTTGTAATATATAATATGCTATTATGAATATATTTTCAAGTACTTTTTTCAATACACACAAGATATAGACATACGGGTAATTAATGGACCACAATAACGTTTGTGAATGAAGCTTTCGTGAATGGGCATTCTATTACGATATTGGTAAGGAGGAGAGTGATTTGTTCTATGCCAGAAAAAACTTTAGAAATGTACTTAAAGGAGCTTCGTAAGTTCTACAATTATTCACAAGAATTTGTTGCTTCACAGCTAAATATCACAAGACAGACCTATTCGCACTATGAAACGGGACGTATAACGCCTCCATTAAATTCCTTATATAATTTGGCAAAACTATATAAAGTGCCTCTGGAAAATTTTCTGGAGTTTTCAATTAACTATAATATCAATAACACTCATAAAATAAGTAAGAATCAAACAAAAGAGTCTATGGAAAACAAATTAGCTGGTGATGATTTAAATGAATTTCTGCAGCATATCAGTACACCTGAAAACACTAAGAAATATAAATCCCTTAAACGGCAGGAAAAGCTTTTTCTTTATTATTACCAGCTTTTAGATGACAGGGACCAGGCTGATATCCTTGATTTTATGAAAATAAAATGCCATAATCGAAAAGCAGAACAGAAAAACACATAAGGCACAGCCAATTTGGACTGTGCCTTCGTTTATTCTATAGAAAATTGCTTGTAATTGAGTATAGGTTAATTTTTTATTTCTCCGCCTTATTCATCTTCGTCCGGAGCAAATACCAGAAAGCGCCTGCCAGACAGATGGATGAATACGTTCCGCAAATGATACCTGCTATTAAAGGCAGCGCAAATTCCCTGATAGAGGAAACACCGAATACCTCTAACGCTGCTACCATAAAGAACGTTGTTAAGGAAGTGAAAACACTTCTTGACAATGTCTGGGAAATACTTCTGTTCACAACTTCCTCTAAATCGTCTTTTCTTCCCATTTCTCTCATATTTTCACGAATACGGTCAAAAATAACGATTGTCGCATTGATGGAGTAACCTACAATGGTCAGCATACATGCAATGAATGTATTACCGACAGATACTCTCGCCACCGCATAGAAGGTGAGTACAACCAGAACATCGTGCAAAAGTGCGATAACCGCGCTGGCGCCAAAACGGATATCCTTAAAGCGGAGCCAGATATAAACCAACATACAAATAGTAGCCAGTATAATGGCAATCACCGCATCCGATTTCATCTCAGAACTTACTGTCGCACTGATTGTCTCCGCCGTAATGGAACTTTCCTCTACACCGAAGTTCGATACCATGACATCCGTAAATGTTTCTCTCTCTGCTACATCAAGCGTCCTTGTTTTAATGATAATCTGATTGGAACCTGCCACTTTTGTCGTCTGCACATTGCCGTCATTTGTGATATTCTCGATTAACGGCACTACCTCGGCGTCAATCTCTTCTATCGTCATATCCCTTGGCATCGTTACCGTTGTAGAAGTACCGCCTACAAATTCCAAGCTATAATTTAACGGTGAATTTCCTGTGCCCTTATTAATACCCATAACAACGAAGCCAATCACTATCACTGCTGCAGAAATTGCAAAAAATACTTTCTTTCTGGCTAATATCGGCAGTGTCTTTCTTTCTTTTGCCACACCATACGCCTTTACAGACTCCACACCGACTGCATATAATACATTCAAAAGGAATTTAGTAACGACAAGCGCCGTAAACATGGATAATACAATACCAAGCATCAGCGTCTGTGCAAATCCTTTAATACTTCCTGTTCCTCTTAATAATAATACTATTGCAGCAATAAACGTTGTCACGTTTCCGTCAAAAATAGCGGAAAACGCTTTGGAAAAACCTATCTTAACTGCTGACTGGACCGTCTTGCCCGTTGCCAGCTCTTCTCGGATACGGGCGAAAATAATAACATTGGCATCTACCGCCATACCGATTGAAAGAATAATACCCGCAATACCCGGCAGTGTCAGTGTAACTTCAAAAGCATACAGCAAAATTACCATAAGTTCCGTATACAAGCAAAGGGCAACGCTTGCCGCAATACCAGGCACATAATAAACAGCAATCATAAAGATAACAACGAGTGCAAATCCAACCGCCGCCGCGAGTAAACTTGTTCTAATCGCATCAGAACCAAGCTGCGCACCTACGACATTGGAACGAAGTTCCTCTAACTCTAATTTCAGACCACCGATACGAATGGTAGCGGCAAGCTGCTCCGCTTCTTCAAAGCTTTTTTGCCCGGTAATGATTGCACTGCCGTCAGAAATGACTGCCTGTACATTCGGTGCGCTGACAATCTCACCGTCATAATAAATCGCAATGGACTCTCCTGAGTTATATGCTTTCTCCGTAGCCTTTGCAAATGCTTCGGTGCCTGCATCCGTCAGTGTAAGCTGTACAACATACTCTATATTGTTTAACAGCTGGTCTTTCTGTGAACCCGCCTGAGCGCCTGCAATATCCGTACCTGTTAAAATAACGGAACCGTCAGCCATCAATTCGTCAATTGTCTTGGTTAACTGATGTACTATGACATAATTGCCGTCCGCATCTAAACCATAATTTTCCGTATAATTCAGATTTCCCTCACTGTCTGTCTGGGCAATGAAATACAGTGTTCCCGGTTGTCCTAACTCCGCCAAAATCGCATTGGCGTCAGTAACGCCCGGAATTTCAATATTGATTCTGTCACTGCCCTCCTGATAAACCTGTGCTTCCGTGCTGTAATTTTCCACACGTTGCTGCAATTTGTATATGGTATCACTCATATCCTCCTTGTCCGGTTCCTCATCTCCGACAACCTGATAAGTGATACTAACACCTCCGGCAAGGTCAAGCCCCAATTTAATACTGGAGGCAGAGCCTGACTTGTCCGCACCAACGCCGAAGGCTGCGACATATCCCAAACCTGCAAGCACCAGTACAAAAACAATCAGACTGATAACAGCTCTACTTTTTTTCATTTTCTCTCTCTTCCTTTCTAAGCTAATGCTGCTTTTATCATAATTGCACATTCAATGCGTTTTCTCTGCAACTGACAGCCAAGGTCATACACATCATGGATATTTCCATGAAATTGATAAGAATTAGCAGCACAGCCGCCGCTGCAATAAAATTTTGCAAAGCAGTTTTTACATTTTTCTTTCGTATATACATTACAGTTTTTAAAGGATTCTCTAATATCCGTACGGGTAATTCCATCATCGACGTTACCCATCAGAAATTCTTCATTACCGACAAACTGATGACACGGATAAAAATCCCCCCATGGCGTAACCGCAAGATACTCATTTCCGGAACCGCACCCTGAAAGTCTTTTTGCCACACATGGCCCGCCCTCTAAATCTATCATAAAATGGAAAAATTGAAAAGCTTTTCCTTCTTTCTTTCTTTTTATATATTCCAGAGCAAGCTTATCGTATTCCGCAAGCAGCGCCGGAATATCTTCCTCCCTGAGCGCATAATCCTCACTTTCTCCTGCAACAACCGGCTCAACGGAAATCTGCTTGAATCCAAGGTCTGCAAGCTGTTTGACATCTTCCGCAAAGTCCTTATTATAGCGGGTAAAAGTCCCCCGCACATAATAGTTCATCTGGTTTCTGCTCTCTGCCGTTTTCTGAAACTTCGGCACGATTTCATCATAGCTCCCCTGACCGCCCCGATGTGGACGCATTTTGTCATTAACTTCCTTTCGTCCATCTATGCTCAGTACAATATTGCCCATTTCCCGATTCGCAAATTCCAAAATCTCATCATTTAACAAAATGCCGTTTGTTGTCAAGGTAAAACGGAACTTTTTATGATGTTCTTTTTCAATGCTTCTTCCGTATTCGACTAATTGTTTTACAACATTCCAGTTTAAGAGCGGTTCACCGCCGAAAAAATCCACTTCCAGATTCACTCTGTTCCCGGAATTAGCAACTAAGAAATCCAGTGCCTTTTTGCCGACTTCAAAGCTCATAAGCGCCCGTCTTCCATGATATTCCCCTTCCTCTGCAAAACAATATTTACAGGCAAGGTTACAGTCATGGGCAATATGCAGACACAAAGCTTTTACAACCGTTTCCCGATTCGCAAAATCCGCAATATAGTTTTCATAAATATCCTCGGTAAAAAGCATACCGGCGTCCTTTAATTCCAGAATCTCTTCAAGCGCTTCTTCCAACAAGCCTTCCGAGACATCCTGATTTGCCGGAATATCTCCGTTTTCATGCATCCGGATAATATGAGACAGCATGTCCTCACGCTTCGTTACATCCTCTGCCAACAGTTTTTCCACAAAAGGTATGATATCATAAACAATATCATCCACGACATGGACGCTGCCGCTATTCACATCCAGTACGATATTGTAGCCATTATTTTTGTATTGATGTATCAAACAACTTCTTCCTTTCCTAATTCCATTCATCTTTTGCGTCGTCCGCCGGACACACTATAATAAGCAGCGACGCAAATCGCTGCTTACAAAACGTTCCGTTTATTATTTTACCTGTTCGCAGCTCTGGTTGCCAACCGTACAAGATGTCTTGCAAGCTGACTGGCAGGATGTCTGGCACTCACCGCAGCCGCCTTTTTTCATGGATTCCTTTAAATCTCTTGTTGTTAATGTTTTAATATGTTTCATCTTAATCCTCCATCCTTGCTGTAATCTATATTCTTTTCACTTTCATAACTTGAATCAGTATACCACATATCTTTCTATATGAAAAGTATTTTTTTCAGCTCAGCATTCCGCCTAACATCCCGCTGCCGCCGCAAAGGAGAAAGACCGTAACCAGATTGCCCACATCATCCCCCATTCCTTTGTTGACAGCAAGTGACACCGCCGTCAGAATCAGGAAATAAGTACATCCCATTGCCAGTCCCCATAAAAATTTTTTCTCCCCCGCCCTCTTCCCGGCAATAAATCCGGCAAGAAAAGTAACCACTATGTAAATCAAAATAATACAGACAGATACCACTTTTTCCGACAGTCCAAAACGATACAGCATAAGCGCTAAAAGCAGTAAAAGTCCCGCTGTTACAAGATAAGCAGCCAACATACATTTTAATACAAAAATCAGTTTTTTGCTGTCTATCATTTTCTTCTCCATAAAAACACTCTCCTTTCCATTTTCTTATATTCTTAAAAAGATATTAAATATATATTCCGCACACAGGAAAAACTTGACACAATATTCTCTATCATGTATAGTATAATCATTTCAATATTATTAACTAAAGGAGAGTGAATTTTTCATTGGATACCACAGGTGTCATACAACTTATTGCATTATTTGTTCTTGTTTTATTATCAGCATTCTTTTCTTCGGCTGAGACTGCCTTTACAACGGTAAATCAGGTGCGTCTGCGCACACTGGCACAGGAGGAGTCCAAACGTGCCGTCCGGGTCCTTTCCATCCTTGAACAATACAGTAAAATGTTAAGTACTATTCTGATTGGCAACAATATTGTGAATATCAGCGCTTCTTCTGTTGCAACGACATTGGCTATCAGAATATGGGGCAGTTATGCGGTCGGCATTGTCACAGGCATACTAACGCTTACTATCCTGATTTTCGGAGAAATAATCCCGAAAACATGGGCTATGTGCAATGCGGAATCTATTGCCCTGTTCTATGGCGGTATTATCCGTTTCCTGATGACAATACTTACTCCTGTTATTTTTATTATAGACAAGCTATCTCTCGGTATATTGCGTCTGCTGCATATTAATTCCAACGGCAAAGACACCAGTATTTCGGAAAATGAACTGAAAACATATGTGGATGTGAGTCATGAAGGCGGCGCGATTGAATCTGAGGAGAGGGAAATGATTTATAACGTTTTCGATTTCGGAGACGCTGTTGCCAAAGATATTATGGTTCCAAGAATCCATATGACAAGTCTTCCTCTTACTTCTACTTATAAAGAAGTATTATCCACATTTCGTGCTTCCATGTTTACACGAATTCCCATATACGAGGATGACCCTGACAACATTATTGGAATCATTAATATTAAGGATTTCATTCTGGTAAAAGATTCCGAAAAATTTCAACTCAAAAAAATTCTGCGGAATGCCTATTATACATATGAATATAAGAAAATCGCAGACCTGATGATGGAAATGAGGGAAAAATCCCATAATATTACTTTCGTTCTCAGTGAATACGGTGCAACCGTCGGTATGATTACAATGGAAGATTTAATTGAGGAGATTGTCGGTGAAATCCGGGATGAATATGATGAGGATGAAGAAGAACTCATTGTAGAAACCGAACCCGGAACGTTCCTTGTAGAAGCCGGCATGAAACTGGATGATATTAACGATGCGCTGGACACGGATTTAAGTTCCGAAGACTTTGATTCTATCGGCGGTCTGATGATTGAACAACTGGAAAGACTTCCGGAGGATAAGGAATCCATCACGTTAGAAAACGGTATTCTGATGCAGGCACAGGGCATATCAAAAAACCGTATTTTAAAAGTGCTGATTACGCTTCCTCCGGAAGAGCGCAAAGATGCGGATGAAATTCTTCCGGAGCCGATGTCATCTTAGCGCCCTAACTCCAATACCATAAGGTAATCCTCTTCGCGTACCTTGATGACCCGAAATCCCAGATTACGGTACATCCGGTACGCGTAATTATCTTTATGAACACTCAGGGAGACTTTTTCGTATCCCCGCATCTTTAACACTGCTATCATTTCTTTCATCAGTTTCGTTCCGATTCCCTGTCTGCGGAAATCCTTTTTCACGGAAATGGCAAACTCCGGTACGTTGTTTCCGATATTTCCATATCCTTTCACATCGCCTGCCAATATCCTCGTCCAGACTGCACCAATAGGCTCGTTATCATATTCCGCTACAAGGCAGAAATCATCCGCTCTGCCGAATTCCTGAATATAGATTGCAAGCTCCGGCTGCCTGATAATCTCTTTTGGAGGCATTTTTTCTCCCGGTGCAATATAAATTGCGTCATATAGAAAATCTTCCAGGAACGGATATTCCTCCTGTTTCATCGGACGAACCGCAACCTGTTCTATGCTGACGATTCGTTTATCCTCTTTCAGGAACTGACGAATAACCTTATATAAATAATGCGTATCTAACGGTTTGGGAAGATGTGCATTCATACCACATTCTATAGCCTTTTTCTTGTCTTCCTCAAAAGAATTGGCTGATACGGCAATAATCGGAATACCTGCTAATTTGCTGTCATCCATTGCCCGAATGGCTTTCGTCGCATGATATCCGTCCATAACCGGCATCTGAATATCCATAAGAATCAAATCGTACTCACCGGGTTTTGACTGTTTTACTTTTTCTACCGCAATACTTCCATCATCAGCAGTATCCACAAGGAATCCTGCATCTTTTAATATTTCGTTCTCAATTTCCCGATTGATTTCATTATCGTCCACAATCAAAATCTTTTTAGGCCGCGAAAAGCAGACGGGTTCATCGCTAAACTCAGTAATGTTGGCAGACTTCTCCCACATATAAAGCGGCAGTGTCACAACAAATTTGCTTCCCTTGCCGACAACGCTGGATACCTCTATCATTCCGCCTATCTTCTCCACCAGTTTCCTGGCAATCGTCAAACCAAGTCCCGTACCATGGACTCCGCTGAGCGTTGTATTTTTTTCGCGTTCAAAAGGTTCAAAAATATACTCCAGAAATTCTTCGTCAATACCAATCCCGCTGTCTTCTACAATAAACTGATACGGCACATGATTACTCTGTTCACTTTCTTTCTGTGTTTCCATCACAGTAATCGCAACCCATCCTCCGTCTTTGGTGTATTTAACGGCATTATCCACAAGGCATGTAAGAATCTGGGTAAGTTTGGCACGGTCAACCGATACCATATCATGCTTTAATCTGGAAATATCCAGAGTAAGTGTAATATCCTTTTCCGCTGCCTTCGCAATCATATTCATCTGTACCTGATGTGTAATATCCACCAGACTGCATTCCGATTCTTCCACATGCACATTTTCCGATTCCAGTCTGGATATCTCCAGCACATCATTCAAAAGCTGGAGCAGCTGGTCACTGGAAGCAGAAATCATATCCAGATATCCGGACACTTTTTCCTCTTCCCGAATATGCTTCTTACACAAATCCGTAAATCCGACAATCGCATTCATGGGCGTTCTGATATCATGAGACATATTTGACAAAAACAGGTTCTTAGCCCTGTTGGCAAAAGTCGCTTCATTTAATGCTTCCGCCAGAAGCCGCTTCTGCTGCATCTCCTGTATAATCTCATCATCTATATTACGATATCCCATAACAATCTGGGAAATATGATCCTCACTTCCTACATTGACAACACGAAGCTGTATATAGGTCACTTTATTATCTCTATATATCCGGTAACTGAGATGAAATGCTTTATTCTCAGACAGCTTCTGACGAATAAAATCAGGATTGGAAATATCTTTCACCAACTCTCTGTCATCCGGATAAACCCATTCATTAATATAGTCCGCATCAAAACCCGTAAATTCTCGCACTATATGTTCCTCGGGAAAGGTTTTGGCAAAACGGGAACTGACACGGTATGCTTTTATCCAGTTTTTATCCAAATCTACATAAAAAATAGATACGTAGTCAATGCTGAGACCTTCTATGATTTCAAGACGTCTGAGCTGCTCCTGAATCAACTGTTCTTTTTCTCTTTTATTACGCTGATGCTTTTCCGTAGCATCTCCCACAAATACATAGAAAATATCACCCAGAGTCTCGCTGTGGATAAAATGCCCATAATCCTCAATCCAGCGGATTTCACCATCCTTTCGGATAATACGGTACTCCACATAATCCATATCGTATTGGTCTTTCTCA
>CAZKOR010000027.1:0-28077 GCA_964554405.1 uncultured Bacteroides sp. | reverse complement strand
ATAAGAGTTAGAGCCTGTAATAAAAATAGACCAGTCTCCTTCACTACGAAATCCATTTAGTACTTCCTCAAAACCCGGTATGTTTTGTATTTCATCAATAAATAAATACTTTAGACCTTTTACTGCCCCTTTTTCCTCGATCACACTTTCCAATTGATCCGCTGTTTTTATTCCTTTATATTCCCGTCGGTCTAAATCTAAATAAATAATATTACTATCATCCATACCATTTTCTTTGAGTTCTTCTACAATCGTTTCCATCAAACTGGATTTGCCGCATCGTCTGACGCCGGTAATCACTTTAATGATATCCTCTGCATGATAGAATCCTCTGATTTTGCTCAAATAATTTTCCCTGCGGTAAAGATTCACAACGTTGCCCCCTGTTCCTTTGAATAAAATTTATTATATTCCATAGGCAGAGAAAATACAAGTTAACGTCTCAGTTTTTGTTGTTTTGTTATTTTCCGAAACGTTAAATTGAGAAATTTCCTTCGGACAAACGGCTTCATATTTATACACCTCATTTCTCCAAAATCATTCCAATATCCCCGTCAATGCATATGGATTGTTTTTCAATCTCCTTCGGGCAGACTGCTTCCCCATAGTTTATACAGGCATAAACCGCTTTCGGATTATTTGCCGTCATCTTCCAGAAAGGATATTTGATAATCCCCGGCGTATTATACCCAACACCCAGTTCCAAAAATAGCACACTGTCATCCTCATGTTTTTCCAAAAACAGTTCATACCGTTTTGCCGCTTCGTACCATCCGTCATCCTGTACAAACGTATTGTCCGCCCGTAAATTCATCGTCATGGACTTCCCGCATTTCGGACAGTGGGGAATCAGTTTCTCCGGCACTGTCATTTTCGGCATGGAATTCTCAGGCAAATACAGGGAACCATCCGCTGCAATCCGATAACCCTGCGCCTCTACCATCGCCCTGACCGTTTCCTCGTTATCATAGGTTTTATCATGACACGGTACACCACACTGAAACAAGCCGTAGTCGCCCTGTGTATAATATAGTCTTTTCTTATCAAACCCGGCTTTTTGAAAACAATGGTCTACGTTTGTGGTAATTACAAAATAATCCTTATCCTTTACCAGTTCATAAAGTTTCTGATAAAGGTTAGACGGTGCGTCCATATATCGGTTTACATAAATATATCTACTCCAGTACGCCCAATATTCTTCCCATGTTTCATACGGATAAAAACCGCCTGCATACATATCCTGAAAATGATATTTATCAGCAAAGTCCTTAAAATATTTCTCAAATCTCTCCCCGGCATAAACAAAACCAGCGGCTGTGGAAAGACCCGCGCCTGCACCGATAATAACAGTTTTTGTCTGTGCCAGTTCACTTTTAAGTTTCTCTATGTTATTTAATTCGCCCATATTATTCGTCCCTCTTTTCGCGCCTTTCCTTTTGGTGCCTGTTCATCTTTCGGATAGCCTAACAGAACATGGATGACTGCATAATAATCCGTTCTGATATTCCATTTTTTCAAAGTCTCCTGTCCGTACACATCCCGAAAAGAATCCCACGCCGAGCCGATATAGCATCCTCCTAACCCGATGGAATGTGCGGCAAGAAGCATGTTTTCAGCCGCTGCACTCGCATCGTAAGGACCATATAAAAAATCTTTGGGTACGAATAAGGTTATGACTGTAGGCGCATCATAAAAAGCGCTCACAATCGTTGGGTCATCGGCAATGCTTGGCTGTTCCTTTGAGATGTATACCGTATCCGTTGACATTTTCACATTGGTATTGTTCTTTTTAATTCTTCCGAGTTTTTCATTGGTTTCCCTATCCTGCGATACCACAAATAATACTCCCTGTCTGCCTCCGGCACTGGGTGCATACATCCCTGCTTCCAATACCGTCTGCAGCTCTTCTTCCGTAATCTGTTCACTGCGAAAACGGCGAATGGTTCTTCTTGTTAAAATATTTTCCATAACTGCATTTCTCATCATAATTCCCCCAGTCTATTTTAATTCTTTCCAGCACTGCGGGTCCGCACCGTAGAAACTTCCGTAAGTACCGTAAGATACGGCCGGACAGCCCCGGCAGAATCCCTTCAGTTCACATTTGCTGCATTTTTCAAACTTTTCATAATCACGATAGACTTCTTCTTTTGTGATAAAAATATCATAGAGCATATCTTCAAAGACGTTTCCGACTTTACTTTCAAATCTGCGGCACGCATAAACATCTCCGTTAGGCAGAATTGTCATATGACAAATGCCGCAGTGACATCCCTCATAAACCATATCTTCTTTGGCATACTCCGGAATTTTAAACAGTCCCTTTTCATAAAGATAGAGCGTCCATAAATGGTCTTTCAAATTGAAATAGGTGTTTACGCCCTGCTTCTTGTATTCCTCATATTTATGCCACATTTTATCCAGAAAATCGCGATAGGCAAACGGCTCTATTCCCGTGTCCTTTTCACTACTGGTAGGACAGTATCTTCCGAATGCAAAAATGTCTGCCTTATGTTTTACAACCAAATCAACCACATCCGGCATTTCTTCTATATTTGTCCCCGATACGGTTGACATAATTGCACACTTGATACCCGCATTCCGAATCAGGGCTATCTTTTCCAAAGTACACTCAAAAGAACCGGGTTTTCTAAAATAGTCATGCGTCTTTTGCATACCGTCAATGGACATCTGATACTTCTCACAACCATACTCTTTTAATTTATGACAAACCTCATCTGTCAGGTGAAAAGGATTTCCCATGATGGTAAATCGATATCCTTTTGTTTTTATCACTTCCATCAGATTCCAGAAATCCGGATGCAGAATGGGGTCTCCGCCCGTAATATAAAAATAAGGGGTGCGTTTTATGCGTTCACACATGTCCTCTATGTTGGAAATAACTTTCTTCATATTATCCATACTCATAGACAAGAGTTCGCTGCATTTTCCCTCTGAAAATATATAGCAATGCTTACATCTCTGGTCGCAATAATCCGTGATGTGCCATTGAAAAGCGAAATAAGGGTTCATGAATATCTCACTCCTTTCAAATGTTTCGTAACTTTTCTAAAGCCGGAGCCTGAGCAAAACGAACAGACTCCGGCTTTAAAATTTAGTTTTGCAGTATGAAACAGATTCCTACTTATCTCCAGCGCCACATGCGCTTCCGCACGCACTTGGTTTCTCCTCCGGAGCTGCTGCGCCGCATGCGCTCGGTTTTTCTTCCGGTGATGCTGCACCACATGCACTCGGTTTTTCTTCCGGTGATGCTGCGCCGCATGCACATACATTTCCTGCAAATTCTGCAACATTTGATAATGCCATACTAAATTCCTCCTGTCATTTTGTTTTGTCCTTTTGACAAATTAATTATATCAAGGCAGGAAAAAATAAAAAGTACGCACTTTTTTATTACCCGGTTACTTTTTTGTAACCCATTGTTATTTCAGGAATATTACACTATAATTAGAATGTAGGAAAATATGAAAGAAATGATTCAATGAGGTGTGTCCCATGAAAACCAAAGACGAATTGCCGGAATGTCCTGTTGCTACTACAGTATCTATCATTGGCAGCAAATGGAAACTATTGATTATTCGGAATCTTCTTGCCCGCCCCTGGCGGTTTAATGAATTAAAAAAAGATTTAGAGGGAATCAGCCAGAAAGTATTGACCGATTCCCTGCGTTCTATGGAAGAAGACGGCATCATCATAAGAACCGTTTACCCTGAAGTGCCGCCCCGTGTAGAGTATGCCCTTAGTGAATTAGGCGAGTCTATGCGGCCTATTTTAGATGCTATGCAAAAATGGGGAACAGAATATAAGAGCACTCTCTAATAATCAGCTTTCTGACTGCTCTGTATCTTTTTTCTGTGCATTTGCACCGTTCTTATCATCCTTCTCCAGTTTTTCCCATGCATCATTTGCGCTGTCCGCAATCTCATACAGCTTTATCATGAAATTTTCATCCCGCTTTTCATCGCTGTATTTTCCCGCATGTGTAATATAAAGCATCGCCTCTTCTTTTATCTTTTCTGCAGATGTCCGATAGAGAACCCTCTTATCATGCCATTTTACAAAATTACTGGAAGCGGTTGTAATCGTTGCAGCTCCTAACACAATCGCCTGCAAAAAGAAGCTTTCTTTTTCCAGATATTTCTGAGCAAGCATCGTAACCGTCGGCATAACAACCGCCAGTATTTTTAATGCATATTCCAAAAATCTGTACCGGCTTGCCTTGATAACATACCACTCAATTTGATTGGCAACATAATTTCGTATATCGACCTGCTCAATCGCATCTATGAGCTGATAAATATATTTCCATTCCACTTTACTTGCGCACAGTTTTCTGAATTTTATCTCCTGCACTTTATTCTTCTCTTTTCCCATATGAATTTTACGTTTATGTCTAATTACAGATTTTAAAAAAATTCCAAATAATTTGGAATTTTTCTAAATTGTATCATAATTTTATTATGCGGAATTTACAATTTTTGCCGTTTTTCGTGCTATTTCTGATATAAACTATATTTGCAATGGAATTTGTATTAATTATAAGATATCACAAAGTTCCGTCAAACTGTTCACAACAAAATCTGGTTTCTCGATTTCCTGCGTAATATGCCAATACTGCCCAAATCCCTGCTTTATCCATATCGTGTTCATACCCAGTAAATTAGCAGGAACAATATCGTTGTCTATTCTATCGCCAATCATAACCGCATGAACAGCTTCACAATGACTTTTTTCCAATGCGATTTCAAATATTCTCCTGTCCGGTTTTGCAACGCCCTCTTCTGCCGAAGCAATAACCAAATCAATATATTCCAAAATGCCCTTTTGCTCTAACCGCTCTTTTGTGCCTAATGACTGGTTGGCAATGATACCGATTTTATATTTTTTACTTAAAGCTTTCAGGCACTTAATTGCATCATCATATAAAACTTCATCTTCTTTATGCCATTTCGGCAATTCTACGCCCAGCACCTTTGCTGCTTCCAAATCGCCTTTTTTATTCTGATTGTAATAGGCTAATGCCATTTCATATACCTTTTCAAAGGATATATCTGCCCGCTCGGCAATGTCTCTCATTCTATGCTCATATGCAGCCTGCTCATTCATAATTGTTGAGCCAACATCAAAAAAGAGCCATTCGATTTCTTGGAAGGCTTTATCATTAAGCACATTCTTCTCAATCCAGTCCGCAACGCCGTCCTCATCATTTGACAGAGTGACGCAATCCGCAGCTTCTTTCACATCTTTAACGGCATTGGAAACCGCAACTCCTGTGCCGCAGATTTTAAGCATTTCCATATCGTTTACATCATCACCGAAAGATACAATATCGTTTAGAGATATATTCAATGATTTTGCCAGTTCAAGGATTGCCTGTATCTTTCCTGAGTTCTCTGACATAAAAGCATACATATTCTCTCCCCGATAGCCTTGCAGACGGCAGTGATTTTTTCTTGCAATTTCTGCTGCTGTTTCTCTGTCGGGAAGCCTCGCCGCAATTTTATTTATCCGGCAGGATAACGGCTTGCTGTAATCATTAAAAACCGCTTTATATAGTCTCTCGGATTCCGATATGTGCAGGCTGTTCCAAAAAACCTGACGGCCTGTTGCCACAGTTATCTCTGTCTTGGGATTTTGTTCCAATAAATCCCGTACAATTTGATTGGCATCTTTCAAATCAATCGTACAGCTATAAATTTGCTTTCCACGCTGGTGAATCAGCGTTCCGTCTGTTGTAATTTCATAATCCGGTTGAATTTCTTCTATGTAACGCTCTGCGCCTATCCAATAACGGGCGGTAGCAATCACAACAAGAATGCCGCAATCCTGACATTTTTTTAGAATTCGCTTTGTATATGCTGATACGCTGCCATCAGACCGAAGCAGCGTATGGTCAAGGTCTGTCAAAATCATTTTAGTATTCATACCATGATGTCCTCGTTTATCTCCTTTTTCCTTTTTTTCACAAGTTAAACTCCCGAAACAGTTGTTCCTGATACTCTGCATCCTGGATAGCACGTTTTAAGTCAGCAATACGGTTCTGCTCTAATAAGAGGCAATTTAGTTTATTGATACGCTCTGTTCCCTGTTGTATTCCTTGTTGTACTCCTTGCTGTATCCCAATCTCTATTCCCTCATTCTTAAGTGACCGCTCATACTTATCCACATCAAACTCTTTTTCTTTATTCTCAAAAGCATCCGACAGTCTTAGTATCTGTTCTTCCGGCGCTTCCTTTTCTCCGTTATAAAACACAACACATTGCGGTGTTGGCAGAAAAATCTGCTTCATACCATATAGATTCAGTGTTCCTGCAAGCACAAATGCAAGGTCGTTTTTCATCACAACATAGACTGCGCTCTCGATTGTTACTACCTGTAATTCTGATGCATCCTGATAATCTGTTCCATTCAAAGCATTATAAAGCTGTAATAGTGCTTCCTTATCTTTCTCGAATAGGAACCGGAAGAGTCTGTCTTTCACCTGCCGCTGTACTTTTCGTTTCATTGCTTTTTTTCTTCGCTGCATATCTTATCCTCCTGTAGATGGGCAGGACTCTGTATACAGCTTTTGTTTCATACATACATATTCCGTCTCAGTTCCTGCCATATTTTATTATTTACATAGAAATCTGACAGAAACTGTCCGAATGTGCGAAATGCACACTATTTAGAATTTCTTTGATGGTTTTATCATACATAATATCATAAGACTTGTCAATCCATTTTGAATAGCTTCATCGTTAGGATTTATAAATAGGCGGATATGTGATATACTTGTATTTATGAACACAATACTAATTATAGAAGACGATAAGTCTCTCGCAGACGGGCTTGTGCGCGCCCTTTCATCGGAACAATACCATGCAGAAAGCTGCCATAATCTGCGCACGGCAAGAAACAAACTGACTAAGGGCAGTTATGCCCTGATTCTTTTAGACGTTAATCTGCCTGACGGAAACGGTTTTGACTTTCTTGCGGAAATAAAAAACACATACCATATTCCTGTTATCATGCTTACCGCAAATGATTTGGAAAGTGACATTGTATCGGCGTTAGAACACGGGGCGGATGATTATATCACTAAGCCTTTCAGCCTTGCCATTTTACGCGCCAGAGTGCAGGCAAGAATCCGCAAAACACCGGATAGCGCTGACAGCAGCAATGGTGGTACAAAATCATGTTATGCCTTCGATGACTATCTGTTTGATTTTGACAAAATGGAATTTTCCCATGCGGGTTCTCCGATAGAATTAAGTAAAACGGAGCAGAAGCTGTTACGTATCTTAGTAGATAATGCCGGTCTCACACTCTCCCGCAGCCGTCTCATTGACTATATCTGGACAGGCAGTGAGGAATATGTGGATGAGAATGCCCTTTCTGTTACGATAAACCGCCTGCGGAACAAACTTTCCGCGCAGAACTATATCAAAACTGTTTACGGTATTGGCTATCTATGGAAGGCACAAGACTAACTACTGCGAGGGGGAAAACATATTGCATAGCTTCATACTTATCATTGCCGTTATCTGTGCAATCGTTTCCGTCAGTCTGATGCTGCGGGAACATTTTAGGGCAAAACGAATCATCAAAAGTATAGAACAGATGCTGGATAAAGCGGTTGACGGTACTTTTACAACAGAAAAAATTGATGAATCTCTGCTTTCTTCTCTGGAATTTAAATTCAGCCACTATTTAGGCGCGGCAGAAACTTCAGCCAAAAACATTGCACTGGAACGAGATAACATTAAAACACTGATTTCGGACATTTCCCACCAAACGAAAACACCGATTGCCTCCTGTCTGCTCTACTGCGAACTGTTACAGGAACAGCAGCTAGATGAGGTAAGCGCCGAATATGTTGCCGCTCTGAATGCGGGGGCACAGAAACTGAATTTTCTGATTGCCTCTTTAGTCAAAATGTCCCGCTTAGAAACCGGCATTCTGACACTGCATCCTGTATGCAGGGAAGTCATGGCACTGATTACACAAGCCGCTAAGCAGTATACGCCAAAAGCTAATGCTAAAGGACTCTCTTTCTCTGTTCTCCCTGTGGAATCAGATGCGCCGCTAAAGGCTCTCTTTGATGAAAAATGGACATTGGAAGCGCTTGGCAATATCATTGATAATGCTATTAAATATACAAATGCCGGCGGTATTACCATCGGTGTGAAAGCTTATGAACTATTCGTATGTATTGAAATCTCCGATACGGGAATAGGAATAGCCGAAAAAGAACAGGCACAGATTTTTTCCCGTTTCTACCGCTCCGAGGATACTGCCGATACAGAAGGCGTCGGCATCGGTTTATATCTTGCAAGAGAAATCATTACAAATGAAGGCGGTTATATCAAACTGGCTTCCGCTCCCGGAAACGGCTCTGTTTTCTCAGTCTGTCTGCCGACAGAAGCTCCTTAAATCTTTCAAAACTGTAAGAATCTTTTTTGCCATGGAAAGAATGTAGAAAGAATCGAATGATAAAATAGCAAAAAAGCAAAAAAGAAAGGAATAAAAACATGGCTATTTTATCTACAAACAATCTTAAAAAAATATACGGAAGCGGCGAAACGGAAGTCCACGCATTAGACGGCGTCGATATCGCTGTCAGTAAAGGAGAGTTTCTTGCGATTGTCGGCACAAGCGGCAGCGGAAAATCCACGCTTCTTCACATGTTAGGAGGACTGGACCGCCCGACAGACGGCAAAGTTATGATAGACGGCAAAGATATCTTCTCTTTAACGGATGAAGCGCTGACTATCTTCCGCAGACGCAAAATCGGATTTGTTTTCCAAAACTATAATCTTGTACCGGTCTTAAATGTTTATGAAAATATCGTACTTCCCATACAGCTTGACGGCGGAAGCATTGATAAAGCCTATATTAATTCCATTATAGAAACACTGGGATTATCCAAAAAACTGCAAAATCTTCCGAACAATTTATCGGGCGGTCAGCAGCAGCGTGTTGCCATCGCACGGGCGCTTGCTGCCAAACCTGCCATTATTCTGGCTGACGAACCAACCGGAAATCTCGACAGCAAAACATCACAAGATGTTCTGGGACTTCTTAAAATAACAAGCAAAAAATTCTCCCAGACCATAGTAATGATTACTCATAATGAAGAAATTGCACAGCTTGCCGACCGCATCATACGAATCGAGGACGGGCATATTGTAAACAGCCGCTCCGTTACCGGACAACCGCTAAATCAGGTACGGTAGGAAGGAGAATGCGGACTATGAATATGAATGTTTCAAACAGGAAATGTATTCGTCATATCGGTTTTCAACATATGAAATCGACAAAATCAAGAAATATCATTGCCATTATCGCTATCGCTTTAACAACAGTCTTATTTACCGCGCTGTTTACGATTATGATGTCCATTATTTACAGCTTCGAGCAAAACAACTTTCGGCAGATTGGCGGCTATTCCCATGGCAGCTTTAAAAATATGACAAAAGAACAGGTTGAAGAGCTGAGCGGAGATTCTCTGATATCGGAATGGGGTGTCAGACGCTTCCTTGGAATGCCCATAGAGACCCCTTTTAACAAGTCTCATGTGGAAATAAGCTGCATGGATGAAAATTATGCCAAATGGGCATTCTTAGAGCCGGAAGCCGGTCATTTACCGACAGAGGGAACAAAAGAAGCGGCAACCGATACTGCCGTTCTCTCCCTGCTTGGCGTTGAACCGGAAATCGGTGCTAAATTCACGCTCTCTTTTCCGGTAGACGGTAAGGTCACAACACAGGAATTTACTCTCTGCGGCTACTGGGAAAATGATGAAGTCAGTCCCGCTCACCATATTCTGATTTCCGAAAGCTGCGTAGAGGAAATATTGACGGAACTTAACACACAATGTCTGGACGGCATAACAGGTCTGTATACATTGAATGTTATGCTTAAAAATTCATCTAACATAGAGGATTCTCTTCTGACTATTTTAGAGCATAACGGTTATCAGGGGCGTGAGCCTGCAAAAGAGAATAATTATATCGATATCGGCGTCAACTGGGGATACTTGAGTGCCAGACTTGCTAATTCCATGGACTTTGGAACCATACTCTCTATCGTCTCAATACTTTTACTTATTATTTTTACGGGTTATCTGATTATTTATAATATATTCCAGATTTCCGTCTCGGGTGATATCCGTTTCTATGGACTGCTTAAAACGATAGGCACAACAGGAAGACAGCTAAAGCGTATGATTCTAATACAGGCGCTTATCTTATCCGCAATAGGGATTCCGCTCGGAGAACTTGCTGGTTACGGCATCGGCGCTCTTTTAACCTCTGTCGTATTTTCTTATTTAAAATATAACAGCGCTTTATCAGTCAGTCCCTGGATTTTTATCGGTTCCGCACTGTTTTCTCTGATTACGGTCTTTATCTCCTGTAAAAAACCGGGACGGATTGCGGCGAAAGTATCCCCCATAGAAGCGATACGCTATACGGATGCCACCAATACCGGGGTGAAAAAAATGTCGCATTTGAAGAAAAAACGGAATATCACATCCGGAGCCTCTGTCAGCCGGATGGCATGGGCAAATTTAGGAAGAAACCGGAAAAAGACAATCATCACCGTACTTTCCCTCTCTCTTTCGGTTATTCTTTTAAATATTACATTTGCTTCTTCCAAGAGCTTTGATTTGCACAAATATCTTTATAATGTAAAAGGAGTTGCCTCCGATTTTATTATTGCAGATGCAAGATACTTTCAGTCTTCAACAGAATTTATTTCGGAATGGAACGTTCCGGATGATGCCATTGCCGCTCTATGGGAACTGGACGGCATCACAGACGGCGGCAGAACCTATGGCTGCGACAGCATCGTACAGGAGTTTATCAGCGAAGAAGACTATCGTATTTCGCACAGTTACTACAGCGAATCGGCAATACAAAAACATCTTGACGAGTTAGAGAGAGTAAACGGCAAAGTTCCCAATAATATACAGCTATATGGTATGGAACCCTTCTGCCTTAATAAAATGCATGTGATAGAGGGCGACCTTGCGAAGCTTATGGAAAACTCAGACGGCCGTTATATTGCCGCTGCCGCTGTCACCGATGATTACGGAAGCGTTATGGAAAAAAGCTGCCACACAAAGGTCGGTGATACGGTAACTATCCGCTATATAGATGAAGTGGAAATATATAACACACAGACAGGTGAAATTTATCCTGATGTGGAAAGCATTCCCAACTCAGACTTATCGAATGTCGATGTCCGCATTTTAAGCTATCGGGATATAGAATATGAAGTTGCAGTGTTGGCAGTTATTCCCTCTTCTCTAAGTTATCGCTATTCAGGTCCCTATTTCAGATATATTCTGGATGCGGAAACCTTTATAAAAGATACCGGAACAAATGCCGTTATGTACTATACTTTCGATACGGAAGAAAACACCGCAGAGGCGATGGAAGAATATATTGCCGATTTGACAGATACTGCTATGCCGCAGTTAGATTATGAAAGCAAAAAAACCTATACCGATGCGTTTTACACATTTACCCGCATGTATCTTATTTGCGGAAGCGCGTTAAGCTTTATCGTGGGGCTTGTGGGTATTCTGAATTTCTTAAATGCAGTCCTTACAAGCATCATGACAAGACAGCGGGAATTTGCTCTTTTGCAATCCGTCGGCATGAGCGGACGTCAGCTAAAGACAATGCTGATTACGGAAGGTATTCTGCTATCCCTTAGCGCTGTTATCGTATCACTTATTGTTACAATAGCAACGATACCGCTTGTTTCAAGTGCGCTGGGCAATACGTTTCCCTTTTTTGTATATCACTTTACACTGCTGCCCCTTATCGTTGTGACACCGGCATTCATCCTGCTTGGTATCCTGCTGCCCATTATCACACACCGCCTCACCTTATCAAAATCGATAGTAGAGAGGCTGCGTGAAGCTTAAGTAGCGAAATACTTGCACAGAGTCTCCTTTCATGCTACGATTATTTTTATAAAATATAAAAATCAGGCAAAAGGAGACTCTTATGATATACAGCAATTTTGACAACAAAAAACTTTCCCTTCTGGGATTTGGCGCTATGCGTCTTCCCCTGACTTCCGATGCACCTGATGCGCCGGTAGATGAAAAACTTACTGCCGAGATGGTTGACTATGCAATTTCCCACGGCGTCAATTACTTTGATACCGCTTATCCGTATCACAACGGGGAATCGGAACGGATTATGGGAAAAATACTGAAAAACTATAAAAGGGAGCAGTTTTATCTTGCCACCAAATATCCGGGACATCAAATCAGTGAAAGCTACGACCCTGCGGATATTTTTGAGAAACAGCTTGCAAAATGCGACGTGGCATATTTTGACTTCTATCTGCTCCATAATGTCTATGAGAATTCCATTCAAACCTATTTAGACCCTAAGTGGGGCATTATTGATTACTTTATTGAGCAAAAAAAACGCGGCAGGATTCGCTATCTCGGATTTTCCAGCCACGGAAGAGTTGACTGTCTTAACGAATTTCTTGATAAATGCGGCTCACAGATGGATTTTTGCCAGATTCAGCTAAACTACTTAGACTGGACATTACAGGAAGCAAAAGAAAAATATGAACTGCTGACAAAGAGAAATATTCCGGTCTGGGTAATGGAGCCTGTCAGAGGCGGCAGACTTGCCAATCTGGATGAGGATTCCAGGAAACGCCTGTATGCAGAGCATCCGTCAGAGAGCATTCCTTCATGGGCTTTCCGCTTTTTACAAGGGCTTCCCAATGTACATATGATTTTGAGCGGTATGTCCAATATGGAGCAGATGCAGGATAATGTCAAAACATTTGAAGAACGGAAACCTTTGACCGAAAAAGAAACGAAGATGCTTTTGGAAATTGCGGAGAGCATGAAAAACTCCATTCCCTGCACGGCATGCCGCTACTGCGTAGAGGGCTGTCCGAAAGGACTGGATATTCCGATGTTACTTTCCACCTATAACGAGATTCTCTTTTCTCCAAACCTTACCGTAAAAATGCGCTTAGACGCCCTTTCCGCGGACAAAATGCCGGACGCCTGCATCAAATGCGGCAAATGCGCTAAAGTCTGTCCACAAAAGATTGATATTCCTACGAATCTTCATTCCTTTGCAGACGCTCTTGCCGGGATGCCAAGCTGGGCGGAGATGTGCAGACAGCGTGACGCCGCACAAAAGGACTAAAGGCGGCTTGCACTTACCATAAATCAAAAATATCCATTTGTCCGTCTTTCCACGACTTCTGCTCTGCCGTTTTTATGACATCACTGTCGGAAACCTCTCCAATCAGAAGCGGCGATAAAGCATTGTGCAGTTTCCTGTTTTGTGCAACGGTCTTTTTATCATAATTAGCATAGCAGTACAGGCATCCGTGCCCGCACGTATTGTATGCGCCGATATCCGCGCCTAACAGGCAGCTGCATTCATTTCGCGCCGCTTTCTTTTTGGGTACGCCCAGTTTACATCCTAATGCTTTCTCCAATACCGCTTTTGACAAGCAGCCGTCCGCATCTACGTTTTCCCGGACAAGAGCTGCATTCTCACAGCATAAATGTATCTGCAGGCGATTTTCTTTTGCAGTCTTAGAAAATGCGCTTATCAGTCTTTCCTGCTCAGCGCCTGTCACGCTCCGCACCTCCGGAAAATTCCGCTTTGTTTTTTCATACAAATCAATAAAACTTACTACACACTGCTCTGTATATCCCGAAAGCGCTTCTGCCATCTGTGCAAACCGCTCTATATGATAATCCACCGAATACTTATCCGTAATAAAAACCGGATCATACCGCCAACTCATCCGCCCGCTCCCGACTACCTCGGAAAGCTGACAAAAAGAATGAATAACCTGCTCCTTGGACGGCACATACGGTTCTATATCTTTTCCATAGGGCGTAATTGTCACAAACCAGAAAGTATCAAATGACGATAAAAGGGAAATCCGCTCTAACATAGGCTGCGGATTTTTGGTACAAAACACCATCATATCTATTACTTCCGGGCTAAGCAGATACCGGGTTATCTGTTCCGGATAATAAGGATTTCTTACCAGCACTTCCCCTGCCGCTATACGATTATAAAACCATTCACTGTAATACGCAGGGATATCGGTCCTGCTGCCTGTGTTTAGTATCATTTTGTCACGCACCTCTGATAAAGCATCTTATTATAGCAATATACAGTATAAAAAATAAGAAGCCTGAAAACCTCAGGCTTCCGACAAGAGCTGCTGACGGGAATCGGACCCGTGACCTCCGCACTACCAATGCGACGCACTACCGACTGTGCTACAGCAGCCCATTTCTATGAAAACAGCACGTAGCTGTTTACCGAACTGTATTGTATCATAGAGCATTTTACTTTGTCAATAGGAATCCTGTTTATTCCTCTCTCCGTTGTATCGCCTTTTTCAACTTGCTCTTAATACGCTGTAAGGCATTGTCCGTAGATTTTTCATCCCTGCCGAGCACTTTTGCTATCTGAGTATAACGCATCCCGGTCAGGTATAAATCGAGCACCTGTTTTTCAAAGCTGCTTAATTCTTTTTCAATCGTCTTTTCCAACTGCTCCACATTTTCCTTATCAATCAACATCTCTTCCGGGCTCTGCTCCGATTTCAGCGCTAAAATATTTACAAGCGCCATATCTTCCTCATTCTCCGCATTTTCTTTTGCCGTTGCGTAGAGGGAAATATAAGTATTTAAAGGAATATGCTTCTGACGCCTGGATGCCTGTACGGCGGTATACATTTGTCTGGAAATACATAAATCAGCAAATGTAAAGAAGCTGGCGTCCCTGCCGCTGTCATAATCGCGCACCGCCTTAAAAAGTCCAATCATCCCTTCCTGAATCAAATCGTCTTTGTCCGCTCCGAGAATATACATGGATTTTGCTTTGCTCTTTACAAGATTTTTATACTTATTCATGATAAAGTCTATGATGCCTGCCTCGCCGTCCTGCAGATACATCATCAGTTCTTCATCACTGTACTGCTGATATTCTTCTTTCACCCTATTCCTCCAAACTCAATTGGCTGTCACCGTCCGCATCCACTTCCGTCTCACTCTCATCATAATATTGCACGATTTCACTGGCAAAATGCTCGGCAAGAATCTGATATCCTTCGTGGTTTCCATGCACGCCGTCCGGTATATACTCTGCAATGACATTGGCATCATGCGAATCCAGAATGTTGGAATTATATAAATCTATCAATTCAAAATCGTACTCTTTTGCCAATGTCCTAATTACTTCTACAAACTTTATCTGTGGCAGTAAATATTCTCTCTCACTCATTAAATAGTCCTGTAAAATATTAGGCAGCGGTGTAGCAAAGAAAATAACCGCATCCGGATAATTTTCCCTCAAACCTCCCATCAGTTCATTTAAATCACCGCAAAACGTACGATAATCTCTCTCTTCCAAACTTCCAAACTCATCATCAGATACGCAGAAGCCGTCGTTAGTGCCGCCTAACACAATGATGATATCGACATCTTCCGGTATCTGTGTATAACGCTCTACAAAGGCATCCGCCCAATATCTGCCAATCGATGAACCGCCTATCCCTAAGTTATATACTTCTTTTGCACCGAGAAGTTCCTGCAGTTTGGCAGGATAGGCATACTGCTCATAATTTTCCTCACTCTCCAGGTTCGCCGCTGCGGTAATGCTGTCTCCCAGGCAGGCAATTTTCATTTCGGAAAAATCATACTGATTCTCTGCAATCCGCTCCCTGTCCGCCTGGTTAACCTCTAATGTCTCCTGATAAGAAGTCCGTAATTCTTTTCTTTCTTCCAAACCCATTTCCGGCTGTTCATAAATATAGCGCCATTCGTCAAATATACTGCTTTCCGTCATACTGCCGTCATAATAATTCACTTCGGCATCATTCTCCGATACACTTCCAAGCAGCCACCCGAAAGGAGCATCGTTTCCGGATACCGTTTCATTGCCCGACACTGTCATATTCCCCGATACCGTTTCATTGCCTGACACTGTCATATTCCCCGATACCGTTTCATTGCCTGACACTGTCATATTCCCTGATACCGTTTCGTTGCCTGACACTGTCATATTCCCCGATACCGTTTCGTTGCCTGACACTGTCATATTCCCGTTTTCTTTCCGGTATTGCACCTCATTAGCGTTTGCTACAGCACTATCTATAAACGTCTGAAGCGCTTCCACATCACCCGTCATAGAAGAAATCTCAGACTGCATCTCTATAACACGGTTCTGCGCCTCCGCATTTCTTGCGATAACGGTTTCCTGATACTGTCTCTCCGCTTCCGCCTGTCTTTCCTTTTCTTCCATATAGTCCGAATAAACTCCCAGACCAGCCACTGCAACCAATAATGCGGTTATCGTAAAAACTCCCACTAATACATAATTAAAAATCTTTTTCATCTTGCCATTCGCTGCCTTACAATTTCATACGCCAGTACGCCTGCGGCTACAGACGCATTCAACGAATCTATATTTCCTTTCATAGGAATGGATGCCGTAAAATCACATTTCTCTTTGATAAGGCGTCCAACACCTCCACCCTCATTTCCTATTACAAGACCGATGGCGCCTTTTAAATCAAGTTCATACATCGTCGTGCCGTCCATATCGGCACAGACAAACCACAGTCCTTTTTTCTTCAGTTCTTCTATCGTCTGACTTAAGTTTGTCACCTTTGCTACAGGCGTATAATTCAGCGCACCTGCGGAAGCTCTTGCCACTGCCGCACTTAAACCCACTGCACGGTTTTTCGGTATGATAACACCATGTGCACCTGCTAAATTGGCAGTTCTGATAATCGCTCCCAGATTGTGGGGGTCTTCAATATTATCTAACAAGATAATAAAAGGCGCTTCCCCTTTTTCTTCCGCCGCCTTTAAAATATCTTCTACATCCGCATACTCATATGCCGCAGCATACGCAATGACGCCTTGGTGCTTACCTGTTTCGGAAAGCTGGTCAAGGCGCTCTTTTGTGACGTATTTTATGAGACAGTTCTGTTTTTTTGCCTCCCGCTTAATTGTCAGTACCGGCCCGTCCTGGCACCCGTCCTGCACAAAAAGTTTATCGATTGTCTTACCGGAACGGAATGCTTCAATTACCGCATTTCTTCCCTCAATTGTCATTTCCGTATATCCCATGATTATTTCAAGCCTTTCTATATTTCCATATCCATTTTGTCAAAAGCCGTTTTTATTAATGTAAGAAGCCTGTCCATCCGATTCTGCAAATATAAGTATCCAAACAGCGCTTCTAACCCTGTTGCTTTCCGATATTCTGCGATAGAAGCGTTTTTCGCGGAAGTATACGACTTGGCATTTCTGCCCCGGTGATAAACCGCTTTCTCCTCTTCGGACAAATCTTCCTCCAATGCTTCTATCATACGTGCCTGTGTTTTGGCGTTCACATAACGGATTACTATTTTATGTAAACTATTTGCAGAACGGTTCGCACGCTCTACGACAATGCTACGGATAACCAAATCATAAATGGCATCTCCGATATAAGCTAATGTAAGAGGTGAATATGTTTTAATATCCACCTCTTTACAGTCAAATTTCTGTTTGATTGCATCCAATGTTCCTATGCTCTCTTCCATTTCACACCTTCTCTGGTATCTTCCAGAATAATACCCTGTTCCTGTAAAATGTTACGGATTTCATCCGCTCTCGCAAAGTTTTTCGCTTTCCTTGCTTCCTGTCGTTCCTGAATCAGCTTTTCAATTTCCTCATCCAGAATCTCCGTCTCTTTTTCCACACACAGACCACAGATATCACAGAGCATAAGAATTTCTTCTTTCAAAGCTCCTATAAAGGCACGGCTGCTATTCTGTGCGGTATTGGTGTTGGCAAATTTTACCAATTCAAAAATTGCTGATACGGCATCTGCGGTATTAAAGTCGTCTTCCATTGCATCTTCAAATTTTTTCACAAAAGCTTTTGCTTCCTCAAGCGCAGCATTCTCTTCTTCACTCATCGGAACATCATTCGCATTTTCCAATAAATACTTCAGATTAGAAACGCTTGTCACAATTCTGTCATATCCGTTCTTAGCCGCTTCCATCAGCTCCGCACTGAAATTCAGCGGGCTTCTGTAGTGTGCGGACAGCATAAAGAAACGGAGTATTTGTAAGTCATACTTTTCACTGATATCCCTAACCGTAAAAAAGTTTCCTGCGGACTTGGACATTTTTTTATTATCAATATTTAAGAAACCGTTATGCATCCAGTACTTTGCAAAAGTCTTGCCGTTTGCCGCTTCAGACTGGGCAATTTCATTCTCATGGTGCGGGAATATCAAATCTTCCCCGCCGGCATGAATATCAATTTCATCCCCAAGATACTTCTTACTCATAACGGAACACTCAATATGCCATCCCGGACGGCCCTGACACCAGGGTGACTCCCAATACGGTTCTCCCTCTTTCTTGGGTTTCCAGAGTACAAAATCCAGCGCATCCTCTTTCTGGTCTTCTCCGGAGACTAACAGGGAGCGGTTTCCGCCCTGTAAATCATCGAGATTTTTATGGGATAACTTACCGTATTCCTTGAAGCTTCTCGTTTTAAAATAGACAGTTCCGTCTTTTGCCACATAGGCATGCCCTTTTTCTATCAGCGTATTTATCATCTCTATCATACCGTCAATCTCATTTGTCGCCTGAGGATGATGAGTTGCCGGTTTGACATTTAATGCTTTCATATCTTTTTTACATTCTTCGATGTAACGCTCGGAAATGACGGACGGCTCCACGCCCTCCTCATTGGCCCTTTTAATAATTTTATCATCTACATCCGTAAAATTAGAGACATAGTTTACGTCTAAGCCTTTATATTCCATATATCTTCTGACCGTATCGAATATAATCATCGGTCTGGCATTGCCGATATGAATCAGGTTATAAACAGTAGGCCCGCATACATACATGCTGACCTTCCCCGGCTCTTTCGGCTCAAATTCCTCTTTTCTTCCTGACAATGTGTTGTAAATTTTCATAAGTCGTTTTTTCCGCCTTTCCGTTTTAGTTCCCGTACCTCCTGCTCCAAATCCAACAGGCGGTTTGTCAGCTCCTCATTTGTATGCTGTAACAGCGCCAAATCTTCCATAACCGGGTCCGGCAGATGGATATGATCCATCTCATCCTGAGGCAGCGAAACATTGTTCCGCTTTACTACACGCCCCGGCACGCCTACTACCGTAGAATCAGGCGGCACTTCCTTTAAGACAACGCTTCCTGCTCCTATTTTACTATTATCACCAATTGTAAACGAACCTAATATTTTAGCCCCGGTGCTTATCATGACATTATTACCGATGGTGGGATGCCTTTTCCCATGTTCCTTACCGGTTCCCCCCAATGTAACGCCCTGATATAGTGTCACATTATCTCCTATGATTGCAGTTTCCCCAATAATTACACCGTTTCCATGGTCGATGAAAAAGCCTTTTCCAATCTTTGCACCCGGATGAATCTCTATTCCTGTCTTTCTGGCTCCTTTCTGGGAAATCCATCTTGCCAGAAAATAATGTTTTTTTTCATACAGCTTATGTGCCAGCCGATAGTAGATCATCACTTTAAAGCTCGGATAAAGGAATACTTCCATATTGGAATGAATCGCCGGGTCACGTTCTTTTATGAGTTCTATTTCTTCGCGTATATGACTGATAAATCCCATTGTTAAAACCTGCTCCTTTAATTATCGTAGGAAAACGCGGATAACCGGTCTCCTTCCATAAGGCAACAAATTATCCGCGGTAAATTCCTTACTATCAGCATATGCAGCATATCTGTTTTCGCCAAAAATAAACAAATTTATTCGGAAACCAATTTGTTTTCCCACTCCTGCAAAATCGTTTCACAGCCATCTACATCTATCTCCTCTACGGCGTCTTTCATTTGCGCAAACATTTCCTGCTGCCATCCCTCATAACTATAGTTATTCATTTCATGGGCAACTTCTTCCATCTTATCCATATCCAAATCTTCCAAAGCTGCTCTCATATCCGAGAAACATTTCAATAAAACGGAAGTTGAAATCTTTTCTTTATTGGTATTGTTCTCTTCCTCACTCGGGCAGAAAGGTTCAAATACCTGCTGATAACTTAAATATTGCTGCAGCAGCTTGTTTGTATGCTTGTGAATATAAGAGGCATTTCTTGCATTGCCTGCCTGCTCCAAAGCCGCCGCACGGTCAGACAATTCAATTGCGCCAATCTGTTTGGAGGAACTTTTCAGAGCATGTACCTCTATTGTATAAGCCGGCCAGTCCTCTGCTATTTCCAGTTCTTTAATCAGATGTGCCTTTTTCTCTATTGCTTTATAGTATACCTTCAGAACAGACCAGAATAAAGCCTCATTTCCCAAGAACTTCAGCGCATATCCCACATCCAAATCGCCAACCACAATATTATCCGCCTTATTCTCTTTTGCCGTTCCCATCATATATGTCTTTTGTATTTTCTCAATTGGGAGCCACTGTTTTACTTTAGAGACAAGAATGCGAAGTTCAATCGGTTTCGCTACGAAATCATTCATACCCTCCTCACAGAACTGCTCTTTTGTTCCCTCTACCGCGTTAGCTGTTAAAGCAATAATCGGCACATCATTATATTCCTGATGGAATCGTCTGATAATACGGGTTGTTTCCACACCGTCAAGTTCCGGCATCATATGGTCCATAAAGACAATATCATAATGATGCTGACTGATTTTATCAATTGCCTCCTTACCGCTTGTCGCCGTATCCACATTCATCTTAAGCGGCTCTAAAAGTCCCTCCGCAACAGTCAGATTCACAGCATTATCGTCAACAATCAGAATTTCCGCATCAGGCGCAATAAAATCAAATTCACTGCCCTCCGATTCGCTCTCTTCAAAATGCATATCCTCTTCATTTAATATCATAGCAATCGATAAAATAAAGAGCGGTTTTTTTACGATATGAAGATTTTGGAGATCATACTTTGTATTATCGAAAAAGTCAAGTAATAAGACCGCAGTAATCTCAGGATGACTCTCAATAAATGTCTCTACTTTTTTTGAAAACAGCGCTTGTCCTACAAAAAGGAAAGCTTTCTTTTCACCAATCAGAGTTTCCAGTTCATCTTCGGATGTAAGCTCTCTGTATTCCACTCCCAGCGCTTTCACATCTTCTCTAAACTGCTCTTTTACATAAGGACTTTTGAATAAACCTGCCGCTATCCGTGAATCCGGATCTTTCACACTGATACAGGGAACGTCATTCACAACTTTCTGCGGAATGATAAACGAAAACTTACTGCCTTTTTCATATTCACTTTCCACCCAGATATCACCGTTCATTAACGCCAAAAGTTGTTTGGAAATAGCAAGACCAAGTCCTGTTCCCTCAATATTACGATTTCTCTTACTGTCTAACTGCTGGAAAGAATGAAACAGTTTTTCACGGTCCTCTTTCTTAATACCGATACCGGTATCTTCAACGGAAAAATGCAGTTCAATTTCATTGTTGTCGGTCTGCACATAATCCAGTTTCAGGGTAATTTTTCCTTCATTCGTGAATTTAACCGCATTGTTTGTAATATTTAAAAGTACCTGCTTAATTCTGATATTATCGCCAAGAAGTTTATCCGGTATGTTAGGGGAAATGTCCAGAATCATTTCCACATCCTTACCTTTAAGCCTCGTCATAACAATATTGGTAACATCCGTCACAACACTCATCGGCTCATAATCCACTACATTGATATCCATCTTGCCGGATTCTATTTTGGAAAAATCCAAAATATCATTAATAATCGTAAGAAGTGACTTTCCCGCTTCTTTAATCTGGTTGATATACTTTTTTGCTGCAGGCGGCAAATCTTCCCGCAGCGCCATCTCCGCCATACCAATTACCGCATTCATGGGCGTACGGATTTCATGACTCATATTGGCAAGGAAATCGGATTTCATATTCGAAGTTCTTTGCAAATCTTCTTTTGCCTGAATAGCAACATATTTATTATATGCCATATCGGACAGGACATTCGCAATCGTAGCAAGGGATTCCGCCGCATTATCAACCGTTTCCTTATCTACAATTTTAACCTTTTGCGCTGCTTCCCAATATTCATCCGGATCGATATCAAGTTCTTCCGCAATCTGTCTTATTTTCTCTTCATCAGGCGCTTTGGTCAAAACCTGACCTCCGATAAAACAGCCTACAAGTTTGCCGTCCGCCATAATCGGCGACGCAAAATCCAATAGACCCGCATGACATTCATAGACAGTGGATTTTCCCTTTTCCAATGCTAACTGTGCGCCCGACTTATCACACTGTGCACACTTAATACAGCCCATCGGGGAATTTCTTGTATACTTCGTACAGAAATCCGAAAAATTGGAACCGTTCGTTACCGCTATCCCATTCGTATCTGTCGTAAGAGACGCAATTCCGGACATACGGGAAAAAGCATCCTGTATATTCTGTAATATTTTCCTATCAATTAGTTCAGTCAAATATAATTCACAATCCATACCTTATGTAAACCTCTCATCCAAATATTTTGGCAATCGCTTCTGTCAGTTTTTCACGTTCAATCGGTTTCAGTAAATAACTTTGCGGTCTTAAAGCAAGCGCTTCCTTAATTTTTTGACGGTCGGAAACACCTGTTAAAAAAATAACCGGTATATCCTTTGTCTCTTCATTCGCACGTAATTTCTCCAACACTGCTGGTCCGTTTTCCTCCGGCATCTCATAATCAAGTAAAATCAAATCTGTTTTCTTCCGCTCTAAAAATTTTAACGCAACTCTGCCGCTGACAGCAGTTGCCACATCATAATCCTCATGCAGATATTCTTTCAGTGTCTTTAACATCAAAGGTGAATCATCCACAATCAGGACGTGATGACGCTGTTCAGGCTCTTCCTCGGCGCTGAGTTCCGCCGCAAGAGACTGAAAAGCCGCTTCGAATTTTTCTTTAGAAGCCGTCTCCGTTTCCGAAAGCACCTGTTCTTCTTTGTGTTCCTGCTTTTCCATGTATGCCTCTTTATACGGCTGGCGTTCATCCATAAATTTTACGATGCGCTCCTGAATGGCTGCCGCTGTAATAGGTCTTGTCAGTACCATATTTGCAACGTTTACAGCAGTTCTTTCAAATTCGTCGCATTCCTCTTTCTCTCCGATTATAATAACGGGAATTCTCGAACGCAGAAGACCATCCTTAACCAAAGCCATCTGTGTAATGCTCTCCCGCGCCTCATTGCTGAGACAATATACAAACAAATCAGGGCTAAAATACTTGATATGCCGCATAATATCGTTGAAACGCGTAGAAGTGGAAACCACTTCAAAGTTATCATCCATCTGAATGAAAAACTCGTCAATTATCGCTGTATTTTTCCCTGTTACCAAAGCCTTATATTTCATTATGTCAACCCCCCATAAATCAATCTCTTACTCAAAAATAGTAGCATATTCTGTGACATTTGGCAAGAAAACTATCGCGGACAGCCGCTGCATCCTGCACATCCCGAAGCCTGTGTTACATCATAGTCATAAAGCTGCGCCGGACTCGTAAGCATACAGATTGCCTGAGCGGAAATTCCCTCACCGTTTCCGGTAAATCCGAGTCCCTCTTCCGTTGTTGCCTTGACATTGACCTGTGAAACCTCAATCCCCAGCGCATCTGCAATGTTCTGACGCATACTGTCAATATGCGGACGCATCTTCGGCGCCTGTGCAATAATCGTAGCATCAATATTTTCAATCAGGAAAAGGCGCTCTTCCAAAAGAGCGCCTACACGCTTTAACAATTCTACAGACGAAATACCTTTATAGGCAGGATCGGTATCGGGAAAATGCTTGCCGATATCCCCCAATGCCGCCGCACCAAGCAAAGCATCCATAATGGCATGCAAAAGGACATCTGCATCCGAATGCCCAAGAAGCCCTTTTTCATATGGTATGTCTACGCCGCCGATAATTAACCTTCTGTCATTTACAAGACGATGTACATCATATCCCATTCCGATTCTCATTCCCTGTTTCCACTCCTTTTCCACTCATAATTTTAAGTATTTTCCTGCAAAACAAAGCAGACAGCAATGTTCCCACACACCATCCTGCCGGCCATGACATCCAGATGCCGTCAGAAGCAAACCACGAAGCAAACACATAAGCAAGAATCACCCGCAGAATCAAATCCGAAAACGTCGAAATCATAAAATAACGCATAGATTCCGTTCCCCGCAAAACGCCGTCCGAAATCAGTTTTACGGATATGACAAAATAAAACGGTGAAACGATTTTCAAAAACATAACGCCTGACGACATCGCCTGACTGCCCGTATCTTCCATAAACAAAAGCATCATCACCCTGCCTGCAAAAAAATAGGCTAGAAAAAACGGTACTGTCACACAAAGCGCCATTTTGATGCCTGCCTTATATCCCTCGCGAATCCGGTTCGGTAATCTGGCACCCAGATTCTGCGCCGTAAATCCTGAAATGCCGTTTCCTAATGTTGTCAGTCCCGTAATAAGAAAAGTATTCAGCTTGATTGCCGCAGAATATCCTGCAATTACATCGGAACCATAGGAATTAACCAGACTCTGAACGAAAATATTCCCGATAGAAATAAAACTCTGCTGTAAAATACTCGGAACCGCTACAAAAGAGATTTTCTTTAACACATCAAACGAAAAAACCTCAGCTCTACGGTCTGTCTGCACCTGCGTAAGTCTTTTGTAAAAAGAAAATAGCGCCAGAATGCAGGCGGCTCCCTGCGCCAGAAACGTCGCCCATGCCACGCCGGCTACGCCCCAGCCGAACACTGCTACAAATAATAAATCCAGAAAAATGTTACCGATAGAAGAACCTATCAGAAAATACAGCGGCGTTTTGGAATCTCCTAAGGAATTAAACATTCCCGTTGTCACATTATATAAAAATAAGAAAACAAAACCGCCGATATAAATACGCAGATATAATGCCCCATCACTGAAAATATTATCCGGCGTCTGAATCATGCGCATCATTGCCGGTGTTGTAAAAAGACCGAGAATCGTCAGAAACAGGGACAAGAAAAAACCTGTCAGCAGTGTAGTAGAAACCGCCGTCTTTAACTTCCTGTATTCTTTTGCTCCAAAAAGCTGGGAGATTACAACAGAGCAGCCGATATTACATCCTACTGCCACTGCCATAAAAATCATCGTAATCGGATAGGACGCGCCTACTGCCGCAAGTGCATCCTCTCCTGCAAATTTTCCGGCAATCATACTGTCTGCAATATTATAAATCTGCTGAAATGCCACACTGATAAACATCGGTATCGTGTAGTGAAACAGTGTCTTTTGCGAATCTCCCACCGTTAAATCCTGTATCATAATGATCTCCTCGCCATGATATGGTCAAGCAGTTTATCCGCCACTTCTTCCTTACTCATAATCGGAAGCTCTATCGTTTCCTCTTTGGCAAGCAGCGTTACAATATTGGTATCCGTCCCAAATCCTGCACCCGACTGTTTCAGGTTATTGGCTACGATTAAATCCAGATTCTTTTTCTCCAGTTTCTTTCGGGAATTTTCTATCATATGCTCCGTCTCCATCGAAAATCCGCATAAAAACTGTCCTTTCCTTTTATGCGCACCGAGATATCCTAGAATATCCTCGGTGCGCTCTAACTCTATCACCAAATCTTCATCTTTTTTCTTTACTTTCTCATCCGCCGCATATTTGGGCCGATAATCCGCCACTGCTGCCGCTTTGATAATGATATCCTGCTTTTCTGCACAGCCTTTGACCACTTCCGCCATATCCGCAGCAGATACTATGTCAATCGTGCGAACGCCCATAGGCGGCTCAAGCTGCGTTTTTCCGCTCACTAACGTTACCTCTGCGCCGCGCATCATTGCCGCTCTTGCAATGGCATATCCCATTTTCCCGGTAGAATGATTACTGATATATCTCACCGGATCTATTTTTTCCATAGTCGGTCCTGCCGTGACTAACACACGAACGCCCTGCATATCCTTAGGTTTTAGCGCTTTTATAATATATTCCAGCAAAAGCTCCGGTTCGGGCATTTTTCCCTCTCCCGTATCTCCGCATGCCAGATAGCCCGTTGCCGGTGTGATGACTTCCATGCCATAGTTTTGCAGTATTTTCATATTGTCCTGCACAATAGGATTCTGATACATCCTCGTATTCATCGCAGGCGCTATGATTTTCGGACACTGACAGGCAAGCAGGGTTGTCGTCAGCATATCATCCGCAATGCCATGCGCTGCTTTGGCAATCACATTCGCAGACGCAGGCGCAATCAGAAATACATCCGTCTGCTTCGCCAATGACACATGCTCCACACTGTGCTGAAAATTCCTGTCAAACGTATCTACCAGGCACTTATTGCCAGTCAGACTCTCGAAGGTAACCGGATTAATAAAATTGGTCGCATTCTGCGTCATTATGACAGTGACGTCAGCTTTTTTCTTTTTTAACATACTGGCAAGCGAAGCAATCTTAAATGCCGCAATGCTGCCCGTTACACCAAGTACGATATGTTTTCCCTCCAGCATACTAACCTCCCATACCTGTTCAGCCTAACTTTGTTCCGTATTCTTGCGGTAAATGATGTTAAGCCCTTTTAACGTCAGTTCATTGTCATGGATGACTTTCTGCTTACAATGGGGCACGATACTGCCCGCAAGTCCTCCTGTGGCAACAACCGCTGCCTCATAACCGAGTTCCTCAAAAATACGTTCAATCATGCCGTCAATACAAGCCGCCTGCCCCATGATAATACCGCTTTTCATGCAGTCTATCGTATTTGTGCCGATTACTTTTTTAGGCGCTTCCAAACTGATTCTCGGAAGCTGTGAGGTTCGGTTGACAAGAGAATCCAATGATACTTTTACTCCCGGCAGTATCATGCCGCCGATATAATTTTTCTTCTCATCCACTACACTGATAGTCGTTGCCGTTCCCATGTCAATCATAATAATCGGCGCACCGTAATATTGTAATCCGGCAACCGCGTTAACAATCAAATCCGAACCGACCTGTCCCGGATTATCCATCAGGATATTGAGCCCCGTCTTAACACCGGGACCCACCAATAGCGGAGTAATTTTAAAAAGCTTCTCCATTGCGGTTTTGACTACATTATTAAGCGGCGGTACAACGGATGCAATAATGCAGCCCGTGATTTCTTTCATCTCAATCCGGTACAGCTCTAAAAGTGTCTTAAATTCCACAACGTATTCCAGTTCCGTTTTGGAAATATCAGTTGATACCCTTTCCACAAAATAAATTTTTTCTTCTTCCATACATCCGATTACAATATTTGTATTCCCGATATCTACTGCTAAAATCATATCTATATACTTGCTCCTTCCTTAGCCTGCGAGTTTATGCTTTAATGGGCTTTACTCTTAATAAGGCAATCCCTACCCCTGCCGCAATAATAGCCGCAACTACCGCTTCTACGACACCGTTAAAACTGATAATACCCATAATGGTATCAAACACAGCCTCCCCCGCAATACCGAGCGCCTGAGCATAAGCATCTTTATATAAAATAAAGATACCGCTCATAACCAGCAGCGTATTAGTAAAAGCTCCCGAAAGTCCTGCATAAGCAAGCGCAATGTTCGTTGACGCTTTCTTACGTCCGGCTATCGTTAAGACTGCAAATAAAATGATGCCCGCCGCAATACCTGCTGCCATGCTGACTGCCGTACATGTACTTCCATCCATCTTATCCTGTAACATACGCTTCAGGAATGCGCTGAAAGATACGAACAAAATCACAGATGCTGCAAGATTGATGACAATACGCCAGACCTTCTGCTCATTCTTTAATAATTTGTGCAGACCAAGATAAACAAAATACGGAACAACGCCGACTAAGATTCTTGGCACAAAACAAATATAAAGACTCTTAAATATTCCGGAAACACCTACGACATTCACCGCAAGTACAGGTGAAAATACAAATGCCGACGGCGTAACCGCCTTAAATGTGTTGTTGATGAAGCTTGTGAAACCAAATACGAATCCTAAAAATGCACCTTTCTTCGGTCCGAGAAATAGCGCTCCAA
>CAZKOR010000026.1:0-28078 GCA_964554405.1 uncultured Bacteroides sp. | reverse complement strand
TATCGAGGAGGTTCAAAATTATGTCAGAATTAACTTTTGAACAAATGTTAGAGGAATCATTAAAAACGATACACACAGGGGAGGTTGTGGAAGGTACAGTCATAGATGTGAAACCGGAAGAGATTGTTCTTAATATTGGATATAAATCAGATGGTATCCTGACCAGGAATGAATATACAAATGAACCTAATGTTGATTTGACAACCGTAGTAAAACCCGGTGATACAATGGAAGTGAAGGTATTAAAGGTAAATGACGGTGAGGGACAAGTTCTTCTTACCTACAAGCGTCTTGCCGCAGACAGAGGTAATAAGCGGATTGAAGAGGCATATAATAATAAAGAGGTTTTGACCGCTAAAGTTGCCCAGGTACTGACGGGAGGCTTAAGTGTTGTTGTTGAGGAAGTCAGAATATTTATTCCGGCAAGTCTGGTATCCGATACTTATGAGAAAGACCTTAACAAATATGCAGGACAGGATATTCAGTTTGTAATCAGTGAATACAATCCGAAGAGGAGAAGATATATCGGTGACAGAAAGCAGTTATTAGTAGCTGAGAAGGCAGAGCTGCAGCGTAAGTTATTTGAAAGCATTAAAGAAGGCGATATGGTAGAAGGTATCGTAAAGAATGTAACAGATTTCGGTGCATTTATCGATTTAGGAGGCGCTGACGGTCTGCTTCATATTTCTGAAATGTCTTGGGGCAGAGTGGAGAATCCTAAAAAGGTATTTAAAGTTGGCGATAAGGTGAAAGTCTTAGTGAAAGAAATTTCCGGAACGAAAATTGCGTTAAGCCTTAAATTTGAAGATGCGAATCCGTGGAAAGATGCAGCAAAGAAGTATGCTGTCGGCAGTGAAGTGACCGGTAAGGTGGCAAGAATGACTGACTTCGGTGCATTTATTGAATTGGAGTCCGGCATTGATGCCCTGCTTCATGTATCTCAGATTTCAAAAGAGCATATTGATAAACCGTCCGATGTTTTGAAGGTGGGCGAAGAGGTAACGGCAAAAGTAGTTGATTTTAATGAAGAAGATAAGAAGATCAGCCTGAGCGTGAAAGCAATGTTTGCACCGGAACCGAAAGAAGAGACAGCAGAAGAGGAAGATGCGGATGTTGTATCGGTTGACATTGAATCTGTTATTGCAAATGAAAGCGAAGAAGAGGCATAAATCATAGGATAGTGAAAGTGGGAATGTATTATGGCATATGATTATGAGTATTTTAAGAAAGCAGTTTACGATTTAACTAAAATAAATTTGGATGCTTATAAAGAAAAGCAGATGAAGCGTCGTATTGATACTTTGATTGCCAAGAATAAAATCGTCGGGTATGATAAGTATGTCGCGGCACTCAAAGAAAATAACAGGATGTTTGAGGAATTTGTCAATTATCTGACCATTAATGTTTCGGAGTTTTATCGTAATCCGGATCAGTGGCAGATTATGGACAAAGAGATTATTCCGGATCTGATTCAAAGATTTGGTAAAAATCTCAAAATCTGGAGTGCGGCATGTTCTACCGGAGATGAGCCGTATTCTCTTGTTATGGCATTTTCAAAGCATATACCGTTAAATCAGATTAAAATATATGCCACTGATTTGGATAAGCAGGTTATTGCAAAAGCAAAGACCGGATTATATGGTGAAAAGAGTATTGCCAGTGTACCGGATGAATTTAAGAAAAAATACTTTACAAAAATCGGACCGTCTTATCAGATTTCTGATGAGATTAAGTCAAGGGTGGAGTTTAAAGAGCACAATCTGTTAAAAGATACATATATGACTGATTGTAATCTGATTGTCTGCCGTAACGTGTTAATTTATTTTACGGAAGAAGCAAAAGAAGATGTATTCCGTAAATTCCAGAAGAGTTTAAAGCCGGGAGGATTTCTTTTCATCGGTTCTACAGAACAGATCATTAATCATAAAGAAATCGGATATGATAGAAGAAATTCATTTTTCTATGAGAAACCAAGGTAAAAAATCGAGCACAGGTGTAATTTCCTATAAGATAAAAAATGTCAGGTATAAACCTGACATTTTTTATAGATTAACCATTTTATGTAAGATATAATCTGCGTATACAGCGAAAAGCGCCCGGTCTTTTTTCCTTTCATCGGTAAGTTCGAAGAATAATTCCCTGCTCTGATAATCCCGTTTAAAGAAAGGTTCTATCTGTACATCCCACTGTGGCAGATAGGTTGAAAATTTGCGGGTATAGCATGTTGCTGCACTGGCCTGTACGCGATGGGCTTTATCGACAAACGTTGCAACCGATTTATGCATAGCGGTATCTTCCGTAGGAAGATAGTAGTAATCTTTATAATTAGAATAAAAATACTTCATTTCTTCCTGATAAATCGGAACTTTTAAAACGCCTTCTTTTTCTTCTCCGTTAAAACAGCAGCCATTGGAGATAGCAGAAATCGGACGGGGGAGCGTTTGCGGCAGTTCCAGTTTCATCAGCAGCGCATGGCGTTCTACTCCATCGATATCTTCATAAGTATTTGCCTGTACTTTTTTTGCACGAAGCTTGCCGTTAAATAAATCGTAGTAGGCAAGCATGGAGGTAATTTGCAGCATACCTTTCATATCGTCGTTATTATGCAGAATGAGAAGCTGATAATTAAATTCCGTAGGACGTTTTACATATGAGTGATATACATTGATAAGTTTTCCACCATCATATATATCTTTGCGTTCAATGCCTAAAAATGTTTCCAATGTTTTCTGCTTACAGTTAGGCGTGCTTAAGAAAAACTTATACGGAGAGATTCTTTTATACAAATCAATTCCCTCAAAGTTATCAAAGTTGTAAGAAAGATTGTATTGGGCGCATTTTTGTGTCAAATAAGGCAAATCAAAATTATTGCCGTTAAAATGAATTAAATGAGTATAAGCATAAGCGTTTGCAAAAAAGAAAAAGGATTCTAAAAGCTCTTTTTCTTCCGAATATTCTTCGGCAAACCATTGTCTCAGATACCAGTATCCTGCCTGATAAAATGCCGCACCGATTAAATAGAGAGAAGAATTTTTTGCAGTAAATCCTGTTGTTTCAATATCGATAAAAAGAATTTTCTCAAGCGGTGCAATTTTATCCAGCGGATATGTCATTTTATAGTTTTCAAATTTTACATTTTCAACACGCATAGGTATCAACATCCATTCCTTTTTATATATAATGATATACATAAATAATAACATATTTTTAGAATTTGCAGTAGTATTTTGCGTCGAAAAATAGTATATTTAATTATAAGATAGAAAGAAAGAGGGGCAGCGAATGGCAAAATTAACATTTTTGGGTGGAATTCATCCATATGATGGAAAAGATATTTCCAAGGATAAGCCTATAAAGGAAATATTGCCGAAAGGTGATTTGGTTTATCCACTGTCACAGCATATAGGAGCGCCGGCAAAACCAATCGTGGAAAAAGGCGACCGTGTATTGACAGGACAAAAGATTGCTGAAGCGGCAGGATTTGTATCAGCGCCTATTTATGCAACGGTATCGGGAACGGTCAAGGCAATTGAGCCGAGACGGGTTGTGACCGGAGACAGCGTCATGAGTATTATCGTGGAAAATGACGGTTTATATGAAGAAGTGGAATATGCGCCGGTAAAGCCGTTAGATGATATGAGTAAAGAAGAAATTATTGAACGGATAAAAGAAGCAGGTATTGTAGGTATGGGCGGCGCGGGCTTTCCTACTTTCATCAAACTTTCTCCTAAGGAGCCGGAAAAAATTGATTATGTAATAGCTAATTGCGCGGAGTGTGAGCCGTATCTGACATCCGATTACAGAAGGATGATAGAAGAACCGGAGAAATTGGTAGAAGGTTTGAAAATTTCATTGAGATTATTTGATAATGCAAGAGGAATCCTTGCAGTGGAAGACAATAAACCCGACTGCATAGAAATACTAAAGAACCTGACAAAGGATGAACCGAAGATCAGTGTAAAAGCTTTGAAGACAAAATATCCGCAAGGCGCGGAAAGACAGCTTATCTATGCTGCAACAGGAAGAAAAATCAATTCCTCCATGCTGCCGGCGGATGCGGGCTGTGTTGTCAACAATGTAGACACAATTGTTGCGATTTATCATGCGGTAATCGAAGGAAAGCCGTTAATGAACCGTATTGTAACAGTAACCGGAGATGCGATTGCAGACCCGAGAAATTTTATTGTCCGGATTGGTACCAATTATCACGAATTGGTTGAGGAAGCCGGCGGATTTAAAAAAGAACCTGTAAAAATTGTTTCCGGCGGTCCAATGATGGGATTTGCGCTGTTTGATTTGGACGTGCCGACAACGAAAACGGCGTCAGCGCTGCTTTGTATGACGGAAGATGACGTCTCTAATATGGAACCCGGACCATGCATTAACTGCGGGCGGTGCGTAGAAGCCTGTCCGAGTCGTATTGTACCGAGCCGGCTTTCAGATTATGCACAGAATTATAATGAAGAAGCCTTTCTGTCACATAACGGGATGGAATGCTGTGAATGCGGATGCTGCAGTTATGTTTGTCCTGCAAAGAGACCGCTGACACAGTCAATCAAGTCCATGCGGAAAATGCAGCTTGCAAAAAAGAAAAAGTAGGAGGTAGGCAGGATGAGTGATTTGATGAAAGTATCGTCCAATCCCCATATTAGGTCGAAATCATCTACGAGCGGTATTATGCTTGCCGTTGTGATAGCGCTGTTACCCGCAGCGGGATTTGGTATTTATAATTTCGGATTGGATGCATTGATTTTAATTCTGGTGACAGTTCTATCTACTGTTTTAACAGAATATATATTTGAGAAAATTCTAGGTAAAAAATCTACAATAGGAGATTATTCCGCAGTTGTGACGGGACTTCTTCTAGCGATGAATCTTCCGTCATCGGCGCCGTGGTGGATTGGTGTGATAGGCGGTATCTTTGCGATTCTTGTAGTGAAGATGCTGTTTGGCGGACTGGGGCAGAACTTTATGAATCCGGCTTTAGGCGCAAGATGTTTTCTGCTTATATCTTTTACCTCGATTATGACGAATTTTGACTGCGATGCCTATACGGGTGCAACACCGCTTGCCGCATTGAAGAACGGAGAAGCAGTCGATATTTACAATATGGTGATTGGTAAAACAGCAGGAACTATCGGAGAGACATCCATGATTGCGATTGTCATTGGCGCATGTTTCCTGATTTTAATGGGAATTATTGATTTACGAATTCCGGGAACTTATATCGTTACTTTTGTGATTTTTATTACGTTATTCGGCGGTCATGGATTTGACTATGCATACATATCCGCGCATCTTGCAGGAGGCGGTCTGATGCTTGGTGCATTCTTTATGGCAACGGACTATGTGACAAGACCGATTACGGTAAAAGGGCAATATGTATACGGTGTTCTGCTTGGTATTTTAACCGGTATTTTCCGTATTTTCGGCGCTTCGGCAGAGGGCGTTTCCTATGCGATTATTCTTGGCAACCTTTTGGTGCCGTTGATTGAAAGAGTGACTCTTCCTACGGCATTTGGGAAAGGAGGCGCGAGAGCATGAGTAAAATGTTAAAAGATACGGCGATTCTGTTACTGATTACGGTGATTGCCGGACTGTTACTCGGTTTGGTTTATCAGATTACAAAAGAACCGATTGCACTTCAGAAAGAGAAAGCAAAGCAGGAGGCATACCGTGAAGTGTTCAGCAATGCGGATTCCTTTGAAGAAAAAGAAATGCAGGTGATTGACGAAAAGGAATGGGCGGAGGCAGGTTTTGCGCAGGAGACAATCGATGAAGTTATGACAGCAAAGGATGCGTCGGGCAATGCGATTGGCTATGTGATTACCGTTACCACAAAAGAGGGGTACGGCGGTGATATCCGGTTCACAATCGGTATTACCAATGATGGATGCGTAAACGGCATTTCCATTCTGGAGATTTCCGAAACGGCTGGTCTTGGTATGCGTGCCGGTGATGTGCTTGCACCTCAGTTTGCGGGTAAGAGTGTAGAAAGTTTTGAATATGTTAAGACAGGAGCGTCTGCAGAGAATCAGATTGATGCAATTTCCGGCGCTACTATTACGACAAATGCGGTGACAAACGGTGTTAACGCAGGGCTGTATTATTTCCAAGTGATGGGAGGTAGCGGCAAATGAATAATGTAAAAGAACGTCTGATTAATGGATTAATAAAAGAGAATCCGACTTTTGTTCTGATGCTCGGTATGTGTCCGACACTTGCTGTTACGACTTCGGCAATGAACGGTCTCGGCATGGGACTGACAACGATGGTCGTTTTGGCATTAAGTAATGCGTTTATATCCATGCTTCGGAATATTATTCCGGGAAAAGTCCGGATTCCGGCATTTATCGTTATTATAGCTTCTTTCGTAACGATTGTGGAATTATTATTGGAAGGCTTTATTCCGACGCTTTATGATGCACTTGGTATTTATATTCCGCTTATCGTTGTAAACTGTATTATTTTAGGACGCGCGGAAAGTTATGCATCTAAAAATCCGGTGATTCCGTCTTTGTTTGACGGTATTGGCATGGGACTTGGATTTTCTTTCGCACTGACATGTATCGGTGCGGTGAGAGAGTTAATCGGAGCAGGAACATTGTTTGGTATTTCGATTATGCCGGAAAGTTATGTACCATGCAGTATCTTTATTATGGCGCCGGGCGCATTCTTTGTATTGGCGACTCTTACGGCAATTCAGAATAAAATTAAAATTGCCGGCGAAAGAAAAGGAAAAGATATGTCGAAAATTCAGTCCGGATGCGGCAGTGACTGCATGAATTGTTCCGATGCGGGCTGTACAAAACGTATTTATGATGAAAAGGGAGAGGAGGGAAAGAAGGATGCTTAAAGATTTATTGATTATTTTGATCAGTTCCTCTCTTGTAAGTAATGTTGTGCTAAGCCAGTTTTTGGGACTGTGTCCGTTTCTTGGCGTTTCCAAAAAGACGAATACGGCAAGCGGTATGGGGGTAGCGGTTATTTTCGTTATTACACTTGCTTCCGCAGTGGCGGGCGTCATTTACAAATATGTGTTGGTTCCTCTTGATATTACGTATTTGCAGACGATTGTATTTATTTTAGTCATTGCGGCGTTGGTGCAGTTCGTAGAAATGTTTTTGAGAAAATACATTCCCTCTTTATATGAATCTTTGGGCGTATATCTGCCCCTCATTACAACGAACTGTGCGGTGCTTGGTGTAGCGCTTACCAATGTACAGAAAAATTACGGTATTTTAGCCGGTGTTGTGAATGGTTTTGCAACGGCAGTAGGATTTACCATTTCGATTATTATTCTTGCAGGCATCAGGGAGAAGATGGAATATAACGATGTACCGGAATCCTTTAAGGGAATGCCAATTGTATTAGTCACAGCAGGACTGATGGCGATTGCTTTCTGCGGCTTCTCCGGATTGCTTTAGAAAGGGGCGTAGTGATTGATGGAAATGACCGGAATTTTGGTTGCAACGATGATTGTTGGAGGAGTTGGACTTTTTGTCGGACTGTTCCTCGGGGTTGCGGCAATTCAATTTAAAGTAGAAGTAGATGAAAAAGAAGAGGCAGTGCTTGGAGTGCTGCCGGGAAATAACTGCGGAGGCTGTGGTTTTGCAGGCTGTTCTAATCTGGCTGCGGCGATTGCCAAAGGAGAAGCGCCTGTCAATGCCTGTCCGGTAGGCGGCGAGACAGTCGGGAAGAAAATAGCGGAAATTATGGGTGTGGAAGCGCAAGACAGTGTCAGACAGGTTGCTTATGTTCAGTGCCAGGGTGACTGTGAGAAAGCAAAAGTGGATTATGAATATCACGGAGTTGAGGACTGTAGAATGCTTTCTTTTGTACCGGGAGGCGGCGCAAAATCTTGTGACTATGGCTGTCTTGGCTACGGAAACTGCGTAAAAGCATGTCCGTTTGATGCGATTCATGTCGTAAACGGTGTCGCGCTTGTGGATAAAGAAAAATGTAAAGCCTGCGGAAAATGTGTGGTAGCCTGCCCGAAAAATCTGATTTCATTGATTCCGTATGATGCGAAATATGCGGTGGCATGCAGTTCCCACGATAAAGGGCCTGTCACCATGAAAGCCTGTGATGTTGGCTGTATCGGCTGTCAGTTATGTAAGAAAAACTGTCCTTCGGATGCGATTGTCATTGATGATTTTAATGCGTCAATCGATCAGGAAAAGTGCACAGGATGCGGAACCTGCAAAGAGAAGTGTCCTAAGAAAGCAATTGTGTCTGTCTAAGATTTACTATAACAGCGCGAGAGGAGAAATATAGAAACATATGGAAACTGTAAGACTTGGAAGAACAGAGATTGTAACGAATAAAAACGGTTTCGGTGCATTGCCGATTCAAAGAATCCCGGATAAGGATGCGGTGTATCTGTTACAAAAAGCGTATGAGAATGGCATTACGTATTTTGATACGGCAAGATGGTATACCGACAGCGAGCATAAGCTTGGTCTTGCTTTTAAAGGCATGCGTGATAAGATATGGATTGCGACTAAAACAGGAGCAGCTTCTGCAGCGGATTTTTGGAAAGATTTAGAGACGAGTCTTAATAATTTACAGACGGATTATATTGATGTATACCAATTCCATAATCCTGCCGTTTGCCCGAAGCCGGGAGATGAAAGCGGACTGTATGAGGCAATGCTTACCGCCAAAGAACAGGGGAAAATCAGACATATCGGAATAACCAATCATAGACTTGCCGTAGCGGATGAAGCGATTGAAAGCGGACTCTATGAGACATTACAGTTCCCGTTCTGTTACTTAGCAACGGAAAAAGACATTGCGCTCGTCAAAAAGTGTAAGGAAAAGGACATGGGATTTATTGCCATGAAAGCATTATCCGGTGGACTGATTACCAATTCCGCGGCAGCATATGCTTATTTGGCGCAGTATGATAATGTACTGCCTATCTGGGGTGTACAGCGGGAGAATGAGCTGGATGAGTTCCTTTCTTATATTGATAATCCGCCGAAGATGAATGAGGAACTTTCAGAGGTAATCGAACATGACAGAAAAGAGCTGCTGGGTGAGTTCTGTAGAGGATGCGGTTATTGTATGCCATGTCCGATGGGAATTGAAATCAACAACAGCGCCAGAATGTCTTTGATGCTTCGCCGTGCGCCGTCTGCGGGCTGGCTGAGCGAGGAGTGGCAGGAGAAGATGATGAAGATAGAGACCTGTCTGCACTGTAATAAATGTAAGAGCAAGTGTCCTTACGGATTGGATACACCGGCTCTGCTTGCGAAGAATCTGGAAGATTATAAGAATGTGCTTGCCGGGAAAGTACAGGTGTAGCAGTTACAGGCTGTTAAGCGGCATATACAAAAATAATTCAAAGATTCCCGACTCGTTTTTCCAGCTAAGGGAGCCGTGATGGCGTGTTACGATTTCATGCATGCTTTTAAGTCCAAGTCCGTGCTTCATTTTGTCTTGCTTGGAGGTAGATGGGAAGTCTTGATATTCTGATGAATTTAATAAGTTACTATCTTGTATGGACGCAGTGGGATTTGTGATTCTAAGACAGAACAATCCTTTCTGCGTCTTACTTTCTATTGTGATTTTCCGGTCTTTTTCATCCAATTTCGTACATGCTTCCACGGCGTTATCCAGTGCGTTGGCAAACAGCGCGCAGACGTCCGTTTTTTCAAAAGGCAGTTCTGCCGGAATCTCCATATTCCATTGCATCCTGATGTGGTAACGCTTCATCAGGCTTTCTTTGACTGATAATACGGCGTTGATTGTGGCATCGCCGCAATATTGCAATGTTTGCGTGACAGCGGTGTTTTCCGCTAATGTTTGTATATATTCCGTCCTTTTTTCATCCGGAAGGGCTAGGAGAATCTGTAGATGATTTGCCATGTCATGTTTAAGGCGGCGTATTTCAAAATGCTGCTGTTCCATTGATTCATAATAGCTTTGATTCATATCCGCAAACATAAGCTGCTGGTTCAGTTTCTGCTGCTTTGCCAAAACAGTGACCGCTATGAAAAGACCGATGAAAGAAAGAAGTGCAATAGTGAGTAATGCGGCATACTCCGGATGTGCGTACAGTATGGAAAAATCATCATCGTGTGTTCTGTATAAAATAACGATACTTAAAACAATGCCAATTGGCGTTGCGGTAAGAAGCAGCAGAAGCTTCCACATACCGTCTGAAAGTTCATAATCTTTATCCGGCGCAAATTTTGAAGAAGCGATATATAAGAAAAGAGAAAATATCAGAGAGCTGCAATTGAGAAAAAACAGACTGAACTCTCTGTCTGTCAGTCTTGTATAAGTATCTATCATATAATTATCGCGTAAGGCATTAAACGAGAAAACGGTACTGGAAAAAATCAGCCCGATAGTTATTTTTTTCAGGAAACTTCCTTCACAGGAAAGCAGGATGCAGAAAAGGAAAAAGGGAATGACAAGGCTGATATTGACAATGTCTCCGATAAAAATAACCGTACCGGAGAGAAGCCAGAGGCTAAAAAGCATCAGAAAGCGCTTCCAACGTTTAGAGGATATGATGATTAATTTTTCCATCGCATATCGAAAGAGATAAGCGGCAGGTATTCCGAAAATAAATGTATAAATCATTAGAAATCTCCCATCATGGAACGTGCAATTTGTGTTGTGGCGGATTCTTTATATTTCCGGCTGCAGGGAAGTTTTTTTCGCCCCGAATCGTCCATAGTGACGCAGTCGCTGCCCAGATAATCTACCCGCATAGGATTGACTAAGAATCGTTGATGGATTCTTACAAAATGACCGTCCAGTTTTTTTTCTATATCGTCCAATTTGGCGTAAAAAGGATATTCACCATGTTCTGTGACAAGGCATACTTTGCGTTTGTCAGAATAAAAATATAAAATGTCCTGAAAATGAAAACGCCATGTGCCGTCCGTATTTTTTACCGTATAAGTCTGTTGTTTTTCCTGTGACATTTTTTCCCGGACGCGGCGGAGCAGTTCTTTCAGTTTCGGCAGGGCAACGGGTTTCATCATATAATCCAGAGCGCCTACGCGGTATCCGTCAAAAACATAATCGGCATGTCCCGTTACAAATACGATAATCAGATTTTCATCAAACTGTCGTATTTTCTCTGCAGTTTCCATGCCGTTTTGTTCTTTCATTTCCACATCCAGAAACAACAAATCGATTTCGCCCGGATGCTTTTCCAGCCATGAAGCCGCACCTGCGCCCGAAGAAAATTCATAAACGATTTCTTCGTCCCCTTCTATAAGAACACTTTCTAACTGTATCCGCAAAGCATCCCTTGCCGCCACCTCATCATCACATAATGCAATACGAAGCATAATAAACGTTCCACCTTTCTTATGATAGCCACAGTCTATTGTACCATATTTTTCTCATAATGTTTTCCTATCTTACAGGCGTCTATGTCAAACTTGACAAAATCGGTGCCAAACTTGACATTTTCTGCAGAGAATCTTCAAACGTTACATAGAAACGGTTAGATATGACAGTATACAGCCACGGTTTTACAAAGCTGTGCTATGCTCTTTTCATAATCAAACAGAAAAGAAAGGGGTAAATTATGCTGTATGTAAAAAATCTTCAAAAATCATATGAAGTGGGAACTGTGAAATATCAAGTTTTAAAAGGAATTGACCTCCATGTAGCGCAGGGGGAATTCGTTGCGGTCATGGGGCCTTCCGGTTCGGGTAAGACAACGCTGCTAAACTGTATCTCATGTTACATTCCTTTTGATGAAGGAAGCATTACTTTGGGCGGCACGAAGCTTGCGGGGTTAAGCGATGATATGCTGGCAAAGATTCGTAATACACAAATTGGGTTTGTATTTCAGGATTTTATGCTTTTAGACGGACTGACAATTCGGGAAAATATTCTGGTGCCGCGTATCGTGCAGGGAGAAGTAGGAAAGGAGGCGGAGCAGCTTGTCGATAAACTGGCTTCATTGTTTGGAATAGAACATATCATGAATAAATATCCGGCGGAAATATCCGGCGGGGAAAAGCAGAGAGCGGCAGTTGCACGAAGCCTGATTAACAATCCGCTTATTATTTTAGCCGATGAGCCGACGGGAAATCTGGATTCCAAGTCAAGTCGTACTGTCATTGAATCATTCGGAAATGCCAAGGAAAAGATGAATGCAACTATTTTTATGGTAACGCATGACAGCTTTGCAGCATCATTTTGCGACCGCGTGATTTTGTTAAAGGACGGTATGGTATACCGCCAGTTAGAACGGAAAGAGGAGCGTAAGAAGTTTCAGGATGTACTGCTTAGCGCTATTAAAGAAATGAGTGAATAAGTGAGGAGGTGTTATTGTGGCAGAGACAATTACTATGAAAAAAATGGAGCAGAAATTACAGAAAGCCGATAGAAAACAGGCAAGGCTTTATTTGTTCTGTAATTTTATGGCATTGATGATTATTACTGCTTATTCGGCATTAATGTTATCGACGACGGTGCAGACGGTTTTTCCGGAGGGCGGGGACAGCCGCAGGCAGATGTATGCGATTTTCGTATTGACACTTTTGGGATGTATTATTTTTACAATGTATGCGTCATCTTTATTTTTCCGGCATAAATCAGGACAGTTGGGGATTCTGTTGGCACTTGGGGCGTCAAGGAGACGGCTTGTGCCGGGACTGTTTCGGGAAGTATTATGGCTTAGCACGGCGTCGTCTCTGGCAGGAATTGTTGCCGGCTTCCCGTTTGTATGGATTATCTGGAGCGGTTTCAGATTGTTTTTGGTAGACAGTTCGGATATGCGTCTTTCTTTTGATATGAGATGTTTGGGTGTTTCGGTCCTTTTTCTGGTTTTGGCGGTCGGTTTTGCCTGTCTCACCGCATGGCGCTATCTTAGAAAGACGAATATTATGGAAGTCATACGTGAGGAACATATTAATGAACCTGTAAAAGAACTGGGAAGATGGTGCGGACCGGTTGGAGCCGTTTTGATATTAGCCGGGGGTGTGATCGGATATTGTGCGCCCGGTTTCTGGCAGCGGGTATTTCAGGCTTATGCTCCGGCATGGACGAACTTTTTATATGCGCCCGTCTTCATAGGGCTATATATGATTATGCTGCATACCGTGGTGCATGGCTGGCGAAATCACAGGAAAAATCCGTATCGAAATATTATTTCGAGAAGTATGATGAAATTTCAGGGAAAGCAGACGGTCAACAATCTGATTATTATAACGCTTTTGATAGCGGGCGCGTGCTTTGCCATATTCTATGTACCGACAGCGGCTTCGAGCGCACTTCTGTCTTATATAAGACAGCCGTTTGATTATTTTTTCCATTATCCTATTGACCAGAATGTGGATGATGAAAAAGAAATCCGTGCTTTTGCAGGAAGATATGGATTGAGAATAAAGGACTGGGCGAAAGCAGAATATATCACACTCGGTATTGGAGGCAGGACACAGATTATGGAAGATGAGAGACATTTCCATATCGAATATCTTCCGATTGCCGAAGAGGCTAAAATACTTTCCGAAGAAAGTTATGCCAAGATAACGGGTGAAACCGTGGAAGTCAGTCCGGGAACTTATATGTGTATTACGAATGCGGATGAAACAAATATTTGGACCAATGAATCCGCAGAGCATCTTACAAATATGACTACACGGATACAGCTTACAACGAAGTTTGCCGGATATCTGCATTATGATCTGATGGCAGATGAAATCGCTTATTATGTAGTCGATAATGCCGATTATGAAAAGTTAGCGGAGGGACTTTCCGATGAGTGGCGGGGAGAGATTGTAGGATTTAATATTGACGGAAAGGATTCTTATGAGTTTTCCAATGATTTCTTTCATCATTTTGTGGATTCCTTTGATGAGAGCTGTGCATATCTTTCTTATTATGACAGAGTGGCAAAGATTGTGGCAAACGAAAACGGAGAAGAATACTTTATGGATGCGTATGGTGAAGGCCGTCTGAGTTATGAGGATGTTGATTCGAGCGCTTTCCGCCTTTCATGGAAGTACCGTCCGAGTTTCCGCCTTTTGGGAAAGAATGATTATTTATTTACTATGGCAGTGTTTTTTATGATGTTTATTTTTATCTTCATTGTCTGCCTGCTTACGGCATTAGTGGTAAGTTATACGAGATGTCAGACGATTGCGTTAAATAACCGTTATATTTTTGATGATTTAAAGAAACTTGGCGCATCACCGGATTTTATGACAAAAGAGGTGCGAAGCCAGTGCAATAATGTGTTCAAGATACCTGCAATTGTCGGAATGGCTGCGATGATGGTACTGTTTTCCCTTATTTTGTACGGGAATGACGGAAAGATTGTTTTTACAGAGGTAATAACGATGGGCATCTGTCTGGGAATATTGGCAGTGATTGGAGGAATCGTTTATGCCGTGTACCGGGGGACGGTAAAGGAGATGAAAAAGAGGCTGGATATTTAAAACCCACTCGAATAATGCAGCGTAAAATCATCCGTAATAAAGACGGCTTCCACGTCTTCAAGGGATTCAATCAGTTCCATGCCGCCATCTAGTCCTAACACAAAGCAGGTCGTGGAAAGCGCATCACCTACTGTGGAAGAATCAGAAAGAATCGTAACGCCGAGAAGATGATTCTGCACGGGATATCCGCTTGCGGTATCTAATATGTGATGATAGAGTACATTATCCTGATAAAAATAGCGTTCGTAAACACCGGAAGAAACGGTGGAGCAGTCGGAAACCGAAAGCGATGTAATGGTGCTGCCCTGCTCATCAAAAGGCATCTGGATACCGAACTGAAACGGTGTGCCGTCAGGTCTTGTACCGACAGCTAAGAGATTTCCGCCAAGATTAATAATCGCATTTTTTACATTTTGCGATAATAAGTATTCTTTTATTTTATCAGCAATATATCCTTTGGCAATAAAGCCAAGGCTGATGGCACTGTCAGGGTCAAGCAGGGTGACAGTGTCATTTTCTATGAGCAGATTATGGTAGTCTACATGACTAAGTGCTTTTTCAAGCGCAACTTTGTCAGGAATCCGGTTTGCTGTTTCGTTATCTGCATGAAAATCCCATAGATTACTGACGCTTTCCATCGTCAGGTCAATGCGGCCGCCGCTCATCTCGCAGTAAGAAAGCGCAGTTTTTAATAATTCTGCCGTTTCTGTGGAAACTGTCACAGGTTCTCCGTTGCTGTGATTGATATTCCAGATATCAGAACCCTCAATGGTAGGGCTCAGCATATTTTCATATTTTTTCGCAATCTCCATACAACCATCCAAACAGGATTTTTTTCCGGTGTCATAGATGGTAACTTGAATGACAGTATCAAAGTAAAAGCCTGTTTTGGTAATCGGTTCTGAGACTGTGCTGCATCCGCTTAAAAGCAGTAATAGAGCAAGAAGCAGAAATACTTTTGCCTTTTTTTTCATGTGGGTCTCTCCCGGCTTTCCGTTGCCAATCTTTCTATTTCATGATATTATTATAGCAGATTATAACGCAAAAAAGAAAGGTATAGTGATAGCATGAGACTACCGGGTGAAGACGACCACAGATCCATGGGATCTTCTGTTATATATATGGTGATAGGTGTATCAGCGTTTGTATTGATTCTGTTGCTTTCTGTGATGAAAAACAATAAAAAAACGGAAAGCAGGAATGAGTATGTGCAGAATCCTGTACAACAGGAGGAAACGGTGCAGCCGGAAGAAGAAGCAGAACCGGAGCGGAAACTGCGTGCGGAGGATCTTAGTTTCTGGGATATGTATCCTGTAGAGGAAAATGAAAATACGAATGAGACGCAAGTTTCTCAGAAAGAAGAACAGAAAGATACACCCGATTCCAATAAGGAGCAAGACAGCCCAAAAGAAGAAAGTGAACAAAAAGAAGTAGTGCAGGAGGATCCGTCCACGGATGGCAAGCATACATTGATTAAAAATTCCGATGGTACAGAGGAATGGGTTTTAATCAGTCCGTATTTGACAAAAAATACGTATGATTTTACCAATATGTCGGAGACTGCCAATTTGCGCAAGTATACGGACAACGGAAAGAAGATTTCCTATGTGGGCGCTGATATTTCTAAGCATAACGGAACGGTTAATTTCCGAAGCATGAAAGCAGCCGGGATAGATTATGTCATGATTCGGGTCGGTGCAAGAGGATATAGTACGGGACAGCTTTCGTTGGATGATAATTTTGTGGAGAATATAGAGGATGCCATAGATGCGGGACTCGATATCGGTGTTTATTTCTATTCTCAGGCGGTGACGTTGGAAGAGGCAACGCAGGAAGCGAATTTTGTAGCGCAGAATCTTGCGCCTTATAAAGAACATATCAATTATCCGGTCGCTTTTGATATGGAGAGTGTTCCAAACGATAAAGCGAGAATTGACGGACTATCAAGAGAGGATAAAACATCGATTAGTGCGGCTTTTTTAAGCGGTATGCAGGCGGCGGGCTATATTCCGATGCTCTACGGAAATAAGGAATGGCTGATTAAAAATATTGATTTGGCACAGCTGCAGAATTATGATGTGTGGCTTTCCGAGGACGAAGATATTCCGGACTATCCATATCAGTATACAATGTGGCAGTATACGACAACAGGCGTACTAAACGGCATAACGGGAGATGCCAATCTGAATATTTGTTTTGTCAGTTATTCAGACAGATAGTATTCGATTTTTTTGGAAATTCTAATTGTATTATATAAGTCGGCGTAGGATGCAGAAGACATATTCTCCATGTAATTGGGGGTATAAGCTTTTGTTACGCCGGCTTTTTTCAGGTAATCAATTGCTTTATTATAGGCAATTGCGGCTTCTTCCTCCGTATCATAAATGCCTACGGTATAATTTCCCTTGATATGGATTTTAGTTTTATACCGCAGTTTTCCATTTCGGTGAATGGCGGAAACACCATTATAGGCATTCATAATTTCTATATTTTCATAGCGGTAGTCATTGGTATTTCCGTTGATAAAACGGTAATCTTTGTCCGGCACGGCGTAATTTTTGATACCGTAACGGTTCATGATATTGAGCTGCATGCCATAATCAGCAACAAAATAATGTCCGCCACGGTTGGAAATCTTATGGTTGGCATAGAAAAATAAATCATCTTTGTCAAAAATAAAAAAGTGAGTCGGGGAAAAATAGTAGTAGAAAAATGAGGGACGAATATAAATCGGATTGGCAAAATAAAGACCATTATCCCGAAAATTGATTAAACAGACCCATTTTTCAAATAAAAGGACGCAGTCCGGCTGATAATGCGCTATGCCGATGGATTTATCCTGTAAAATGCGATTGGCAAGCAGATAAGCTTCATGTGCAGACTCCATGGCCGGATAACTGCCCAGGCTGATATGTTTGGCGCGATAAGTTACAGAAGAACGATAATAAATTGTGCCGTCTTTCTTTTTTGCCGTGTAAACACCGGGCAGCATAGCCATTTTTAAATCTCCAATCTTTAGAAATATTTCTTGATATTGGCATTAGTATAACATAATTTTCCTGATTTCTGTATAAAATATTACAGAAGTGTTAAAAGACAGTGTGAAAATAAGTTTTGCTAGTAAATGAAAGGTATGTTTATTAAAATGTATAAGAAATATTTCGCAATATTGCTTTTGATGAATATGACTTTTTTTACGTCATGGATTTGTATTAAGGAATTAAAAATTAACCGTGTGGCGGCAACACAGGCTTTTCGGATGGAATATATGAGCGCTACGATGGAAGAGGATAAAAAGAGTTTTCTGGAGGTAGTTGCCTGTGTATCTTCCGGGCAGCGGGTGGTAGATTATGAAATTTTAGAACAGGAGATGAAGTACCAGTTATCCGAGCAGGATTATGATTCACTGCTTCGGATTGTGGAAGCGGAGGCCGGAGGTGAGGATGAAGACGGCAAACTGCTTGTGGCAAATGTTGTATTAAACCGGGTAAACAATGATATGTTCCCGGATACGGTCACTGCGGTTGTGATGCAGAAAGAGCAGGGGGTGGCGCAGTTTTCTCCGACAGTGGACGGGCGTTTCCAGAATATTACGGTCAGTGAAGAAACTTATGAGGCAGTAAAAAGAGCGCTTTACGGGGAAGATATTTCACAGGGCGCTTTGTATTTTTGTGCCAGAAACAAAGTAGATGCCGGAAAAATGCGGTGGTTTGACCAGAAACTGACAAGATTATTTTCATATGGAAACCATGAATTTTTTTCATAATTGCAAGCTGTTTTTCGTTATGCTATAATATAATCGCCGCAAAAGAAAAATAAGCGACGCGAAGCGGCATTTATTTTTCTGTGGCGATTAATGAGCAAACGTCCGATGAAATCGGACAGGAAGCGCTGCAAGCGCGAGTTTGCGAGTTTAGATGACTAGCGAGTTTGCGAATTTAAAATGGCACAACAGGCAAAAGAAAGGCATGGTTATTGAAGATGGAAGTATTATATAGCAGCACAAGAGATAATGCAAAAAAAGTACAAGCTTCACAGGCAATTTTGCAGGGGCTCTCAGAAGACGGCGGATTATTTGTGCCGGATAAAATCCCAGTGTTAGAGAAATCACTAAAAGAACTGTCCGGGATGGAGTATCAGGAAATCGCTTATGAAGTAATGAAATTGTTTTTAACTGACTTTACGGAGGAAGAATTAAAAGACTGTATTCGTAAGGCGTATGATTCTAAATTTGATACAAAAGAAATAGCGCCGCTCGTGGAAGCTGACGGTACATATTATTTAGAGCTGTTCCATGGTGCAACGATTGCGTTTAAGGATATGGCATTGTCCATTCTGCCGCATTTAATGATTACTTCTGCGAAGAAAAATCATGTGACGGATACCATTGTTATTTTAACGGCGACATCAGGCGATACCGGAAAAGCGGCACTGGCGGGTTTTGCAGATGTAGAGGGAACGAAAATTATCGTTTTTTATCCGAAAAACGGTGTCAGTCCGATTCAGGAAAAGCAGATGGTAACACAGAAAGGAAACAATACTTTCGTAGTCGGCATACACGGCAATTTTGATGATGCGCAGACAGGTGTAAAACAGATTTTTTCCGATAAGGAACTTAGCAGTGAGATGACGAAAAACGGACTTCGTTTTTCCTCTGCTAATTCTATTAACATAGGACGTCTTGTTCCGCAGATTGTCTATTATGTTTATGCGTATGCCAAACTGTTGAAAGCAGGGAAAGTAACAGATAACAAACCGATTAACGTCGTTGTTCCGACCGGTAATTTCGGTAATATCCTTGCTGCGTTTTATGCGAAAAATATGGGTGTGCCGATTGGAAAGCTTATTTGTGCATCCAATGAAAATAAAGTATTATACGATTTTTTCCGGACCGGAAACTATGACCGGAATAGAGAGTTTGTGCTGACAAGCTCCCCCTCTATGGATATTTTAATATCCAGTAATTTAGAGCGTTTGATTTATCGTATTGCGGATAACGATGCAAAGAAGAATGCAGAATTTATGGCGGCGTTATCGGCAGAGGGAAGTTATCGTATTACAGAGGACATGAGCAGCCGTTTATCTGATTTTTACGGGAATTATGCAAGTGAGAAAGAGACTGCGGACAGAATTAAAGAATTGTATGAAAAGACAGGCTATGTCATTGATACGCATACTGCGGTAGCAAGCTCTGTTTATGAAAAATATAAAACAGAAACGAAGGATGAAACGTTAGCAGTAATTGCTTCAACGGCAAGCCCGTTTAAATTTACAAGAAGCGTTATGAATGCGATTGATGCAAAATACGATAGTATGTCTGATTTTGAGCTTGTGGATGAACTTTCTAAATTGGCAAATGTAAAAGTGCCGAATGCCATTGAAGAAATCAGAACGGCGTCCGTGCTGCATAATACCGTTTGTGATAAGAGCATGATGAAAGAAACAGTAAAAAGTATTCTCGGAATATAATGGGGGATTCATATGTATAATGTAATGGATTTTATTTGTATTTTCTGTGGTGGTTATCTGATGTATGTGGGAATTGTGATGAAAACGCAGGGAAAAATTAATGCTAATGTGGTACTGAGTAAAGGAATCAGTGAGAACGCTATTCGTGATAAAGAGGGATTTATCAAATACCTGTACGGAAAACTGGTATTTATTGGCGCTGTCATTGTATTGTCGGGTATCGTGAATCTTGTTATTGACCTTCAAGGCGGCGATGACGGCATGGTTTCTCTGATTACATTCGTTATATTTATTGTAGCTATGGTGGCATATGGAGTATTGGTCAGTAAGGCGCTGAAAAAGTATACGAGATAAAAGTAAAGAGAAATAAAAAGAAGTTCAAGACCTGATTTTGGTCTTAGAACTTCTTTTTATAGTCATCATTGTCGGTAATGTTTTTATTTCCTATCCGCCATAGAAACATATTCCCTGTCTTTACAAATCGGCTTATAAGCAGGACGGATGATTTTGCCGTTATTGGCAAGTTCCTCCATGCGGTGTGCGCTCCATCCGGCGATTCTGGCAATGGCAAAAATCGGGGTATACAGTTCTTTCGGAAGATTTAACATACTATATACAAAGCCGGAATAAAAGTCTACATTAATATTAACGCCCTTATACATTTGCCTTTCTTTGGCGATAATGTCCGGAGCAAGACGTTCTACGAGAGAGTAGAGTGCAAATTCATCGTGAAGTCCTTTTTCTTCGGATAATTTTTCCACGAATGACTTAAAAATAACCGCTCTCGGGTCAGATTTGGAATATACGGCATGTCCGACACCGTATATTAATCCGGCATGGTCGAATGCTTCTTTATGTAACAGTTTTGCCAGGTAATCAGCTACCTGCGCCTCATTAGTCCAGTCGGAAACTTTTTCTTTCATATCCTCAAACATCTGCACAACCTTAATGTTGGCACCGCCATGTCTCGGACCTTTGAGGGACCCGATTGCGGCTGCAATGACAGAATAGGTGTCTGTCAAAGAAGAAGTAACAACATGAGTCGTGAAAGAGGAATTGTTACCGCCGCCGTGTTCCATATGAAGAACCAGTGCAATATCAAGAATTTTAGCTTCCAAAGGTGTATAGCTGCTGTCAGGACGTAAAATATGTAAAATATTTTCGGCTGTGGACAGTTCCGGCTGTGGCTGATGGATAAATAAACTCTTCCCGTCGTGATAGTGGCTGTATGCCTGATATCCGTAAATGGACAGCAAAGGGAAAAGACTGATAAGCTGCAAGCACTGTCTAAGTACGTTCGGAAGTGAAGTGTCATCCGCTCTGTCATCGTAAGAATATAAAGTCAATACGCTTCTTGCCAGTGTATTCATCATATCGTTACTGGGCGCTTTCATAATAATATCACGCACAAAACTGGTCGGCAGGGAACGATAACCGGCTAAAAGTGTTTTAAACGATTCTAATTCTTCCGTAGTGGGTAGTTTGTCAAAGAGCAGTAAATAAGTTACTTCTTCATAGCCGAAGTTCTTATCCGGTGCAAACCCGTGCACGAGGTCTTTGACATCATAACCTCTGTAAAAAAGCCGTCCGTGAGTCGGAACCTGAACGCCATCGACGATTTTGTTTGCACGGACATCGGAGATATTGGTAAGTCCGGCAAGGACACCTTTACCATTTAAGTCGCGCAGTCCGCGTTTTACATCATATTTTGTAAATAATTCTGTATCAATAATGCCCGCTTCTTTACTCATGTTAGCAAGACGAAATATTTCAGGTGTAATTTCTGAATAACTGTTATGATCTATTGCATACATATTGAGATTGCCTCCTTTCAAAATCATTGTGTTTTATAAACTCGCAAACTCGCGCTTGCAGCGCTTCCTGTCCGATTTCATCGGACGTTTGCTCATTAATAACCGCAGAAAAATAAATACCGCTTTGCGTCGCTTATTTTTCTTCTGCGGTTATTATATCATGAAATTGCTTTCAAAAATGAAATTGATGAAAAATTTTAGAAAGTTTTAACATATTACACAATTTTATTGTTATTGCGAATGCAGGCAAAAGGTATTAAAATAAGTAGCAGAGAGTCGTTATGATAAAGGAGAGTTTGTAGAATGAAGAAACAGGAAATATTGAGTCATGTAGACCATACATTATTAAAACCGTTTGCGAAATGGGATGATATTGTGCAGTTATGCGATGATGCGATTCTGTATCAGACGGCATCTGTCTGTGTACCGCCTGCCTATGTCAAACGGATTCATGATACTTATGGCGATAAGTTAAATATTTGTACGGTCATTGGATTCCCGTTAGGTTACAGTGTCACGCAGGCAAAAGTAGAGGAGACACGTCAGGCGGTAGCGGACGGTGCAGGTGAGATTGACATGGTGGTTAATATCAGCGATGTAAAAAACGGGCTGTATGATAAAGTAGAAGAGGAAATCCGACAGATAAAAAAGGCATGTGACGGGAAGATTTTAAAAGTTATTATTGAGACATGTTATCTGGATGAGAAAGAAAAGATTGCCATGTGCCGTGCGGTGACAAATGCGGAAGCGGATTATATTAAAACATCAACGGGATTTGGCACGGACGGGGCAACAATAGAAGATATTAAACTGTTCAAAGAACATATTGGTCCGCAAGTCAAAATTAAAGCAGCAGGAGGAATTTCCACATTAGAGGAGATAGAGTCATATCTGGCAGAAGGGTGTGACAGAATCGGTACTTCTAGAGCGGTTGGATTACTTAAAAAGGTTGAAAATTAAAATTTTCAACCGCGAGTTTGTGCTGACGTTCGTAACGTCCGGCACAAACATCGCAGGCTGAGAAAGGAGATAAAGATGGAAGTGAAAGAAAAAATTGCACTGTTGCAGGCGAAGATGAAAGAAGAGCAGATAGATTACTATCTGATTCCGACGTCAGATTATCACAACTCGGAATATGTCAGTGATTATTTTAAGGTGAGAGAATATTTTTCAGGGTTTACGGGATCAAACGGAACACTGCTTGTCAGCGGTGAACAGGCAGGGCTCTGGACGGATGGACGGTATTTTACCCAGGCGGAAAAAGAACTGTCGGGAAGCGGTATTACTTTATTCCGGATGCAGGAAGAGGGTGTACCGACTATAAAAGAATACTTGGCAAAGCAGATAAAAGACGGAGAGAGCATCGGATTTGACGGAAGGGTTGTCACGGCTTCCTACGGAAAAGAACTGGAAAAGGCATTAGAACATAAAAAGGTGACGTTCCGATACGAAAAGGATATTGCCGGAGAACTTTGGGAGAAACGTCCTGATATGCCGGGCGGGACAGTTACCGTTCTATCTGAGGAGATTTGCGGACAGAATGTATCGGAAAAGCTTGCGAGGATCAGGGAGAAGATGCAGAAAGAAAAATGTACGGCACATGTGATAGCAAAGCTGGACGATTTGATGTGGATGCTAAATATCAGAGGGTGCGATGTAGAGTGTAATCCTGTAGCATTATCCTATGGCTTTATCACCATGACGGACTGTTATCTTTTTGTACAGAAAAAAGCTGTCAGTGACGAGCTTGCGCAATATGCCGCTAAGTGGAACATTACGTTAAAAGAATATGAAGAAATCGGGACATTCTTAAAAGAAGAATCGGTGGACAGAGTTTTATTAGATGAAAAAAATGTTAATTACACGCTGTATCAATGTCTGGCAAAAAAAGCGGAAATTATATCCTGTGAAAATCCAAGCGAGCAGTTAAAAGCGATTAAAAATCCGGTGGAGTTAGAGTATATGGAAGCCGTGTATTTACAGGACAGCGTTGCTTTGACAAAGTTTATTTACTGGTTAAAAACAAATATTGGGAAAATACCGTTAAATGAATATTCGGCAGCTATGTACATGGACAGTCTGCGCAGGGAAGTGGACGGATTTTTGGATTTATCGTTCCCGACAATATGCGCATACCGCGAAAATGCGGCAATGATGCACTATGAAGCGACGCAGGCCGACCATAAGGAACTCGCGCCGGAGGGAATGCTCCTTATTGACTCTGGAGGTCAATATATGGGAGGAACGACGGATGTTACAAGAACGATTGTACTTGGAAAAATCAGCGATGAGATAAAGAAGCATTTCACAGCAGTGACAGTCGGTATGCTGCAGCTTGGCGCGGCAAGATTCTTATATGGATGTACCGGAAGAAATCTGGATATTCTTGCAAGAGAGCCGTTGTGGAGCCTGGATATTGACTATAAATGCGGTACAGGACACGGAATCGGCTATATGCTGAATGTGCATGAGGGACCGCAGAGTATCAGATGGCGGTATGTGAAAGATGCAAATGAGGCGGTTATTGAGGAAGGCATGGTAATATCCAATGAACCGGGCGTTTATGTTGAAGGAAGTCATGGTATCCGGATAGAGAATATCATTGTTGCAAAGCGCGGGATAAAGAATGGAGACGGTCAGTTTATGCACTTTGATGAACTGACTTATGTGCCGATTGATTTAGAGGCGATAGAACCGTCTTTGATGCAGGATATTGATGTGGAGAGATTAAATGCCTATCATGAAAGAGTTTACGAAAAAGTGAGTCCATATTTGAATGAGGAAGAACGCACGTGGCTCCGGGAGGCAACAAGGCCGGTCTGCAAACACTAAAGCAGCATATTTGGGGGATATATGAAATTTTATAAAAAGTTGTATATTGGAGATACGATAAAAGACCCGAATAAAATAAAAAGAAAATTAAAGCACCGTGCAAAGCAGCTAAAAGTGTTTGTTATTTTATTGGCATCAGAAAACAATCAGCTTGAAATATGTCATAATATGCTGCTGTTGCAGCCATATTATAAAAAGAAAGAAAATGAACCGTATGTTATCGGTATCGCAGGAAATTACGAGGAAGCGGTCACGTTAGTTTGTAGGATTACGGAAGAAGCGGTAAAGCAAAATGGTAATGCCGACTTAAAACGGTATTTATTTCCCGAATTATAGAAAACAGGAAAGGCATAGTAAGCGATGTTACATATATTATTGCTGATTTTGAAAATCATAGGAATCATCTTAGGCTCTCTGCTCGGATTGATACTGTTATGCCTTATCCTTGCGCTGTTCGTTCCTGTACGCTACCGGGCGGATGCCGGACGCACAGAGAGAGAAGGGAATCCGCCGGTGGAAGTCAGTGCGAAAATTACATGGCTTTTGCATTTTATCAATATCCGAATTGAGTATTCCACAGAATTTCGGCTGAGAGTGCGGGTTTTCCTTTTTACGCTGTTTCGTCTGCCGAAGAAACAGAAGGAAGAAACGAAAGAGAAAAATGAAAAGAAGAATAGAAAGAAAACAGAGACTGCGTCAGAACCGGAAAATGTTGAAACAGAGAATTTAAGGGAAGCAAAAGAACCGGAAGCAGAAGAACCGGAAGCAGAAGAACCGGAAGCAAAAGAACCGGAAGCAGAAGAACCGAAAGAAAAAGAACCTGAAAAACCGCCGAAAATCCCTATAAATAAGCGGATTGTAAAGGGAATAACAAAAATATATCAAATCTTGAAAAAAATCTGGTACACAATTACAGGAATCTGTGATAGAATAAAAAAGATTCGGGAAAATATAGAGTATTATGTGAATGTACTGCAAAGTGATACATTTCGGAAAAGTTTTTCCCTGTGTAAAGAAGAACTTGTTTCTATCTTTTCCAGTATCAGACCACGAAAGTTTCAGGCAGATTTGATAATCGGTACGGATGACCCGGCTTCTACGGCAAAGATTTTTTCTTATTACGGAATGCTGTATCCGTTTATCGGCGGCAGTGTTAATATTACACCGGATTTTGACGAAAAAAGAGTAGAGGGTTATGTGAAGCTCCAAGGAAAAATAACGCTGTTTACATTTATCAAAGCCGCAGTTCATATTTATTTTAGCAAAGATATCAGGAAATTACTCAAGTTGTTTAAGAAGGAGGATGTATAAATGGCAGATAATAATTTTACCGGAGTCATTGAGTCCCTCATGAAAGGGATGAATTCCGTTTTGGCAACGAAGACGGTAGTAGGAGAAGCAACACAGATTGGGGATACTATTATTCTTCCGCTTGTGGATGTGACATTCGGAGTTGGCGCGGGAGCAAGCGCTGCCGATAAAAAGAATGGCGGTGCAGGCGCTTTTTCCGCAAAAATGAGTCCCAGCGCGGTGCTTGTTATCAAAAATGGTTCTACGAAGCTTGTGAATATTAAGAATCAGGATACTATTACAAAAGTCATTGATATGATTCCTGACATTGTAGACAAATTTACGGCTCCGAAAGAGGATATGATAGAGGATGATGCCGCAGTGGATATTGCATTCCCGGACACAAATTAGATATTTATTGCATATGATGAATAAAAAGCATAAACAGGAAGAATATATGAAAAAATTGATTGGACTTGTAGCATTTTGTGTCGCGGCAGGCATGCTGGTTATGCTTTTTATGACAAATCGTTTTGTTGGACTGGTTTTGATTGTATTATTGATGTTAATCGGGTATAATTTTTTTTGCTGCGATTAACTTTGACAGAGGAAGATATGATGGATATGATGGAAGAAAAAATTTTAAGTGACGATATGATTGACGATACTGTGAATAATGATGTGACAGCAAATGATTCTGAAAATAATGATACTGTCGATAATAACGCTGAAAAAAGTATAGAAGAAACACTGGAGAACGGCTCAAAAGAGGAATTAAATGAGTTGAAGTCCTGGCTGTTTCGGGAGAATGTCAGACTGATTACGGCGGCAAAAGAACTGGAAGAAATGCAGGAGCGATTTGCCCGGGAAAAAGAACAGTTTCAGGATGAAGTGAAAGCAATCAACCGAAAAATATCCGGTGAGAGAGACCGGTTAAAGGAAGACAGCCTCTTTTTTGAGAAAAAAATGGATATTTTAAAAAATGGTTTTGCACAGCTTGATATGGACCGTAGACGTTTGGAAAAGGAACGGGCGAGAATGGAAGCGCAGAGGGAAGTTATGGAGCAGCCGGCTTATGGAATGAGCAGGGATATATCTGCTTTTTTCAGAGGTGTTAAAAATCCGCTTGCCCTAAAGAAACGTTATAAAGATTTAATTAAGATTTTCCATCCTGACAATGTAGCAGGGGATAAAGAGATTATTCAGATGATTAATATTGAGTATGAGAATCTGAAGAGAGATTATGACATAGGAAAATGGGCATAAGAAAGACCTGATATCGTTTGATATCAGGTCTTTTTACTGCAACTTAAGCTCTTTCAACTTTTCCGGATTTTAAGCACTGGGTACATACATGCAGTTTCTTAGATGCACCGTTCACTTTACATTTCACATTCTGAATATTAGAATGCCAAATTCTGTTAGATCTTCTATGAGAATGGCTTACGTTATTTCCGAAATGAGCGCCCTTACCACAAATATCACATTTAGCCATCTTTGCACCTCCTAACAATTTATCAATTCTTTGTCTGAAATGAAACAACATTTGTATAATATCAGAAATAAGGAAAGATTGCAAGTATAAATTTCATAAAAATCCCATTTTAAAAATTTTAAAATACGGAAAGTTAACAAGAAAAAAAACTTTACTGATAGGGGAATTCATGGTAAAATTGTTTAGAATAAATTTTTCTAAAATTTACAATTATGGAAGAGAGGTAAAAAATATGGCAGCAATCGATTTGAGCAAGTATGGTATTACCGGAACAACGGAAATCGTACACAATCCTTCCTTTGACGTATTGTTTGAGGAAGAGACAAAGCCCGGACTGGAAGGCTATGAGAAAGGCCAGGTGACGGAGCTTGGTGCAGTGAACGTTATGACCGGTATCTATACGGGACGTTCTCCGAAAGACAAGTACATAGTAATGGATGCGAATTCCAAGGATACTGTTTGGTGGACTTCAGATGAGTACAAAAATGATAACCATCCTATGACAGAGGATACATGGGCAACTGTAAAGGATATTGCAAAGAAGGAACTTTCAGGTAAGAGACTTTTTGTTGTGGATGCTTTCTGCGGCGCAAACAAAGATACCCGTATGGCTGTTCGTTTTATCATGGAAGTTGCATGGCAGGCACACTTTATTAAAAACATGTTCATTCAGCCCAGCGATGAGGAACTGGAGAGCTTTGAACCTGATTTCGTTGTTTACAATGCTTCCAAGGCAAAGGTTGAGAATTACAAGGATC
>CAZKOR010000025.1:1337-28682 GCA_964554405.1 uncultured Bacteroides sp. | reverse complement strand
TGTTGTCCTACAATTTGTTTTATTCCTTTGCATTTACCATTTACAACATGAGCCATAACTTAATGGTTCCATTGTCTACCAGAAATACTGAGCAGCGCGGCAGCCTCTCTGTTTTCAATAATATTGCCAATATCATGATTACCGGAATGATTGTGGCGCTGGTTTTCCCTATGCTGATCCTGCCAGCGCTTGGTGTAAACAAAGGAAGCTGGACGTTAGTTATGTGCGTTCTGTCAATTCTTGCTTTGCCACTGACGCTAATTGAATACTATTTTACAAGAGAACGTGTGACCGAAGAAACACAGGAAGAGCCGCAGCAGGCGGTTCCTATGACAAAACAGTTAAGAGTGCTGATTTCCGATTCTTTTTGGGTAGCGATTATTTCCTATTTTCTGGTATATACGCTTTGTGCCGGATTTAAAAATATTGCACTGGTATATTTTTGTAACTATGTGCTTGGTACATATAACGACGGTATTACGCAGACGTTGGTTTCCGCGTTAGGCGGTATTCCGATGGGTATTGGTATCTTTGCCGTCTGGCCGCTGGCGAAAAAATTCGGCAAACGGAATTTAACGATGGCAGGTTTTGTAGTCTATGCCATCGGAAGCGGCATCTGCTTAATCAACCCGCACAGTATGGTTATCGTCCTCATCGGCCAGTTTATCAAAAATATCGGCGGTCTGCCCTGTGCTTATGTATTTATGGCATTGTTTGCCGATGTACTGGATCATATTGAATGGAAGTGCGATTTCCGCTGTGACGGTCTTTCCACTTCGGTCGTAACGATTATTACCACGGTCAGCGTGGGCGTATGCAGCGGTATTTTTAATCTGTTGTTAGCAAAAACAGGTTATGCTGCGCCCGAACTGATTGACGGGGTAACGGTAGCGGCTGCTCAAAATACAGCAACGCAGAATATGATTACATTCTTCTTCCTTGGTCTGGAGATTATCGGAAGCGTGCTTATGATTATTGCGCTGCGATTTCTCAACGTGGAAAAGGTGATTGACAAAGAGCAGGCTGAAATTAAGACACGGAGAGAAAAGTAAAGAGAAAGAGGATAAGGATGGTGACTTTTATGGCAAAAAACAATAAAAAGGGGAAGGGCATTATCATTGGTATTTCCTGTACAGTAGCTGCCGTGACTGCATGGATTGCTTTCTGCGGTTATCAGTGGAGTTGGGGACCGTTTTGCAGACTGCATGATTTTAAGACATCAAATTTACCGGGGAATGCAAAGCAGTATGCCCTGAAACAGGTAGCATCTGTAGAAAATAGTCCGCTTACCGGAAAGCGTATCGTATTTCTAGGTTCATCTGTTACCTACGGTGCGTCTTCCAAAGGAGTTTCTTTTGCTGATTATATTAGTGTCCGAAATAACTGTAAAATCATAAAGGAAGCAGTGTCAGGTACCACATTGGTGGATAATGGGCAAAGTTCTTATATCGCGCGGCTCAAAAAAATGGATGAAAACGCTGCTGTTGACTTCTTTGTCTGTCAGTTGTCAACCAATGACGCAACGCAAAATAAACCATTAGGAAATGTGAGTGATTCCATGAATATGGCGGATTTTGACACATCTACAGTGGCAGGGGCGGTAGAGTATATTATTGCATACGCTAAGCAGACTTGGGATTGTCCGGTGTTGTTCTATACCAATCCGCAGTATGATAGTGAGCAATATGAAACAATGGTAGTGTTACTGCAGCAAATTGCTGAGAAATGGGACATTATTGTCATTGATATGTGGAATGATGCAGATTTTAATGTCCTGACGGAAGAACAACGTGCGCTTTATATGGCGGACGGGATTCATCCCACGCAGGCAGGGTATCTGGAATGGTGGACACCTTATATTGAAAAATATCTGGTGGAAGAGGTGAAATAGCATGAAAGCAATCCGATTACGAACAGAATATCTGAATAACCCAATAGGAATTGATATTGCCAAGCCCCGGCTGTTCTGGAACTGCGAGGGAGGTATCACACAGACAGCCTATCAAATCATAGCGGAGTGTGACGGTAAAATTGTCTGGGACAGCGGTAAGACAGTATCTTCCCAAATGACCCATATTCCATACGGCGGCAGTCTGACTTCCCGCACCCGTGTGGAATGGAAAGTGCGTCTATGGGATGAAGGAGACAAACCGGGAGAATGGTCGGAGGCAGCAGTATTCGAGATGGGATTGCTCCGTGCACTTGACTGGAAAGCACAGTGGATTACCGGTGATTATATGGTGAATAAAAAACAGCGTTATCCTGTAGATTGCTTTCGTAAAGCCTTTGATGCGAAAAACATCGTCAAGGCAAGATTGTATGCCACAGCTTGCGGCGTATATGAAGGCTGTCTCAACGGGAAACGCATAGGAAACTTTATTCTTGCCCCCGGTCATACTGATTACCGCGAGCGGATTCAGTACCAGACTTATGATGTTACCGATTTAATTCTTGATGGAGAAAATAAATTGACCTTTCAGCTTGCCGACGGCTGGTATCGGGGAAGCTGCGGCGCATGGGGACTGAGAAATCAGTACGGTACGGAAACAAAACTTCTGGCACAGCTTGAGCTGACCCATGAGGACGGCAGGGTAACGATTGTATGTACGGACGACAGTTGGAAGTGGTCAAACGGCGGAACAATTCGTTTTGCTGACAATAAAGACGGTGAGATAGTAGATGCAAACTACATCCCCTCTTATTCAGGAAAAGCCAAAATATCTTTCTGCGACGTGATACCAACCGCCTCCAACAATGTGCCGATTACCGAACACGAAACATTCAAAGCAAAACTGATGGTAACGCCTTCCGGCAAAAAAATACTGGATTTCGGACAAAATATCGCAGGTTACTGTTCCTTTGCATTGACAGCCAAAAAAGGGCAGAAAATACTTCTTCGTTTTGGAGAGATGTTAACTGCAGACGGCGAATTTACGCAGAAAAATATTCAGTGTTCCAATAAAAAAATCACAACGCCCTTACAGCAAGTGTTGTATACTTGTAAAGAGGGCTGTAATGAATATAAGACACGCTTTGCTATTTTCGGGTTTCAGTATGTGTTGGTAGAGACGGATGTTGCTTTTAAGCCGGAGGATTTCACCGCCATTGCGGTATATTCCGATTTGGAAACAACGGCGCGTTTTGACAGTTCCCACAAACTGTTGAATCAGTTTGTGAAAAACACTCTTTGGAGCACTAAGAACAATTCCGCCGATGTACCGACAGACTGTCCTACGAGAGAACGTCACGGGTGGACGGGAGACAGTCAGTTGTTTGCTGTCACGGCGGGTTATCTTATGAATTATATGCCTTTTGCAAGAAAACACATTCGGGATTTGACCGACTGGCAGAGGAAGGACGGCGCGTTCCCACAGATTGCCCCTTACGGCGGCGTGGATTCCTATATGAATACGATGAATGGCTCTGTGGGTTGGGCGGATGCGGGAGTGTTGATTCCTTACCGTTATTGGAAACTGTTCGGCGATATAGATTTCATTCGGGACAATTATGATGCTATGGCAAAATATGCCGGATTCATGATAAAGCGCTGCGGAAAAACCGGTTTGTTTGCGAGGCCTCTCGGCATAAAAGGGACAGACAAAAAGTTTGCGGTAAACGCAGGACAGTCTTACGGGGAATGGGCGGAACCGAAAGACGTTTATCCTAACCACTGGACGGATATGGTGGCGCCTCACCCGGAGGTATCTACGGCTTATACAGCCTATGTAATGGGCGTGATGGAAGAAATTGCGGAAACGCTTGGAAAGACCGAAGATATTTCTCTATACCGTAAATATAAAGAGGGGTGCACAGCTGCTTATCAGGCGATGGCACAGACCGAAAAATATACTTTAGACACCGATAGACAGGCGCGTCTGGTACGACCGCTTTACTTTGGACTTTTAAATGAAGAACAGACCGAATTTGCGAAAAAAAGGCTGATACAGGCATTGGAGCATTATCATTGGAGAGTAGGCACCGGATTTTTGTCTACGCCGTTGATTCTCTATGTGCTTTCTGACATTGACATAGAAGCAGCCTACCGTCTTTTGGAAAACGAAGAAATGCCCGGCTGGCTGTTCATGCCGAAAACCGGAGCAACTACGATATGGGAAAGCTGGGAAGGTACGAAAGCGCAGGGTGGTATCGCATCCTTGAATCATTATTCGAAAGGTGCCTGCTGCGAGTGGGTGTTCCGTGTCATGTGCGGCATACAGGTAGATGGTGAAAATCACTTTACCATTGCACCCCGCCCCGGCGGACACTTTACGAATGCCGGTCTTAGTTACGGCAGTGTATACGGTACAGTTTCCTGTGCCTGGCGAAAAGAGAACGGTAAGCTGACTTATACGGTTACCGTTCCCGCCAATACTACGGCATCATTATCCCTGCCCGGCGGGGTGAAACAGGAGCTGGCGGCCGGAACTTATTCATTGGAGGGAGAAGCGTAATGGATAGTAAAGAAATTCTGTCAAAAATGACATTAGAAGATAAAATCAGCCTTTGTACAGGCGCAGACTTTTGGCGTTCCAAAAAAATGGAGCAATATGGAATTCCGGCATTTACCATGTCTGACGGACCGCACGGATTGCGTTACCAGAGCGGTGAAGCAGACATGATCGGCGTGAACAAATCGGATCCGGCAACCTGCTTTCCGACGGCAGTAACGGCGGGCGCTACGTGGAATCCGGAGCTTTATGCGGATGAGGGTAAGGCAATCGGAGAGGAAGCCGTGAAATACGGTGTTGATGTGGTCTTAGGCCCCGGATGTAATATCAAGCGCAATCCCCTGTGTGGAAGGAACTTTGAGTATCTTTCGGAAGACCCGTATATGGCAGGAAAAATGGCAGCGGCTTTTATGAAAGGGCAGCAGAGCGTCGGCGTTTCCTCCAGCTTAAAGCATTTTGCTGTCAACAATCAGGAATACAAACGGCAAAACGGCGACAGTCAGGCGGATGACCGCACTCTCCGTGAAATTTATCTGGCGCCTTTTGAGATGGCGGTTAAGGAGAGTAAGCCCGGTACGGTGATGTGTTCCTACAATAAAATCAATGGTGTCCATGCCAGTGATAATAAGTGGCTGCTTACCGATGTGCTGCGCGGCGAATGGGGCTTTGACGGCATGGTGGTCACTGATTGGGGGGCATTGAATGATCGTATCAAAGGCTATAAAGCCGGGTGTGATTTAAACATGCCCGGAGGCTCAAAGTTTATGGAGAAAGCGGCACTGGAAGCAGTTAAGAATGGAACGCTTTCCGAATCGGATATTGATGTGGCGGCAGAGAGAATCATCCGTCTGGCGCTTCGTTCCGCCAAAGTTAAAAAAGGTGGCGGGTTTGATGAAGATGCTCATGATAAACTTGCCTGCACAGTTGCGGAACAGGGCGCGGTATTGTTAAAAAATGACTCGCGTATTCTTCCTGTAAAAGCGGAAGATATCGTTCTGATTGGCGATATGGCAAAGAACTTCCGCTATCAGGGTTCGGGCTCCAGCCACATCAATCCCATCAGATTGACAAGCCTGACAGATGCCCTGCCGAATGTTCCATATCTCGCCTGCTGTGATAAAGACGGCAAAGTAACGGAATCGGCATTGAAAGAGGCTGCTGCAATGGCAAAAAAAGCAAAAGCAGCCGTAGTTGTGGCAGGCTTACCGGACAGCTATGAATCCGAAGGATTCGATCGTGAGAACATGAAAATGCCGGAAGGACATAACCGTATGATTGAAGCAGTTGCCGCCGCTAACCCCAATACCATAGTAGTGTTGTTAGGGGGAAGCGTTATGGAGCTGCCTTGGTTTGATAAGGTGAAAGCGATTTTATATATGGGATTATCCGGTCAGGCGGGTGGCAGGGCATGTGCTAATCTGCTGACAGGCAAGGCAAATCCCAGCGGCAAGCTGACCGAAACATGGTCCTTACAATATGAGGACGTGATATCGAAGGATACTTTCGGAAAACGGGACACAGAATACCGGGAAAGCATTTATGTAGGCTATCGTTATTATGACAAAGCGAAAACTGCCGTTCGTTTTCCATTCGGATATGGACTAAGCTATACGGAATTTACCTATAGTAATATGCAGATACATGACCGTACTATAACGGCGACTGTGACTAATACCGGAAGCGTTCGCGGCGCAGAGGTAGTGCAGTTATATATTGCATCGCCTAAGAATGGCATTCATCGCCCGCTTAAGGAATTAAAGGGCTTTGTCCGTGTGGAACTTGAACCCGGTGAGAGCAGACAGGTTACTTTTCTCCTTGATGAGCGCAGTTTTGCAGTCTGGGCGGACGGTTGGAAAGTACCGGGCGGCAGTTATGAGGTACTGCTTGCTGCTTCCTCTCAGGATATCCGGTTGTGTGGCTCTCTTGAGGTTGCGGGAGAGACTTTAAGGATACCGGAATGGCAGGCAGGAAGCTGGTATGAGACACTTTTCGGAAAGCCGTCCCGTGAAGAATGGGAGAAAGTGATGGGACATTCCGTTCCAATCCTTCCGGAAGCGAAGAAAGGGCAGTTTACACTGGACAATTCCTGTCTGGAAATGAAAGACAGTTCTTTGATTATGAAAATTCAATATAAGGTGACGGAAAATATTATTGCAAAAAGTTTTGACGGGAAAAAGGATTATTCAGATCCGGCATTTAAGATGATGATGGTCTGTGCCACGGATTGTCCCCTGCGCGCTACTGTCATCAGTTCCGGCGGGACCGTGTCAGATTCTTTGGCGCAGGGACTTTTGGAAATGGCAAACGGACATTATATCCGGGGAATCAAAGCTATGTTGAAAAAATGAATCAGGAGGTTTTTATCAGAAAACATATTTAATTTCATAATGAAATCTGTTATAATAAAAAATAATTATCAAAAGCGTTATACAGAGAGAAGGAATGTGAAATGAAAAGCATCAATATACATGAGATTATTGTTAATAAAGAGAATAGGCAGGTTATATCGGCAGATGCTGCATTTTACGGTTTTTTGGGCGACAGGCAGTATATGGCTTTTGAAAAATTTATCGTAGAAGAGGATAAAAATCTCTTTTTGCAGAAATTCGAAGAATGCACCGGAGAACGTTTTATGATGCGTTTGATGGATGAGAACGGAAAGTCCGGTTATTATTTTGCGCAAATTAAGAGCGGGACATCCGAAGAGAATGTAACGGTGTTATTGCTCTATGCGGAAAGTCTTGTAGATGTGCGGGATAAGATGGTAAGACTACTGTACATACAAAATACGATTTTGGAAATGTACAATGATATCTATTTTGACTATGCGCCGGAAACAGGTATGATTCGGCTTTATACGATGGAAAAAGGCGAACAGAGTATAGAAAATTTTCCGTTAGAAGAGTTTGAACGGCGGCTTACAGTTTACGCTGATGAGAATCAGAAAAAAGATGTTCATGAGCTTATTGTGAATATCAAAATGGGGAAGCGCAGATTTGAAATGCGTGCAGACAGGAATCTGTTCAAGCAGGAGGGCGGAGACTGCCTGATGACAATAGGAGCGGAGTCTATTTATGAAAAGGGTATGTTTTATTTTGTGGCAGGCTGTATCCATATCGGAAAGGATTATGGGCAGAACGTGCAGAAAAAAACAGAAGTGGATTCCCTGACCGGATTAATTATAAAAGCGGATATCACCAATATTGCAATCGATCTTATCAATGTAAGGAAAGTAAAAGGAATTACATTGGCGATTGTAGATATTGATTATTTTAAGAATGTGAATGATACGTACGGTCATATGTGCGGTGATGAGGTGCTTTTAAAAGTTGCCGGCATCATGGAGAAAGAGGTTGGCAGTACAGGACTGGTCGGACGTATCGGCGGGGATGAGTTTTTGATTATTTTCTATAATGCGGAAAATATGGAGAATATGCGTGAGAGACTGAGCTGTATTAAGAATAATGTAAAGGCGGCTTTTCCGCAGAATGTGGAAAACAAGCCGGCAATTACGCTTTCGATGGGATGCGCGGCATATCCGAAAGATGCCGATAATTATGAAGTATTGTTTAATCTTGCCGATTTTGCGTTGTACCGTGCAAAGGAAAAGGGACGTGACAGATACATTATTTATGATAAAGAAAAACATGGAGACCCGGAAGAAAACAAGGACAGAAAAAAAGCAACTAACTGGATTGACAGCCGTGGGAATATGTCGATGGGTGATATTCTCTGTGTCATGATGGATAAGGTATATAGGGGGGAAGATTACCCTCTTGAGAGACTTTTAGATGATTTTGTCATTAACTTCGGGATGCAGCGGGTTATGATATATGCGGGTGACCCTTATCATATTACTTGCGTAGCCGGTGAGCAGAGACCATCAGCAGAACTTGTTTCGGAAACGGAACATTATATCAATGCAGACGGTTATCAACAGCAGTTTGACGCAGACGGTATTTTGCTTATGAATGACGTAAAGTTTCTGGAGGACAAGCTGCCGGATGTATATGAGTTGGTTGGAAAACAGAGCATCTGCTCGCTTTTACAGATAAAATTTGTGGATAAATGCGGGAATCCGGCGGTTTTGAGTCTTGAGTCCGTAAAAGGAAAGACAAAATGGAACCAATTTAATCTTCATTACTATCGTTTATTTGCCAGAATGCTTTCCGAGTATGAATTAATAATCGGAAAAGCATGAGACTGGACATAATGAACAAATAAGGGGAGCCTTGCCACTGCATTTTGCTCCCCGTTTTGTTCATTATGCCCAGTCTCTGTTTTTTGATAAAGCTTTGTAATCCTCTAACTACTCGCCAATTGTAATATCTTCTCCAAGTCAGAAATCAGGCTTTTTGAAAAATTCTCCGCCTCATAATACACCTGTTTCGCTTCTGAATAGGAGCCGTTATTGAGGGCTCTGATAACAGCCGCTCCATATGTATGGAATTTTTGGTGCTTGGGTCCAAGTCCTTCCCATAGCGGTAAGACACCGGGGATATTGGGCGTCATGGCATAATAGAAATGCCCGAATCCGCATTTGGAGGAATCTAACTGTAACGGGGAGACTGTTCTCTCGTCTACCATTTTTTTCAGGTTTCCCAACCATGTGTGATGAGAGGAAATCGCATTTTTCACATACTGTGAAAATTCCTCCGATTTTAAATGGTAGAAAGCATCCTGCGTCATATCGCCCATCTGTTTAACGGACTCATCCAGAGTTTTTTCAATATCAACCACCGGTTCGGAAGCCTTTTGCAGTTCCTGTCCGACCTGACGCATAAAATCCGAACTTTCTTTTAACTGGTTTTGCATTTCTGTCATGGAAGCGCTGATTTCCTCGCTGACAGCAGCGATGGAACTGATGGATTCATTTACTTGCGAAACATAGCGTTTGCTTTCATCATTTAATTTCCATACGTTATTAATGCCTTCCGCCATAGCGCTCAGTGACTGAATGGTATTTGTAGAACTGCTTACGCTTTTTTCAGAAGCTTGTTTCATACTCTCTACGAAAGAACTCATGTTTTTTGTCAGGTTCTGTGTTTCTTCGGCAAGCGTTCTGATTTCGCTTGCTACGACAGAAAACCCTTTTCCCGCTTCGCCGGCTCTTGCGGCTTCTACAGAAGCATTCAAAGCCAAAATATTGGTCTGTAAGGAAATAGAGTCAATTCCCGATATGATATTATTGATATGATTGATGAGCTCTACTAACTTATCCATATCATTTTGCATTTCCCGGGAAATGGCTATGGTTTGGTCGGACAAATTCTTGATATTCGTCAGCTCATCCTGTCCGGCTTCTATTTTGCGGTAAACTTCATCGGTGGCGCCGGAAACTTCAATAATAGTATTGGTAAGTTCTTCATGCTGGTTATTGGTTTTTGCATTCCCGGAGGACGCTCCGAAGAGTGTTGCCGTTGCATTGGTAACTTTGCGGGAAATATCCATTATTTTTTCTGTCTGATGCTGCATTGTCAAATCAAGAGAACTGATTTGCATGACGGCTTTGATATTCTTTTCAAAAACTTCCGCAAATTGTTTCCGGCCGCGGAAAAGCCTTGTGTAGATTTTGTTCAGTTCAGGTGCTTTGGAGTAGTCGGTATCCTGTAGTTCCGAGACAGCCCGCATAAGGGCCGCTTTTCCTTTTTTGACTGCCATTCACATATCCTCTTTGCTTTCTTAAAATTTAACTCCTACTTTCATCATACGGGATTTTGAAGCTTTTGCAAGCTTTTTTCTGCTTTTCATGGTGGAAATATGTGTTATAATATGATAGAACGAAAAAAAGGAGGGGGAAACCATGAGAATATTAGATACAAAATTTGTCCGCGGGTTCATTAAGATGGCGGACGACGGATTTCATCAGGGGTGGCATGAGAGAAACGGAGGTAATTTATCCTATCGTTTAAAACCGGAGGAAGTAGAGGGCATTAAGACAAGACTTAGCGATAACGGCGAGTGGGTTCCTATCGGCGTAAGCGTTCCGGGGCTTGCGGGAGAGTATTTCCTGGTAACGGGAAGCGGAAAATATTTTAGAAATATTATTGTAGACCCGGAAGCATGTATTGCCATCATAGAGCTGGATGATAAAGGAGAAAATTACCGTCTGCGCTGGGGACTGGTAGAGGGCGGTGTGCCGACAAGCGAACTGCCGTCCCACCTGATGAATCATGAGGTAAAAAAACGTGTGACAGACGGCAGACACCGCGTTATTTATCATGCGCATACGACGAATATCATTGCGCTTACTTTCATCCTGCCGTTAGATGACGTTATTTTTACAAGGGAACTTTGGGAAGCGGCTACGGAATGTCCGGTTGTTTTTCCGCAGGGTGTAGGCGTTGTTGACTGGATGGTTCCGGGAGGAAGAGATATTGCGGTCGCAACAAGCAAATTGATGGAGCAGTATGATGTGGCGGTTTGGGCGCATCACGGTATGTTCTGTTCCGGAGAAGATTTTGATCTGACATTCGGTCTGCTCCATACGGTTGAAAAATCGGCGGAAATTCTGATTAAAATATATTCCGTATCGCCGAGAAAATTGCAGACAATCACGCCGGATAATTTCAGGGCAGTCGGGAAAGCTTTCCATGTGGAACTGCCGGAGAGATTTTTATTTGAAAAAAAAGACAAAATAATCAATGAATAGAAGGAGATGCGCTTATGTGTACAGCTGCAACGTATAAAACAAAAGATTTCTATTTTGGACGTACGTTAGATTATGAATTTTCTTACGGGGAAGAAGTGGTAATTACGCCCAGAAACTATGTTTTTCACTTCCGCCATATGGGAACTATGGAAAATCATTATGCAATGATAGGCATGGCGCATGTTCTGGGTGACTATCCGCTCTATTATGATGCGGTGAATGAAAAGGGAGTCGGAATAGCCGGCTTAAATTTTGTCGGGAATGCGGATTATAAGGAAGTCGTACCGGATAGGGAAAATGTGGCGCAGTTTGAACTCATACCGTGGATTTTGAGTCAGTGTGCCAGTGTAAAAGAAGCAAGGAAGCTGTTTGACAAAATGAATCTGACAAATACACAGGCACATGAAAAACTGCCTGTGGCGCAGCTTCACTGGATCGTAGCGGATGCGGATGAGTCGATTGTGGTGGAATCCGTAAAAGAAGGCATAAAGGTCTATGATAATCCGGCGGGCGTTTTAACAAACAATCCGACTTTTTCGGAGCAGATGTTTGCGTTGAATAACTATATGCACTTGTCGCCTAAGCAGCCGGAAAATCTTTTTTCCGATAAACTTCCGCTGCAGACATACAGCCGCGGTATGGGAGCGTTAGGACTGCCCGGAGATTTGTCTTCGCAGTCCCGTTTCGTCAGAGTGGCATTTACAAAGATGAACTCCGTATCAGGCGAATCGGAAACAGAAAGCGTCAGCCAGTTTTTTCACATTTTAGGCTCTGTGGACCAACAGAGAGGATGCTGCGATATGGGTGACGGAAAATATGAAATAACGATTTATACTTCGTGCTGCAATGTAAAGAAAGGCATTTACTATTATACATCGTATGACAATCATCAGATTACGGCAGTTGATATGAATTTGGAGAATCTGGATGATGCAAGGATAATCAGGTATCCGCTGATTTTAGAGGAACAGATAAAATTGCAGAACGGATAACCGGATAGTGCATGAGGAGAGAAAACAGATGAAAAACATTATATTGGTTGTGGATGATGATAAGACCAATTTAACGCTTGCGCAGAAAATTCTTTTGCCGTTTTACCGTATTGCAGCCTGTAATTCCGGTATGGCGGCATTGAAATATCTGGAGAATAATCATCCCGATTTGATATTGTTAGATATCAATATGCCTGATATGGACGGGTTTGAAGTCATGGAACAGTTAAAAACGATGCCGGAAACAAAAGAAATTCCGGTTATCTTTTTGACTGCGGACAATTTGGCGGAAACAGAAGTCAAGTGCTTTCAGATGGGGGCAATCGATTTTGTTGCGAAACCTTTTGTACCGGATATTCTATTAAGCCGTGTCGGAAAAACGATAGAGCTGGAACAGTACAGGCATAATCTGGAGAATATGGTAAAAGAGCAGGCGGAAAAAATTACGGAAGATGCCCTGCGCCTCAGTAAAATTCAGGAATCGGTTATCGTAGGCATGGCTAATTTGATAGAGAGCCGTGACGGCAGCACGGGAAAGCATGTAAAAAATACACAGGCATACGTTAGAATGATTGCCAATGAGCTATATAAAAGGAAACTCTTTTCGGGGGAACTGACACCCGAATACATACAGGAACTTTGTAAGGCGGCGCCGCTTCATGATGTCGGTAAAATTAAAGTGCCGGATGCCATTTTGCAAAAACCCGGTAAACTGACGCCGGAGGAATTTGATACGATGAAGCTGCATACGACATACAGCCGCAAAATTATCCAGACTATTATCGGTGATGTGGAAGCTGAAAGCTATGTGCGGATTGTAGAGGATATTGCAATGTATCATCATGAAAGATGGGACGGAACGGGATATCCGACAGGTCTTGCAGGAGACAATATTCCGCTTTCGGCGCGCATTATGGCGGTAGCGGATGTGTTTGACGCTTTGTATGAGGAACGGTGTTATAAGCCGCCTATCCGTCCGCTTGAACGGATTATGCAGATTATGTCGGAAGCAAGGGGAACACAGTTTGATCCTGTTATTATAGATGTATTTATGGAAATGACTCCGATGTTAAAAGAGATGCTGGGCATTGTTTGATAAGCTGCCATTGGCAGAAAGGAACGGTAATTGGCTTGAAAGAAAAACAATTTACGAACGATAAAACGAATAGAAAAATAGAGCAGATTGTGCTGGGAACTTTTACGCTTTTTTCACTTGCTATGCTTGTTTCGTCACAACTGCTTAAATGGAGTATATTTGCAAAAGAAACTATCATTGTAACGATATGTGCCGGGTGGTTTGTTTTTCTGAAAGGATATCGCAATTATGAATTTCGTGCGAAATTTCTAACGGTTGTATCGTGGATAAATTTTTCGATTTATGTTATTCATTCCGTTAGTTTTACTTCTATGCTGTCTACGATGTTAGCGCTCATTGTATTACTCAGCATCTTTTGTCTTATGGATGTTATTTATATGGGGATTTTCTTCACAACCATAATCTTTGCCTATCATATTTTTGTTTTGAAAACGGTTGCCTTAGATTCGCCGAACGATTTCCTGCGGCTGATTCTGCATGTTCTTTCCGCTTACGTGATTTCGCTGGTGACTTTGATAACGATACGGACAAGGCAGGAGACAAGCGAACTGTTAATGGAAAACATTCGTGAACTGGAGATTGTGGAACAGAGTAAAGATGATTTTATGGTAAATATTTCCCATGAAATCCGTACGCCCATCAATGCGGTCTGCGGTATGAGCGAAGCGATTTTACAGGAGAATCTGCCGGCAGATGTGCGCAGGGACGTCATTGATATCCAGACGGCAGGACGAAATCTGCTTTCCACAGTCAGCAATATTCTCGATTTTTCCGAACTGGAAAGCGGCAAAATGGAACTGGCGGAAGAAAGTTATAATATTACTTCCACAATTACGGATATTATCAATATGGCATTGACGCTGGAAAACGGTAAGAAACTGGAATTGATTGTGGATTGTGACGCTAATCTGCCGAGCAATTTAGTGGGAGATGAGCAGAAACTCAGGCGTATTGTCATGAATCTTTTGGATAATGCCATTAAGTTTACAAAAGAGGGCGGTATTATCCTGCGCATTAAAAGCAGAAAAGAGGAATACGGCATTAATCTGGTAGTCAGTGTCAAAGACTCCGGTATCGGTATGAAGCAGGCGGATATGGAGAAAATTTTTACAAGCTTCAGCCAGCTTAATTCCAAACGTAACAGAGAAGAGGGCGGTATCGGTTTAGGGCTTGCCATTACACAGGCTCTTGTGCAGAATATGGGTGGTTTCATTACGGTTGAGAGCGTACCCGGAAGCGGAACGGAATTTCAGTTTACGATACCACAGAAAGTATTGGATGAAACACCGATTGTTTCCATTAAAAATAAGAACCATTTGTATGTGGCATGTTATATCAATATGGATAAATATAATTATTCCATTATCAGAGAGGGATATGAGAAATGTATCCGTCATATGGTGGAGCAGCTCGGTATTATGTTCAGAATATGTAAAAATCTGCCTGAACTGAAACGGCGAATAGAACAGGAAAATTTCTCTCATATTTTTATCAGTTGGGAGGAATACTGCGAAGACAAAAACTTTTTTGAGCAGCTTGCCAAAGAGGTGACGGTTGTATTGATGCTTGAGTATGGGCAGGAGACGCAGCCGGGAAGTAATATGCTTCGTATTTATAAGCCGTTTACCGTACTATCAATCGCATCGGTATTCAATGGTCAGAGAGTCATGCAGAGAGATGAACAGCATAGTGAATTGCATCATCGTTTTATTGCGCCACAGGCAAAAGTCCTTGTTGTGGATGATAATGCCATGAACTTAAAAGTAATGGCAAGACTTCTTCTGCCGTATCAGATTAAGGTTTCTATGGCAAGCGGAGGACAGGAGGCGTTGGAGAAGCTGGATTCCATGGACTATGACTGTGTTTTCTTAGATCATATGATGCCGGAAATGGATGGTGTGGAGACATTACATAAAATCCGTCAAAAACCCGGAAGTTATTTTCAGGCTCTTACCGTTATTGCTTTTACGGCAAATGCGATAGGTGGAGCAAGAGAAATGTTCATGGATGAGGGATTTGATGATTTTATTGCCAAACCGATTGAACTGAGTGTCTTAGAGCGTATGCTGCGCCGTTATATTCCGGTACAGAAACAGATTAATGTGGAAGAAAACGCACCCGCTGATGCGGCGGAGAATGTGCAGACTGTCGATTCGCCTATCAGTACAGTGAAGAAAGAAAAGCCTGAAAAAACACGGGAAGAGTCGCTTTCAGATTTAGAGCGGGCGGGCATAAACGTACAGCAGGGAATTTCCTATTGCGGTGATAGAGATGGTTTTCGGGAAATTGTTACCATTTATCATTCGGAGGGCGTAAGGCGAAATCAGCAGTTGGAGCAGTTTTTCCGGGATGAGGACTGGAAAAATTATGTGATAATGGTGCATGCCCTAAAGAGCAATTCCAAGGGGATTGGTGCATCTGAGCTGGCAGAACTTGCACTGAATCTGGAAATGGCAGGAAAAGAGAATCGTACTTCCTATATTTTAGAGCACCATGCGGAATTATTGGAAAAGCATACAAAACTGCTTTCCGTGATTGCTGAAAATGCCTTTATTTATCCCGACGGATATCATAATGATACGGAAGATGACGTCGCAGAAGAAGTAGAAGAAGTAAAAGAATTAGAGGAGATGCCGCGGACATCTGATGAAAGAGATGTGCAGGCAGTGATGGAGCAGATTGCATGTCTCAGGGAGAAACTCGACAGTTTTGAGAGCGAGGGACTGGATGATATTTTGAAAGAACTTGAGCAGTATCGGTATCACGAAATGAATCTGGCGGAAATGACAAAAGAGATTAAGAGCAGAGTGGATGACTTTGATTTCCTTGGAGCATCCGAAGTACTGGATTCCTGGGAAGAGAAGATAAAGGCGTAAACATTGTCGTAGGAAAGGCTTGGTGTATATAATATGATAAAGAAAATACGTGTATTTTTAAAATCTCTGCTGAATGAACAGTTGGATTTCCGGACAAAACTCATCCGTATGGTTTTGTTGCTGGCGTTTCTCGCTTCTATTATCGGAATGGGGCGTGTTCTGATTGGTGCGGCGCCTATTGTGCTTGCCGCGCTTATTCCGATGTGCCTTGTATCCGGTGCGGCGCTTTTTATTGCCGTCAAATATGATAAAGAAAAGTTGGCGTCCTGGATGTTGATTATCGTATCGAATGTCATTTTGTTTCCTTTGGTCTTTATGATGAGCAGCGGTATGGAGAGCGGAACTCCTATCTGGCTTGTATTAGGGCTTGTTTATGTCTTTTTATTATTTCACGGAAAAGAACTGATTTTTGCCCTGTTTCTTTCTATGGCCTCTTTTTTCGCGGCATATTTTTTCAGTTACAACTATCCCGATATGATACCGGTGGCTTCCCATCGTTTTTACAGCTTTGCGGACTCTTATATTACGATGATAGTGGTCAGTGTTTTTGTCGGTATATTAATGAAAATGCAGGTTTTGACATATGAGAAGGAGAAAAAGCTTGCGGAACAGCAGCGGGAGGAAATAGAGCAGATTGCACGCTCCAAGGATACGTTCTTTGCCAATATGAGTCATGAAATCCGGACGCCGATTAATACCATTATCGGGTTAAACGAGATGACACTGCGGGAAGATATTTCCGATGAAATTGCCGAGAATGCAATCAATATTCAAAATGCCAGCAAAATGCTTTTGACGACGATTAACGATATTTTGGATTTATCTAAACTGGAGTCTGGTAAAATGGAAATTGTGCCGGTGCAGTATGAAGTCAGTGCGATGTTCAGCGATTTAGTCAATTTAATCTGGATAAGGGCGAACCAGAAAGAACTGGAATTTAAAGTGGATATCGATGGGAACATTCCCTCGATGCTGTACGGGGATGAAGTACGGATTAAGCAGGTTGTGACAAATATGCTGACAAATGCCGTGAAATATACGGAAACAGGTTCCGTTACATTAGCGGCAAAAGGAGAGCGCATCGGAACGAACGAAATTATGCTTCGGATTTCCGTGGAAGATACCGGTATGGGAATACGAAAAGAGAGTCTTGACGACTTATTCAGTTCATTTAAGCGTGTAGATGAAACGAAGAACCGAAATATTGAAGGAACCGGACTTGGACTTTCGATTTCCAAACAGCTTGTAGAGATGATGGGCGGAAAAATTTCCGTAGACAGTGTGTATCATAAGGGTTCCATATTTACGATAGAAGTTGTGCAGCGTATTATAAATGACAGACCGATTGGCGTGATTAATTTCGCGGCGCAGAAAAAACTGGACCGCCATACAAAATACAAACAGAGCTTTACGGCGCCGGATGCTAAAATACTGGTTGTGGATGATAATGATATGAACCGTATGGTGGTGACTAAACTGCTTCGCGGAACTAAGATGAAAGTCGAGACGGCGGAGAGCGGTAAAGAATGTCTGCGGCTGACGGCGGATAACTTTTATCATGTCATTTTAATGGACCATATGATGCCGGATATGGACGGTGAGGAGACGATGCGGGCGGTGCGCGCGCAGACAAAGGGATTTTGTCAGAAAGCGCCTATTATTGCATTGACGGCAAATGTCATGACAAATGCGGAACAGGTTTATCAGGACATGGGATTTGACGGCTATCTGGCAAAGCCTATCAATGCCGCACTCTTAGAGGCAAGTTTGTTAAAATATCTGCCGCCGGAATTAATTGAATATAGTGCAAAAGATGATATATTGGATTTGGAGGAAGATGGCGGCATTAATCAGATTACCGGTGTCAGGAAAAGAAAGGTTGCCATTACTGCGGATTGTATCTGCGATTTACCGAGAGAATTTTTGGAAAAATATCAGATTGGACTGATGTATTGCTATGTACATACAAAAGAGGGACGTTTCTGCGATTTGTTTGAAGTATCATCTGACAGTCTGTTGAATTATTTGCAGATAGAAGGAAACTACGCGCATTCTTCTACGGCGGAACCGTCAAAATACGAATATTTCTTTGCGGACACATTAGAAACGGCAGAACATGTTCTTCACATTACGGCGACGATTGGTCTTAGCGGCGCCTATCCGAATGCGCTTCAGGCAAGCAAAAGTTTTGATAACGTTACAGTATTCGATTCTACTCATATCAGCAGCGGACATGGTCTGATGGTGCTGCATGCCGCGCAGCTTGCCGAAGAAGGAAAGAGTGTGGAAGAAATCTGTGATGCACTGGAGAAGTTTAAAGACCATGTATGTTCTAACTTTTTAGTACCAAGTACCGAGGCTTTATTCCGCAACGGAAAAGTCAGCGGTGCCGTACATAAGCTGTGCAGCGCACTCAATCTTCACCCGGTGCTTCATATGTCACAGAATGAATTGAAACTCTGGACGATAGAAGCCGGTAATATGAAAGGCGTACGGCGCAGATATGTAAAGAAACTGCTTCGTAACAGCAAGCAGATTGATACACGTATCCTCTTTCTTACATATGCCGGCTGTACGGTACGGCAATTGGATGAAATAATGGAGGAAGTGGAAAAATATATTAAATTTGACAAAATTATCATGCAGAAAGCTTCCGCAACAGTATCAAGTAACTGCGGAGTTGGTGTATTCGGTCTGATGTTTGTCAGAACTAATTGATGGCGGAGGTGAATTTTGGATAGTATTAACGGTCGTTTTATGCTAAAATATAAAAGATTTGCAGATAGTTTGAAAGGGAGACAGGATATGAATGGTAGAAAGCATAGACCTCAAAGAGGAGTCAGATTACAGCCGTTGGATGTGATTGCCGGATTTAAGGTAAGACCGGGATTTTACAATAGAGACGGCGCAACGGCGGCACAAAATGGAGTCAGTTTTACGATACATTCTTTTGGTGCGACAAGCTGTACGTTGTTATTGTTTCGTCCGCGTGAAAAGGAGCCTTACGCAAGGTTAAAATTCCCGGAGTCCTATCATATCGGAAATACGTATTCCATGCTGGTCTTTGATTTGAACATCGAAGAATTTGAATATGCGTTTCAGTTGGATGGACCATATGATAAGGAAAAGGGACTGCTTTTTGATAAGAACAATATCTTGTTAGACCCTTATGCAAGAGCGGTAACGGGGCAGAGAGACTGGGGTGAGCGGTCGGAGAATGACAAAGGCTTTGTTTACCATGCCAGAGTGGTGGAGAATAACTTTGACTGGGGTAATATTACGCAGTTGGAGCATCCGATAGAGGATTTGGTCATTTATGAGATGCACGTTCGGGGATTTACGAAAGATGAATCTTCCGGTGTGACGGCAAAGGGCACTTATGAAGGACTCCGCCAGAAAATTCCTTATTTGAAGGATTTAGGGATCAATGCGGTAGAGCTGATGCCGATTTTTGAGTTTGATGAAATGGAAAGCGCCAGAGTGGTAGACGGGCAGCAGCTCTATAATTACTGGGGTTATAACACAGTTTGCTTTTTCGCACCGAATACGAGTTATACCTCCGTCGTAGAGCATAATCATGAGGGAGATGAATTAAAACAGTTAATTTATGAGTTGAAAGAAAACGACATTGAGGTTATCTTGGACGTTGTATTTAACCATACGGCGGAGGGAAATGAGGAAGGTCCCTGTTTTTCTTTCAAAGGAATAGATAACAATATTTACTATATTTTAACGCCCGGCGGACATTATTACAATTTCAGCGGATGCGGCAATGTTTTAAATTGTAATCATCCGACAACCCGCAGATTCATTATTGATTGTCTGCGTTTCTGGGTGACGGAATACCGCGTAGACGGTTTCCGCTTTGACCTTGCGTCTATTTTATCCAGAGACCAGAACGGGGCGCCTATGGCGGAACCTCCTATCTTACATGCAATTGCCTGTGATTCCATTTTGGGCAAAGTAAAGCTGATTGCGGAAGCATGGGATGCCGGCGGTTTATATCAGGTGGGTAATTTCCCGTCTTTTAACAGATGGTCTGAATGGAACGGAAAGTATCGTGATGATATGCGGCGTTTCCTGAAAGGGGATGCGGGCATGACCGGAACGGCGATTACAAGAATTACAGGATCCAAAGATATGTATGATGCGCAGGTAAGAGGACACGGCGCTTCCGTTAATTTCCTGACCTGTCATGACGGCTTTACACTTTATGATTTATATTCCTACAATATGAAGCATAATGAGAAAAACGGCTGGAATAACACGGACGGAGACAATAACGGAAACAGTTGGAACTGTGGTTTTGAGGGTGAGACAGATGACCCGGTGGTAGAGCTTTTGCGCCGCCGTATGGTAAAAAATGCGTTTGCGACTCTGATGTGCAGCAGAGGAACGGCAATGTTTTATGCGGGGGATGAATTCTGTAATACACAGTTTGGAAATAATAACGCCTACTGTCAGGATAATATCATTTCCTGGCTGGACTGGAACAGACTCCATGAATATCAGGAAATCCATGACTTTTTCCGTTATATGATAGCATTTCGGAAAAAACATGCCGTTTTACGAAAATCTACAGAGCAGATATCCTGCGGACTGCCTGAAATCAGCATTCATAACGGTCATCCGTGGAATGCCGGAGCAGATTATAATAACAGGATTATTGGGATTATGTATGCGGGCAGAGATGAGCAAAACACGAAAGACGACATTGTTTTCTATGGTATGAATGCATATTGGGAGACGGTTACTATGCAGCTTCCGGAACTGCCGAACGGCATGAAATGGAAAGTGTGCGTCAATACTTTTGTAACATATGAAGACGGGCAGGATGTAGAGGCATTGACAGAGTTCCAATATAAGAGTACGCTTAGAATACCGCCGCGTACGGTAGTTGTTTTAGAGGCGCAGCAGCCGGAAGAGGATTTGAATCATGATATTGGATGAAATTGTAGCAGATAAGAAGAAAAGATTACCGGAACAGAAAAAACGGATTTCGGAAGAAGAAATGAAAGAACTGGCGGCGTCCTGCGAAAGGGACAGCATCAGTTTCTATCAGGCGCTTGCGAAAGACGGTCTTTCGATTATCGGGGAGTTTAAGAAAGCTTCTCCGAGCCATGGGAAAATGGATAATAAAATAGAACTGACAGACAGGATTGACCAGTATAATGCGTCTGTGGATGCGATTTCCTGTTTGACGGAAGAAGACCATTTTTTAGGAAGCGTGGATTATTTTAAGCAGATTCGCGGCATCACGGATTTACCTATGATACGGAAAGATTTTATCATCGACCCGTATCAGATTTTTGAAGCGAAAGTCATCGGTGCGGACTGCATTTTACTGATTGCCGCCATTTTAACGGACAGGGAGCTTAAAATGTTCTATGAACTTGCTTATGCGCTCGGCATGGATGCGCTCGTGGAAGTGCATGACGAAGAAGAGATGATGCGCGCCATTGGTCTGGATGCGAAAATTATCGGTGTCAACAACAGAAATTTGAAAGATTTTTCGATTGATTTGCATACAACGGAAAAATTGGCGAAGATGATGCCGAAAGAGACGATTCTCGTATCGGAGAGCGGCGTGACAAAAGATGAGGATATTGCTTTCCTAAAACAGACGGGCGTGGATGCGCTGCTTATCGGCACCGTCTTTATGGAGGCGGATGAGCCGGAACTGTTGGCAAAGAAATGGAAAGAACTGGCATGAAAGCAAAGAAAACACAAGTTAAAATATGCGGCTTGACAAGGCCGGAAGAGGTCAGGTGGGTAGTGGAAGAGAGGGCGGATTATTTCGGCATCGTTCTTTTTTTCACGAAGAGCAAGCGTAATAACAGCATAGAAAATGCAAGGAAATTAATCAAAGTCTGCTATGAGGAATGTGCAGAAAAAAAACGTGCGGATGAGCATTTTACACCGCCCGTTATTGTGGCGGTTACGGTTTCCCCGACGCCGGAGAAGATAAAGGAAATAGAGAATGCCGGATTCGATATGGTACAGATTCACGGAGAACTTTCCGAAGAAACGCTGGATGCGGTTTCGATACCGGTTATCAGAGCATTTCACGCAGGAGATACAGAGACTTGTAAAAAGTATGATAACTGTCCGAAAATAGCGGCATATTTATTTGATGCACAAAGTCCCGGCAGCGGACGCACTTTTGACTGGAATGCGTTAGATGACATATCAGAAGGGGAAACGCTGTCAGATGGAAAACTGATATTCCTGGCAGGCGGTTTACACGACGGTAATGTAAGAGAGGCAATAGAGCATGTGCATCCCGACGTCGTGGATGTTTCAAGCGGTGTGGAAAAAGATTCTGTCGCAGCAGACGGTGCGGTTATAAAAGACAAGGAAAAAATAAAAGAGTTCATAAGAAAGGTAAGAACAGATGAGTGATAAATATTATGGAGCATTTGGCGGACAATATGTTGCCGAAACATTAATGAACACATTGGCGGAACTGGAGAAGGCGTTTGAAGAGGCGATTCATGATGATAAGTTCTGGGAGGAGTATCATTACTACCTGAAAGAATATGTAGGAAGAGAGACGCCTTTATATTTTGCCGAACGTCTGTCAGAAAAATACGGTACGAAGATATACTTAAAGCGTGAGGATTTAAATCATACAGGCGCGCACAAAATCAATAATGTTATCGGGCAGATACTTTTGGCAAAACGTATGGGAAAAACGAAAGTCATTGCAGAGACGGGAGCCGGACAGCACGGCGTAGCGACAGCTACCGGAGCGGCGCTTTTCGGAATGGAGTGCAAGGTTTATATGGGTTCCGAAGATATTGAAAGACAGCATTTGAACGTGATGCGTATGGAAATGCTGGGTGCAAAAGTCATCAGTGTGGAATCCGGCAGCAATACGTTAAAAGATGCGACGAATGAAGCAATCCGTACATGGGCAAAAGAGGCGGAGGATACATTTTATATTATCGGTTCCGCAGTAGGACCGCATCCGTATCCGAAGATGGTAAAAGAATTTCAAAGATGTATCAGCACGGAAGCTAAAAAGCAGTTTTTGGAAAAAGAAGGCAGACTGCCGGAGGTAGTTATGGCATGTGTGGGCGGCGGTTCCAATGCTATCGGTATGTTTGCGGATTTTATAGACGAAAAAGAAGTAGAACTGATTGGTGTAGAGGCTGCGGGCATGGGCATTGAGACAGGAAAACATGCATCTGCTATGGCGCTTGGTAAGCCCGGGACACTGCATGGCATGCGTTCCTATCTGTTACAGGATGAGGACGGCAACGTGCAGTTAGCGCATTCTATTTCCGCGGGTCTGGATTATCCCGGCGTCGGTCCGGAACATGCTTATTTAAAAGACAGCGGCAGGGCGCAGTATGTGTCTATTACCGATGATGAGGCAATGGAGGCGCTGAAGGAACTTTGTATGCTGGAGGGCATTATTCCGGCAATCGAGAGCGCACATGCGCTTGCCTATGCGTTTAAAAAGGCGAAAACGATGACAAAAGACCAGGCCATTGTTTTATGTTTGTCAGGGCGCGGAGATAAAGACGTCCATACGATAGAATCCTATTTTAGCGGAAATGGATATTTGAATTAAAGGAAGGGCATGGTTGGCAGAATGAACAGAATAGAAGAAAAATTACAACAGTTACAGCAAAAAGGCGAAAAAGCATTTGTTACCTATATAACAGCGGGACTTCCCGATATGGACGGCTGCGCGGCTTTGATAAAGGCACAGGAGGAAGCGGGACTGGATATTCTGGAACTGGGCATTCCTTTTTCCGACCCGGTAGCAGACGGACCGGTTATTCAGGCGGCATCCTATCAGTCCATTCAGAAAGGGACAAACTTAAAAAAAGTATTTGATATGGTGGAAACCGTACGGAAAGACGGCTGCGAACTGCCGATTGTCTTTATGATGTATTATAATACCATTTTGTATTACGGCTTGGAGGAATTTGCGGCAAAATGCGCACAGACGGGCGTAGACGGATTGATTGTGCCGGATTTGCCGTATGAAGAGCAGGAACCATTACAGCAGGTTTTACATAAGACGCAGGAAGCACCGCTCCTTCTTCAGCTTGTAACGCCGGTTTCCAAACAGAGAATCCCGATGCTGTTAAAAGAGGCAAGAGGTTTTGTTTATTGCGTTTCTTCGATGGGCGTGACCGGACAGGCGGCGGATTTCCATAAAGATGTCGTTGCTTATCTGCAGGAAGTGAAAAATGTCTCAAAGATTCCTGTTATGATGGGATTCGGTATTCGTACCGCGGCTGACGTACTGCCTATGAAAGATATCATTGACGGATGTATTGTCGGATCCCATTTCATTAAGTTAATGGAGGAAAACAATTACAGCATTACGGCGGCAAAAGAATATGTAGAAACCTTTAAAAAAGAATTGAATGCAAAATAAAAACTGTTCACCAAAAAGGTATCTCAGAACATCGTTCCGAGATACCTTTTGTTTGAGCGGGCTAACAGTATTCCCGCATATTGATGAAGTTGTAGTAGGGCATTGCATTTTTGGTATATCCGTTTGTGTAAACGTGGATATCCTTCTGCTGTTCCCGTTCACATGCTTCGTCGAGTACATCTGCAAAAAATCTCTTTGCCATTGCACTGGACTGCTCCCGTTTGGACTGGCGACTTTCGTCTTCGGAAGAGAGCTTCTTCGGACGCGGTATCACCGTGACCGCTTGAACTTTATAAAGCGCTTCATATCCGTATGCCTCTTTTCCCTCCCTGGAATTCTTTTTAACATCAGGATGTCTCGCGGAGCGTGGCATCCGTTGTTTAACATAAGAACAGTTCGCAAAGCGTGCTGTTCGTTGTTTGTTCTACTTTATATATCGGCAAAAACGAGAAATATTATAGCCTTTTTGAGAAAAATTTAGTAAAAATATACAAAAATAGATTTGCTTAAAAAATGTGTTGACTCCTACGTTACGTAATAGTTTATATTTACATTATCAAGCGAATGGAGGAAACGACAATGATGACGGTACATGAGGTGAGCAAGCTTGCCGGAGTGAGTATACGCACTCTTCAATATTATGACAAGATCGGGCTTTTGCATCCGACGGGATACACCGATGCAGGTTACAGGCTGTATGACGATACTGATCTGGAACGCCTTCAGCACATATTACTGTTCCGTGAGTTGGAGTTCCCGCTTAAGGACATCAAGGCAATCATAAACAGTCCTGATTTCGACAGGGGCAAGGCGTTAGAACAGCAGATAGAATTGCTGAAGCTGAAGAAAGAGCATATTGAAAACCTGATGAACTTTGCGCTTGGAATAAAATTGTTAGGAGTGAAGCATATGGATTTTAAAGCTTTTGATAGGAGCAAGCTGGATGAATATTCCAGACAGGCAAAGGAACTTTACGGCAATACGCCGGAATATAAAGAACTTGAGGAGAAACAGAAAAACCGGACAGAAGAAGAGGAAAAGCTTCTGGCGGACAGATTCATGTTGCTCTTCAAAGAGGCCGGAGAGATGAAAGATACTGATCCGGCTTCCCCCCAAGCTCAGGATCTTGTGAAAAGGATACAGGATTATATCACGGAGAATTTGTATACCTGCTCTAACAAGATTCTGCGGGGGCTGGGAAAGATGTATTCCGGTGGCGGTGATTTTACGAAGAACATCGATGAGTATGGCGGTAAAGGAACCGCAGAGTTCGTTGATAATGCGATTCAAATCTACTGCGACAAAGCTGAATAGCAGAAATATTGCCGGAACACCTTTACGCTCTATTTATATTGTATTATAATTCTTGACAAGGAAAACTTGTGCAGCAAGTTTTCCTTGTATGTTATTTGTCCTTATGAGAGTTCAGGAACAAAAACAATCCGCGGAGAGACTATGGTATGAAAAAAAGCATGAAAGAATTACATATAGCGGTACTTGCTGCAGTAATCTTTATATTATTGACAGGATGTCAAAGCATAGAAGAACAGAAAGCAGTGGCGGAACCGGCTGTATCAACAGATTCCATTATGCCGACAAAGGATACGGAAGAAGAGGGATTTACTTTTCAATATAACAGTCAGGATATTTTTATTCCTTATACTGACTGTGTCTGTGAATATGACAATGGGGATTTGCAGATTTATACAAAATATTTTGAAGATGGAAATGAATATTTTTCTGGTGCCCGCACCGTTATCCATTTGCAAACAGCGGATAGTAACATGCAGATAATCGCAGCGAATGAATATTGTATTGATTATGAGAATGGATTGGTTTACTATGTCGGAAGAGAAAAGTATGATGATTTTGTTAGTATTTACGTATACTACTCGTATGATGTCGGGTATTGGGATGTCGGTGCGACTAAATTATTAAATGTTTATCTTGTAGAGGACTGGCTTGCGGAAATATTTGGACTTGCGTTAAAGGATATAGAAGAGAGTTTTTCGGATAGAAGAGTGTATGTAACAGCCTTAGAGTATGAGCAGGGGACTTCCATATTAAAAGGCGAAGCATCAGGTGTTCACAAGGACACGGGTGAGTACTGCCATGTGGACTGGGAAATCAATACTAAGACAGGAGAAAGAAAAGTGTCTCCTCACGAGAAAAAGATTTATGACGAGGAAAAAGATAAGGAAATCTTTGAGGCGTGTGATAAGGCGTTCACGGAAGTAGACGGAGGAAACTGGCTGGAACTTTCCGATTTGAACGACTGGAAAAGTTTAGTAGACTGGGACAGTATGGAAGGGTGGGAGGCAAACCTGTGGATACGCATGGACCTTAATGAAGACAATCTTCCTGAACTGATTCATTTGCATGGATATAAGGATTGGTTCGAACTGCCAATATTTGCTGTTTATTCTTACGTAGGCGCCGTTATGAAGCCTCTTGACCGGGTATATTTCGACCAGAATGACAGTACGGAATTCCTATATTTCGGCAGCACCGGAAATATAATGTATGAGAGTTGTAATGGCGGAATGGTACAAACGGGATGGTATGCTTGGAAGAAATTTGATGAGGCATGGCGCACAAAAACAGTTCTCGGACTGTCATTTGACTATTTTACTGAACATGTAAGTGAGTCAGAAAAGGAAGTTTTAAAAGAATGGTATCCGGATACTTACGGAAGCCGGGGCGCAGGCTGTTATTGTTATATAAGCCGCCCGAAGACGAATGGCGGAGATGAAACGGAACTGGTAGAAGAGGAGATAACATTAGAAGAGTTTTTGAGTGAATATGAGCAGATAACAGGGTTCGATTACTTTGAGGCGAATCCATATTATGAGTTTATCCGATAATTTTATGGAAAATATTTTT
>CAZKOR010000025.1:0-1237 GCA_964554405.1 uncultured Bacteroides sp. | reverse complement strand
TTTTCCAGTGCAGTCATAATATGCTGCGGTAAAAATGGCTTCGTGACAAAAGCATCAGCTCCATAAGAGATTGCAGTCTGTATTGCTTCTTCAGTGTTGTCGGCTGTAACCATAATGACTTTAGTGGACGCATTCTTTTCTTTTACTTCTTTTAACAGTTCAAGCCCATTTTCTTTGTTGGCAAGGTGAATATCTAAAAACAAAATATTTGGAATATTTGCATCAAAAAGTGTACAAAGCTGCGTTCCATTTTCTGCCAAGCCAACGCAGAGATATCCCTCTTTCTCCAAAAGATTCTTTATCACTGAACAGATCAGCGGGGCATCGTCGCAGACTATAAAAGTACCTTTACTGGCACGCCCCAACAGATAATCAGTGGTGACTTTAAAGTAATCTGCAAGACTGCAGAGCATTTGGATATCCGGCAGAGTCATGTCGTTTTCCCATTTGCTTACTGCACCCACAGTAACTCCCATTTCTGCTGCCAATGTCTCCTGAGTAATGCCTTTTTGACGGCGCAGAGTTTGTATCTGTGTTCCTATATTCATATATTATTCCTCCACTTTAATTAATATTTACCATCAAACGTCCTATGGTTCATACCGATATAATTACAGTATAAAGGCACTCTGAAAAGATCACAATGGAGCGTTATTTAAAAAACTTTCCTATCAGGAAAATAGATGGAGCACAAACATAATTTTGTGTTATAATTCTTGACAAGGAATTTATAGCAGGAGGCACAAGGTCATGACCAAGCAAGAGGGCATGCTATTGTTTAATAGTATGCATCCGAATTTTTTTGAAGAGGCTGATATTCGCAGTTTCCCGGACGAATGGATTTTTGATGAGATGGTCTTATCATTGGATAAATTTGGTCCATGCAAATATGATAGAAAGTTAGACGGCAGTATATCGTTCGGGTATTATCAGGGAGATATTGCCGAAATAAAAAGGGCGGTAACAAAGGTTGATTCGAATTGGCCGCAATATTTCACTGAAACACAAAGGATATATTGCGGTTATATGGATGGAGAAATAGCAAGTTTCTGTACGATCGCGGACTTGGGTGTACATCTCATGAACGGACGGGAAGTGAGAGTCGGCGGTCCCGGCTGCGTAGGGACAATTCCCGAGTATCGGGACAGGGGTATCGGACTAACAATGGTGAAGCATGTAACGCGGATATTGAAAGAAGAGGGATATGATTATAGTTATATCCATTTTACAAGCGAAG
>CAZKOR010000024.1:0-29076 GCA_964554405.1 uncultured Bacteroides sp. | reverse complement strand
AGGCTACCGGATCTGTGTGGTAGTTTCTCAGGTGGTGTCCGCAGCAGGACTCATGATGCTGGCAGTCCTTCCGGAACTGTTCCCCAGCCCCTTTACAGGAATTCTGACCGCAGTAGTATTCTATGCCATGGGCAGCGGTTTGGTTGAGGTCTTGGTGAGCCCTATCGTTGAGGCATGCCCTTTTGAAAACAAGGACGGCATGATGAGTCTGCTGCACTCTTTCTACTGTTGGGGAGCTGTAGGGGTAATCTTTGGTTCAACACTGTTCTTTACGGCATTTGGCGTGGCAAACTGGCAGGTACTTACGCTGATTTGGGCACTTGTGCCACTATATAACACGTTCAATTTTATCGTTTGCCCTATAGAGCGGTTGGTGGAAGATGGCAAGGGTATGCAAATCAGTAAGCTGTTTCGATTGCCGCTGTTTTGGCTGCTGGTGTTGCTTATGGTATGTTCCGGTGCGTCTGAAGCATCCATGGCTCAGTGGGCATCTGCATTTACCGAGTCAGCAATGGGCGTCTCTAAAACTGTCGGTGACCTTGCCGGACCCTGTTTATTTGCGGTGCTTATGGGCATATCCCGTGTGTTCTATGGCAAGATGAGTGAGAAACTTGATCTGACAAAAACCATGTTGGTGTGTGGCGCATTGTGCATAAGCTGCTATCTGCTGGCTTCCTTGTCCTCTTCGCCGATCATAGGGTTGGCAGGCTGCGCACTATGCGGCATTTCGGTAGGAATTATGTGGCCGGGTACTATCAGTATTTCTGCGCAGAAATGTCCCATGGGAGGCACAGCTATGTTTGCATTTTTGGCTTTGGCAGGAGATCTGGGAGCTACGGTGGGGCCGTCAATGGTAGGCCGCTTTTCCGGCATGGCCGGCGGCAATCTTAAGATTGGTCTGCTCTTTGCCGCTATATTTCCTGCAGTATTAATCTTTGTATTATTTGTTCTGAAAAGAATGGTAGAAAAAGCTGACTAGCTTTAGAAATATGGTATTATAATATTAATGGTGAGTCCTGCGGCTATGCGGAAACGCATAGCCATTTTTAACGAGGAGAAATATACAGATAATCCGGTAAATCCCCGGAAAGGAGCAGTACATGACAGAGTATGAATTTGAACTATACACGACAATTGTGTCATATTTTAGGCAGACAGCAGAAATACTTATTACGTCCTACTGTTTTTACCGCTTCACCGCCTCTTTTATGAAAGACAAAAAGGGAGCGTTATACAGCGGCGCGGCATATCTGTTCACTCTGTTGATACTTCACCTTCTGCCGGTTTTCCTGCTTGATTTTCCCATTATCAGGGGCATTATCAGGGATTATTTTTTTAGGGGTGCGGCTGCCGCTTTGTCAGGATTTTTTGTCATGTGCCGGGTAGAGAAGCGGGATTATAGGCACAAGGTTTTCCTTGTGGTAACATATACTTCGATGGTTTTTCTTACGGACATGATGACAGAGATGTCATATGATAATTTATATCATTTTGCCGAAATGACAAAGTATATGCGGTCGCATCCGGCTTGGGACATATGGTTTGTTCTGTATGTGGCAGTATCGCTGTTTTACCATCTGATACATTTTATCTTTATGATAATTGCACTCCGGTGCATTGTAAAAGCATACGCCGGACAGAGTACGGAGATGAGTAAAAAAGAATTGCTTATGCTGACTGTCCCCTCTTTTGCATGTACAGCGGGACAGATGATTATATGGAATTACCGTTATTCTTATTGGTATTTGTCACAGAATGATAGTAGTGTAAAGTGGAATACGTACGATGCACTCATATTTTTGTATTGTGCGGTGTCGTTTATTACGATAGCCGTCGTTATTGTTTTATACCGGAACATCAGAACAGGGCAGGAGGAAAAGATGCAAAGCGAGCTGTTGGATGTGCAGATTGACAGTGTCAGACGGCATATTGAGCAGGTGGAAAATATGTACCGGGATATCCGCAGCGTCCGGCATGACATGGCAAATCATCTTTTTACACTGGAGAAGCTTTATGAAGAGAATGAAATAGAGGAGGCAAGAGCCTATAGCGCGCAGATAAAAGAGGCTCTTGCGGAGATGGCGGGAGAAATAAAAAGCGGAAACCCCGTGACTGATGTGATTTTGCAGGAAGTGAAAGGGGAAGCGGAAAAACGGGGGATTTTGTTCCGTTCGGAATTTTTTTATCCGGAGGATTCCAAAGTCAACGCATTTGACATCAGTGTCATATTGCATAATGCCCTGCAAAATGCACTGGAGAATGTAGAAAGCAGCGAGAATGCGCATATTTTTATCCGTTCTTATCAAAAGAAAAACGCCTATATTATAGAGGTCAGCAACAGTTACAGCGGCGTTTTACAGTGGAATGAGCAGAGCGGGCTCCCTCTTACCGTGAAAGAAAAAACGGATGGACAGGGGTATGGGCAGAGTCATGGCTACGGACTTTCCAATATACGCAGAATAGCGCGGAAATATTGCGGAGATACCGATATTGCACTGGCGGACGGAGAATTTCGGCTCAGCGTCATGTTAATGCTTTAAATTCATTTGACAAAGCCAAATCGAAAGGAATATAATTTGACTGGACATAAGATAACAACAGACGGAAAGGGAATATTCTCATGTTGAAGCGGAAGTCTGGTAAAGAAAACAGTAAATACTATATGCTCTGTTTTTACCCGTTTTTCGGTGCGATAATCGGAGCGCTTATGTATGCTTTTAATATGCTCTGCCTGCACTTCGGTTTCGGGCAGGCATGTTTTGCGTTAGTGGGGACGGTGATTCCGGTTTTATCAGGCGGAGTTTCCCATTTAAAGGAGTTTATGAAGACAACGGATAAGCTGTGCTCTGCGGATGATTTATACGGCGTTATTGCGGGAATATTATATTGTATGTTATATGCGGGCGGGCTCGTTATTATCTGGAAAGACAGGCAGCTTGTGCTTTTGGGAATCGGTTATATGATTTCCAGAGTCTTATACAGTATGGCTTACGTATGGTTTACGGAAGCGGAAACGGAGAAAAAAGACGGCAAAGCGCTTACTGCTATACAGAAACGGACGCTTCGAGTTATTCTTAGCGTTATTTTAGCACTTTGCTTCTGTACTTGCATTGCTGTTTCTCCTATAATGGGAGTGCTGGAAGCGCTTCTTTGCATGTGGATATGGACATATTATTATTATTTATCTAAGCGGGTGTGCGGCGGCATTACGAAAGAATTGTCGGGATATTTTCTGGTATTGTGCGAACTCGTGGTCGTACTGTTTGTCGGTATGTTTGGACGGGTTTTATTATAGAATAAGCTCAGGCTCAGCAGCCTGAGCTCTAAGAATTACTCCGTAATTCTTATTGAAATGATTTACTTTAGTTGCTTCTGTGGCTATGATGGAAATGAGACATGCTAACGGAAAGGCATGGTTGGGAAATGGATGGAAAGAAACTGGTCATTGGGATTTTAGCCCATGTCGATTCAGGAAAAACAACATTAGCGGAAGGTATGCTTTATGTCAGCGGAAGCATACGGAGTGCCGGAAGAGTGGACCATGGCGATACTTTTTTAGATACGGATGCGCAGGAGCGGTCAAGAGGAATCACCATTTTCTCCAAGCAGGCGCAGATTTCATGGAAACAGATGGATATCACGCTGCTTGACACACCGGGGCATGTGGATTTCTCTGCGGAGATGGAGCGGACACTGCAGGTTTTAGACTATGCGCTTCTTGTGATTAGCGGCGCAGACGGCGTGCAGGGACATGCCATGACATTGTGGAAACTTTTAAAACGTTACCGGATTCCGGTTTTTCTTTTTGTCAATAAAATGGACCAGCCCGGTACGGACAGACAGAGTCTGATGCGGGAACTTCAGGAGAAGTTTAGCGGACAGTGTGTTGATTTTACGCCTGAGAATGAGACGGATGGAGAAATAAGCGGAACGCTTGCTGAAAACATTGCCGTGTGCAATGAGAAAGTTTTGGAGAAATATTTGGAGCAGGGCAGCATTTCCACAGAAGAGACAGCTGCTTTGATTGCCGAAAGACAGGTATTTCCCTGTTATTTCGGCTCAGCGTTAAAAATAGAGGGTATCGAAGAATTATTGGACGGCGTTTTACAGTATGCGAAAACGCCGGATTACCCGGATGAGTTTGGAGCAAGAGTATATAAGATTGGCAGAGACAGTGCGGGCAGCCGCCTGACTTATATGAAGATTACCGGAGGCAGTCTGCATCCGAAACAGATGGTCGGAAGTAAAGAGGGAAACTGGGAGGAAAAAGCCGACCAGGTCCGGATTTATTCCGGTGAGAAGTATCAAGTGGCGAAAGAAGCGCCGGCAGGGACGGTTTGTGCAGTGACCGGACTTAGCCGGACTTTTTCAGGGGAGGGGCTTGGCATGGAGCAAAATGCGGTCACTCCGTTGCTTGCGCCTGTTATGACCTATCGTGTGATATTGCCGCCCGAAGAGGACGTGCATATACTATATAAGAAGTTATGTCAACTTGAAGAAGAGGAGCCGCTTTTGCATATCGTCTGGAAAGAACAGCTTGGAGAAATCCATGTGCAGTTAATGGGCGAGGTACAGATAGAAATACTGAAAAATATTATAAAAGAGCGATTTGATGTATCGGTGGAGTTTGATGTCGGGAATATTGTCTATAAAGAGACAATCCGCAGGAAAGCGGAGGGAGTCGGGCATTTTGAACCGCTCCGCCACTATGCGGAAGTGCATCTTCTGATGGAACCGGGAGAGTCTGGCAGCGGTCTTGCCTTTTCGACTATATGCAGTGAAGATGATCTGGACAGGAACTGGCAGCGGCTTGTACTTACGCACTTGGAGGAAAAAGAGCATCTTGGTATTCTGACCGGTGCGCCGCTTACGGATATGAAGATTACCCTTGCCGCGGGAAAGGCGCATTTAAAGCATACCGAGGGCGGCGATTTCAGGCAGGCGACTTACCGTGCGCTCAGACAAGGGCTTCATAAGGCGGATTGTGTGCTGTTAGAACCCGTTTATGAATTCCGGCTGGAACTGCCGCAGGCGATGATAGGGCGCGCCATGTCGGATATTCAGGCGAAATGCGGGCGGTTTGATGCGCCGCTTACGGACGGGGAGAACGCCGTTTTGACCGGAACGGTTCCCGTATCCGAAATGCGGGATTACCAGACGGAAGTTATGGCATATTCCGGCGGGAGAGGAAGACTTAGCTGTACTTTAAAAGGATATGAGCCATGCCACAACGAGGAGGAAGTCATTGCGGCGGCAGGCTATGATGCGGAGCATGATACGGAGAATCCGTCATCATCGGTCTTTTGTTCCCACGGAGCAGGCATGGTTGTGGAGTGGCAGGATGTAGAAAACTATATGCATATAGAGAGCGTTTTGACAAAGAAAACGCAGTCAGCCGGGAGACAGCATGATGACATGAGTGTCATAACAGAGAGACCGCCTAATGCTGTGAGTGAGAAAGAGTTGGAGGAAATCTTTGCGCGGACATACGGCAGTACCGGAAGCAGAACCGGATGGAATAAAGGCCGTGTGAATGCCAAAAGGCAGGATAGCAATGAAAGGTACGTTCCGCCAAAGACGATTCGTGCAAAAGCAGAGACAAAAGAATATCTGTTGGTAGACGGCTATAATATCATTTTCGCGTGGGAGGAGTTAAGCGAACTTGCGAAAACGAATCTGGACAGCGCGAGAGGAAAGCTGATGGATATTTTAAGTAACTATCAGGGTTATCGCAAGATGACGTTAATCCTTGTATTTGACGCTTATAAAGTCAAGGGCAGTCCGGGCAGTATTTCCGCTTATCATAATATTTATGTCGTATACACAAAAGAAGCGGAAACGGCGGACCAGTACATCGAAAAGGTGACGCATGAAATCGCCGGGAAAAATCAGGTGACGGTGGCAACCTCGGATGGACTCGAACAGCTTATTATCATGGGGCAGGGTGCAAGGAGACTTAGCGCAAGAGAGTTAAAAGAAGAAGTTATGTCAACCAATCAGGAACTGAGGGAATTATTTCTGGATAAGCCCGCAGGCGGCAGGCAGTATTTACTGGATGCGCTGCCGGAAGATTTAGCGGAGCATGTGGAAGCAATCAGACTGGGAAAGGAAGAGTGAGAAAAATGTATTTACTGTATTTTTTGTTGTGGGTTATTTTCAACGGGAATTTCACACTGGAAATTGCAATTTTCGGCATCATCATTGCAGCGGCTTTGTTTGCATTTACCTGTAAGTTTACGGACTACAGTATTGCCAAGGAAAAGAAACTGATTCGGAATGCTTTTCGCATTCTTCACTATATCATTGTACTGGTGATAGAGATTGTCAAAGCGAATCTGGCGGTCATGCACTTTATTTTATCGGAAAAAGAAGAGATAGAGCCGACGCTTGTGACTTTTCAGCCGGATTTACACACGCAGATAGGACGGGCTTCCCTTGCGAATTCCATTACGCTGACGCCGGGTACGATTACGGTATTATTGGATGATAACACTTATACCGTACACTGTCTGGACGAGTCGCTTGCAGAGGGAATGGATACATCCGTTTTTGTGGATATGATAAAAAAGTGTGAATAGAAAGGGGTTTTACAAATGGGAAAAGGAATACCGGGGTTGGATCATGCCTATCAGATGTTGTTTGTTTTTGTGCTGGTTGTTTTGGCAGTCATGATTATCCTGTGTCTGATTCGGGCAATTAAAGGTCCGAGGGTCACAGACAGAATCGTTGCCACGAATATGATGGGAACGATTGTTATGGTCATCATTGCCATACTAGCCATCATGTTAAAAGAGGGATATCTGGTGGATATCTGCCTGATTTATGCAATGATAAGCTTTTTGGCGGTTATTGTACTGACTAAGGTATATATGGGTGTTTACCGGGAGAAAAAGGAGGAAAAAGATGGAAGTAATTGAATGGATTCGCTTTTTTGCAGGCGCTTTATTTTTACTATGCGGACTCCTTATCTTTTTGATTGAAATGATAGGAGTGTTTCGCTTTAAATACGTATTAAACAGGATGCATGCTGCTGCAATGGGCGATACTCTGGGAATCGGCTGTTCACTTATCGGCTTAATGATTATAAGCGGCTTTAACTTTACATCTTTAAAGCTGTTTTGCGTCATTGCCTTTTTATGGTTTTCCTCACCGACTTCCTCTCACCTGATTGCAAGGCTTGAGGTGGCGACAAACGAGGATAGGGAGTCGCATTATAGAATCACTCCGTTAGATAAACTGGCGGAAAAGTAAGGGGGAGACGTTACAATGCAGATATTTACGAATATTTTATTGGGATTTCTGATTATATGTGCGATTGCGGCAAGTTTATCCAAGAATTTGCTGAATACGATTTTAATCTTTATGTCGTATAGTCTGGTGATGTCTATTATATGGATTCTTTTGGAATCACCGGATTTGGCGATTACGGAAGCCGCGGTAGGCGCGGGTGTTACGAGCGTATTGTTTTTTGTTACCTTAAAGAAAATACGCGCTATGGTAAAAACGGAACAGGAAGAGGGGGAAAAGGTACATGAGCAGGAAAGTCACTGAGAAAGAATATGAAAAAACGTTCTCCTTTCGTTTCAGACAATGGTTTGACGGTACGAAAGACCCTTTTACAGGCACTGTGGAAATGAAACCGCAGGAAGAGTTTACAGAAGATGACAATACTGTCATAACGAGAGAAAAGGATCGGAAACAGCGGAGAGAGAGAGTATACGACTTAGCTCATAACTGGAGCGTTAACGGTTTTGAAAAACTATATAAAATCTTCAGCGCATGTTTTTGTATTTTTCTTGTTGCGATGCTTTTAATTGCGGTTTCCTATCTGCCCGCTTATGGACATATGGAAAATCCGGTCAATAACGAGGTGTCACAGCGTTATATCGAAAACGGACTGGAAGAGACCGGAGCGGTCAATATTGTAACAGGCATGATTTTAGATTACAGGGCTTTTGATACACTGGGAGAGTCCCACGTGCTTTTTATTGCGACCTGTACGGTGTTGATACTGCTTCGTAAAGATAAGAAAAAAGATGAAAACGGACAGGATATTGAAGTGAGTGACCGTATTTACGAGCCGAAGAACGATTTGATTTTACAGACTGCGGCGCGTGTGCTTGTGCCCCCGATTATCATTTTCGGTATTTATGTTATTCTAGGCGGTCATTTAGGACCGGGCGGCGGTTTTTCAGGCGGCGCCATTATCGGGGCAGGATTGATTTTATACCTGAATGCCTTTGGTTTTAAAAAGACTGAAACGTTCTTCAGAGAGAAAACCTATAAGGTGTTAAGCGTCTGTGCGTTAGGCTGTTACTGTCTGGCAAAGAGTTATTCTTTTTATACGGGAGCCAATCATATCGAGAGTGTGATACCGCTTGGAACACCGGGAGCGATTTTGAGCAGCGGTCTGATTCTGATTTTAAATATCTGTGTCGGCGTTGTCGTTGCCGGAACGATGTACACTTTCTATGTTATGTTCCGAAAAGGAGGTTATTAAACATGGATGTTGCTAATTTTTTGACCAACTATGAAGAGGCAGTGTCTATGATTTTGTTCGGTATCGGCTTTTCCAATCTGCTGATGCAGAAAAACCTGATTAAGAAAATTGTCGGTATGAATATCATGGATACTTCGGTTTATTTGTTCCTTGCACTGAAAGGTTATATTGTGGGACATAAAGCGCCGATTGTCGTGGACGGCATTCAAAGCGTGGATGCGTATATCAATCCTATTCCGAGCGGTCTTGTATTGACCGGAATAGTCGTTTCTGTTTCGGTCACGGCATTGATGCTTTCATTGACGATTCGCTTATATAACAGATATCATACGCTGGACTTGGATGAAATATCTACATTGTTGAAAAAGGAGGGATTATAATGGCTTTTGTACAGAACCTTCCCTTTATATCCATCCTGTTGTCGCTGTTTGCGGGCCCCATATCGTCCGTTTTAAACGGTAAGTGGGCGAAACGCTTAAATCTTGCCGTTATCACCATAATCGGGGCAATGTCAGCGGCTGTGCTTTCTTTTGTACTGAAAACGGGAGAGGAATACATTTTTACAATGGGACATTTTCCTGCACCCTGGGGAAATGAAATCCGTGTCGGTATTCTGGAAGCCGCAATGGCGTTGTTTTTCTGTATCATTATGTTCTTATGCGTCATTGGCGGGGTGCTGGAAAGAGAATTGGAAATAGAAGAGACGAAGCAGAATTTATACTATATTATGGTAAATCTGCTCCTCTGCTCGTTACTTGCTCTGATTTATACAAACGACTTGTTTACGGCATATGTTTTTGTGGAAATTAACACGATATCCGCATGCGGACTGATTATGATACGTCAGAACGGACGGACGATCGAAGCGGCAACCCGTTATATGATTATGAGTCTTTTAGGTTCCGGTCTTTTGTTACTTGGTATCTGCTTCTTATACAGTCTGACCGGACATCTTTTAATGAGCAATATCAAGGAGCAGGCGGCGCTTTTACAGGCATCCGGGGCGTATCATATACCGCTTTTAACGGCAATCTGCCTGATGTCGATAGGTCTTGCCATTAAGAGCGCGCTTTATCCGTTCCATACATGGCTGCCGGACGCTTATGGGTATTCCACGTTATCCTCTGCGGCCATTTTGTCATCACTTGTATCGAAAGGCTATATTTTCCTGCTTGTCAAGATTTTTTACCGTGTCATCGGGTTTGACATTATTAGAGAGAGTAAGGTTATTAACGTATTGTTTGTCTTTGGTATTGCGGGTATGATTATGGGCTCCATCAACGCGATTAGAGAAAATGATATCAACCGTATGATAGCATATTCCTCGGTTGCGCAGATTGGTTATATCTATATGGGATTCGGACTTGGAACGACTGCGGGCATCATTGCGAGCATTTATCATATTGTGTCACATGCGGCGACCAAATCGCTTCTTTTTGTAGCGGCGTCGGGGATTACGGATGCTTCAGCCAAAAGTAAGAATTTCTTCGACCTGACCGGAGCGGGTTACCGGAATAAACTCGCCGGCGTTGCGTTTACGGTCGGCTCTTTGTCGATGGTCGGCTTTCCGATGTTTTCCGGATTTATTTCCAAACTGCTGTTTGCACAGGCGGCGCTCGGAAACAGGCATAAAATTATGATTACGTTAATCGCTCTGGCAATCAGCGTTATTTTAAATGCGGTTTACTTTATGAAGACGGTTATCCGTATTTATACGCCGGAAAAAAGAGAAGTGGTTATCGATAAAGGATTTGAAGATATTCATATATGGGAGCAGCCTGCAAAAAGCATTGCGTTAATATGCTTCATTGTCCTGAACCTTTTGTTAGGCGTAAGTTCTGAACCTGTTATCAATCTGATTGAGCAGGGTCTTCAAATGTTTGCGTAATTTGAGAGAAAGGCATGGTTACTATGATGAATCGTTTATTTGATAGTTTGTGGATAATGCTGCCGGTTTTATTATCTTTGGTATCCGGTGTTTCTCTGCTTGTTTCCTCCTTTTTATCACATATCGGCAAAGGGGGGCAGGAGAGCGTAGAGATGCCGGAAAGGAAACTGCACATTTTTGTCGGGACGGTGTTACTGATATCGGTTATCGCAGCCCTTGTGATTGTATGGACAAAAGATGTGGACTTGACACTGTTTTATCTGATGGATGATATACCGGTGTATTTCCATGTGGATGAACTCGGCAGGCTGTTTGTGACAGTGACGTCAGTTATTTGGACGGCAATCGGTTTTTATGCGTTTCTTTATATGAAACATGAGGGTGAGGAAAAGAGATTCTTCGGATTTTTCCTGATTGTTTACGCAGTTTTGTTACTGCTTGAGTTTGCGGGAAATCTCGTTACTTTGTATTTCTTTTATGAGTTGATGACGCTGACTTCCGTGCCGTTTGTATTGCACAGCGGCTCAAAAGAATCGATTATGGCGGCGCTTAAATATCTGTTTTATTCCATGTGCGGTGCATATTGTGCATTGTTCGGCATTTACTTCTTATATCACTATTGCGATACGCTTAGCTTTACGGCGGGCGGTACACTGAATATGACAATTGTGTCGGGGAACGTTGTGTTGTTACAGACAGCGGTATTTCTCATGTTAATCGGTTTTGGTGCAAAAGCGGGAATGATTCCGCTGCATTCGTGGCTTCCGACGGCACATCCGGCAGCTCCGGCTCCGGCGTCTGCGGCGCTTTCGGCGATTATCGTAAAGGGCGGCGTTTTAGCGATTATTCGTACGGTGTATTATATCGTCGGTCCTGATTTTATCCGGGGAACATGGGTGCAGACGGCATGGATGACATTGACGCTTATCACGGTATTTATGGGTTCGATGCTTGCTTACCGGGAGAAAGTGTTCAAAAAGCGTCTTGCGTATTCTACGGTATCGCAGCTGTCCTATATTTTATTTGGCTTATCGCTTTTAACGCCGACCGCTTTTACGGGCTCTTTGCTTCATATCGTTTATCATGCCTGTATTAAGTGCATTTTGTTTTTGACGGCGGGTATTTTCATTTTCCGGACAGGCAAAACGAAAGTGGAAGAGTACACCGCTATCGGCAAACAAATGAAAGTGACGCTCTGGTGTTACACGTTTGCTTCTCTTGGTCTAGTCGGCATTCCGCCTATGAGCGGTTTTATCAGTAAGTGGTATCTGGCACAGGGCGCGTTGCAGTCCGATACAGGCGTCTTCCGGATACTGGGTCCGGTCATTCTGCTTATCAGTGCGCTTTTGACGGCAGGTTATCTGCTACCGGTGACGATAAACGGGTTTTTACCGGGTAAGGATGCCGCAGCGGAAGAAAAAAGAGAGCATATTGATATTATGACGGCAGTTTTACTTGTTTTGACAGTTCTTACGATACTGCTTGGGCTTTTGCCTAATCCGTTGATTCAGTACGCGGGTGACATTGCAGTATCGCTTTATTAAGGGGGGAAAAGAATATGAATGCTTACATCATGGTCATTGCGGTTTTGCTGCCGATGTTCGGCGGAGTGCTCATTCCGTTTTTACCTTTTCGTAAAAGAAATATGATGGCTTTTTATATCGAGTTAATCGTTATCATAACGTCAGTCATAACTTGTCTTTTGATATTCAATCCTCCGGCGGATGCCTTTGTTCTGTTCCGTTTTACGGGCCAGCTCAGCATCAGTTTAAAATTAGACGGTGCAGGAAGTGTGTTTGCGACGATTCTTGCCTTTATGTGGCCGTTTGCAACGCTGTATTCCTTTGAATATATGAAGCATGAAGAGCGTGAGAAGATATTTTTTATGTTTTATACGATTACGTACGGCGTAACGCTTGGTATTGCTATGGCGGAAGATATTGTTACGATGTATTTCTTTTACGAAATGCTGACATTGGTAACGCTGCCGCTTGTACTTCATACACTTACGAGAGAAGCGGTGCTTGCAGCCCGGACATATTTGTACTATTCGTTGGGCGGTGCGGCATTTGCCTTTATCGGTATGATTTTTATTTTAATATACGGAACGACTTCCAATTTTACGCCGGGAGGCGTTATTGATGTGGCGCAGCTTGGCGATAACGCAAATGTTCTGCTTTTTGTCTATGTGCTGTGTTTCTGCGGTTTCAGCGTCAAAGCGGCAATGTGTCCGTTTTGTGACTGGCTTCCGCAGGCGGGTGTTGCGCCGACTCCGGTTACGGCGCTTTTGCATGCGGTAGCAGTCGTAAAAGCGGGTGCGTTTGCAACGCTTAGAATTACGTATTTCAGTTTCGGAACGGAGCTGTTACGGGGAACATGGGCACAGAATTTACTCATGGCGGTTGCGATGGTTACGATTGTGTACGGATGCAGCCGTGCCTTAAAAGAGACGCATCTGAAACGTAGACTGGCTTGGTCAACGGTTAGTAATCTCTCTTACATTTTATTCGGCGTTTTACTGATGACGCCGCTTGGCCTTACCGGAGCGCTCAGCCATATGCTGTGCCATGCGGTGATGAAAATATGCTCGTTCTTCTGTGCAGGAGCGGTTATTTATAAGACAGGAAGAAATTATATCCATCAGTTAGATGGTCTGGGACGGAAGATGCCGAAAGTATTTATGATTTTTACCGTATCGGCAATGGCGCTTATGGGCGTTCCGGGACTTTGTGGTTTTGTCAGTAAATGGAATCTGGCAAAGGGCGCGGTGGAAAGCGGAAACCCTCTTGCTTTTGCAGGGGTTGGCGCAGTGCTTGTTTCCGCACTTTTGACAGCGCTTTATATGCTTACCATTGTGGTACGTGCTTTTTTCCCGGAGAAAGATTTTGACTACGGTACAGTGGCGGATGCAAAGGACCCTAACTGGCTGATGATACTGCCGCTTACTGTTTTTGTGATAGTGATGTTTGTCATTGGTCTGCATCCGCAGTGGATGATGGATGCGCTTTCCGGGGTAGTGGCGGCTTCCTTTTAGGTTGGATAGGCTGTAGATTTGTAGATTGAAGTTATAATAAAATTGAGTCATTAAGGGGCGTGGTATTATTATGAATGAAAATATGATTCTTGCCGTATTGGTGTTTTATCCTTTTCTCGGCGCACTTTTGTCTGCTGCGGCAGGAGCAAAAAAGGAAAATATCAGGAATTATATTGCAGATTTTATTGTTATCAGTGAATTTGCTGTGACGTTAATTCTGTTTATGGCAAATATGGGAAAAAGCGGCGCAGAAGCGTTTTACAGCTGCTATCTTCCTGAAATCTGCGGTATGGGTCTTACGTTTACAATGGACGGCTTTCGTCTGGTGTACAGTACGGTGGCGGCATTTATGTGGATGATGACGATGCTGCTTTCAGGCGAGTATTGTAAGCATCATGCGAATACCAATCGTTTCTACCTGTTTATGCTGGCTACTTTGGGAGCAACGATGGGGGTATTTTTATCATCGGATTTGTTTACGACATTTATTTTCTTTGAAATCATGTCGTTTACATCCTATGTGTGGGTAGCGCAGGAAGAGACGGAAAATGCGCTGCGCGCTGCGGCAACGTATCTTGCGGTAGCGGTTATCGGCGGACTTGTCATGTTGATGGGTATTTTTATCCTGTATCATGAACTTGGCACGCTGGATATGGATATGCTTTTTGCAGCGGCAAAGGCTTATGAAAATAAGGCGGTTTTATATGGTGCGGGAGCCTGCCTGCTGGTGGGATTTGGCGCTAAAGCCGGTGCATTTCCGCTGCATATCTGGCTGCCGAAAGCGCATCCGATAGCGCCTGCTCCGGCGTCTGCGCTGTTGTCAGGTATTTTAACCAAAACAGGTATTTTCGGCATTTTAATTGTAAGCTGCAAAATGTTTTATTGCGATGCGGCATGGGGTTCTCTGATTCTGGGCATCGGCGTACTGACAATGTTCGGCGGTGCGTTTTTGGCGGTATTCTCCATTGATTTAAAGCGTACGCTTGCCTGTTCGTCTATGTCGCAGATCGGATTTATTCTGGTCGGCGTCGGTATGCAGGGGCTTTTAGGAGAGGAAAATATGCTTGCCGTACACGGAACGTTTCTTCATATGGTGAATCACTCCATGATTAAACTGGTTCTGTTTATGGCAGCGGGCGTTGTTTTTATGAGTACACACGCGCTTGACTTAAACGAAATCAGGGGTTTTGGAAGAAAGAAGCCGCTTTTAAAGGTAATCTTTTTAGTTGGTGCGCTGGCAATCGGCGGTATTCCGCTTTTTAGCGGTTATATCAGCAAGACGCTGTTACATGAGAGCATTGTGGAATACGGCGGAGGAGCGTTAATTAAAACGGTGGAAGTGATTTTCTTAATCAGCGGCGGTTTGACACTTGCTTATATGACGAAGCTGTTTATGGCTGTCTTTGTTGAGAGCAACCAGGATGCGGAAAAGCAGAAAAAATATGATGATAATAAACAGTATATGAACAAAGTGAGCGGCTTTGCGCTGACGGTAAGCGCGCTTGTCTTATTCCTGTGGGGACTGCTTCCTCATGTAACCATGGATAAGGCGGCAGGACTTGGGGAAAGCTTTATGAATTTTATGTCTGTGGAGAATGCAGGACACAGCGTGGCTTACTTTAGCCTTGGTAATTTAAAAGGCGCGCTGATTTCCATTATCATTGGTGCGATTGTTTATATCGTTATCATACGTAAATTCCTGATAAAGAATGGGGCGTATATCAATGCCTGGCCGAAGTGGCTGGATGTTGAGAATCTGCTTTACAGACCGATACTGCTTGTCTTTCTTCCAACGGTATGCGGTATTGCGTGCAGAGTTTGTGACAGCCTAGTTGACACTATTGTCGTTTTCCTGCGGAAGACTTTCTACAAAGATTCTCCGCTGCCGTATGAAAGAAGAGAGGGTAATGCGTTTACCGCATTTACAGGAAGAATATTGAATTTCTGGCAGGCTCTCCGCAATCGTCTGTGGGGCAGAAAACATCCGACACATATGGATTTTGTGCATCTGACAGCCGCCGGTGTGGAGGATTTCAGAGAGAGCTTCATGATTATCCAAAGAAGTCTTTCGTTCGGGCTTTTGATGTTTGGTATCGGACTGGCGTTGACGTTGATTTATATTATTTTATGGTAAAAATCGAGTGCGACGGCGTTATAGCTACTAAATATTGTATTTGCGCTTCTTTCCTTAAAATGTTAATATATAAGAGATATGCATAAAGATTGGATAGCAGAAAACAGGATGAGAGCGTGAACAGGCATGGATTTATTTGAATATATGCGAAATACGAACATGGAAAAAGAGTCTCCTCTTGCGGCGAGGCTGCGGCCTGTTACGCTCGATGAGGTGGTAGGACAACAGCATATTATCGGAAAAGATAAGCTGCTTTACCGTGCGATTATGGCGGACAAACTCAGTTCCATTATCTTTTACGGCCCTCCCGGAACCGGTAAGACAACGCTTGCCAAAGTTATTGCCAATACGACCAGTGCGGAGTTTACGCAGATTAACGCGACTGTGGCGGGCAAGAAAGACATGGAAGCCGTAGTGGAGCAGGCAAAGAACATAAGCGGTATGTACGGCAAAAAGACCATTCTGTTCATTGATGAGATCCATCGTTTTAATAAAGGCCAGCAGGATTATCTGCTGCCGTTTGTAGAAGACGGTACATTGATTCTAATCGGTGCTACAACGGAAAATCCGTATTTTGAAGTCAACGGTGCGTTACTGTCCCGTTCCATTATTTTTGAATTAAAACCCCTGTCAAAAGAAGACATTAAAGCATTGCTCATGCGGGCGGTGTATGATAAAGACAAAGGCATGGGGGCTTATGATGCCGTTATTGAGGAAGACGCCGTAGAATTTCTTGCGGAGCTTTCGGGCGGGGATGCCAGACATGCTTTGAATGCAGTTGAGCTCGGCATTATGACAACAGAGCGGAGCGAAGACGGCAAAATACATATCACACTGGCGGTAGCGGAGGAATGTATTCAGAAGAGAGTCATCCGCTATGATAAGTCGGGAGACAGCCACTACGATACGATATCTGCATTTATTAAAAGCATGAGAGGTTCGGACCCGGACGCTGCGGTTTACTATTTGGGCAGAATGCTGTATGCGGGGGAAAGCGTTACCTTTATTGCAAGAAGAATTATGATATGTGCTTCAGAGGATGTCGGGAATGCGGATCCTAATGCGTTGACTGTGGCGGTCAGCGCGTCGCTTGCGGTCGAAAGAGTGGGTATGCCGGAGGCGCAGATTATTTTAGCACATGCAGCTGCTTATGTTGCCTGTGCGCCTAAGAGCAATTCCTGCAGTCAGGCGATTTTTGAAGTAATGGAGGCAGTGGAACGTACCGGTAATCTGCCGATTCCGGTGCATTTGCAGGATGCACATTACAAGGGAGCTGCAAAGCTTGGGCATGGAACAGGTTATAAATATGCACATGATTATCCGAATCATTATGTCAGTCAGCAATATCTGCCGTATGAATTAAACGGACGGGAATTTTATCGCCCATCCGGCAACGGATATGAAGTGAAAATTAAGGAACATATGAAACGTATAAAGGAAGAAACTGCGCATGAGTCAAAATAATGCAACGGACAACCGGAAAAAGAAGCTGCGAAAAAGAGAAGTTGATAAAGAAAAAATTGCAGAAAATAAGAAGAAAATAAAAGAAAAGAAGCGACAAGATAAAGAAAAAAAGGCGCGCTTAAAGAAGCTGTTAAAAGAGCGGAAAGCAAAAATGAAGCTCGAAGCCAGACAGGGAAACATTCTTGAAGAGGAAATTAAGATTGAAGAATCTGTTGTGGTGAACGATGCAGGCTCCGTGGAGCGGACGATTAAAGTAGAAGAGACGCTTACGGTAGAGGAAGCGCCGGAAGAAAAAGGCGAAGCAGCGAAAAAGAAGAAAGTATGGATACCTGTTTCCATTGCGGCGGTACTCGTAGTGGCTGTTATTTCCGCTATCGCTTTTGTTCAAATCCGTAACCGGATAAACCGGACAAACGCCGAAAATGCGGCGATAGAAGCAATGGTACATATGGAGGCGGTAGAACTTGCCGAATACAGTCAGACGCAGCATAAGAGAGACCGGATGAAAGAGCAGCTTCGGCAAAATGCCGGTAAAGATGCAGCAAGGGCCTTAGCGGATGCAGCGCGTTATATGATAGAGGGCATCCACAACAGACCGCCGGAAATAGAACTGACAGAGAGCAATACGGCGAATTTTGCCACGATAGAAAGCTGTGTTATCAATAGTGAAACAGGCAAGATTGATGTAACGATGTCGGCTCCGGGGCTTGCTATTAGTGATGACGGTTATTATTATCTTTTCGAGGAAAAAACTTACCAGACGGCATTGTCAGGTGAGGAATATATCGTAGAAGACCAGAAGGATGTTGATTTGACTTTCTCGGTCAATCTCAACTACAATACGGTCAGTTCAAGACTTTTTTCCAAGTTTGTTGTAGCAGTACGTAAAGATGGGGAATTTGTCGCAATCAGTGAACCTAAATATATTACGAATCCGGAGGCGATTGCCAGATATAATCCTTCATTCATTGCCACGAATTCCAAGAAAGGGCTGTTAGTAGACCCTGAAAAGCTGGCAGGTTCGGAACTGGAGGATTTGGGTGTTAAACATGCTATTTATAATATTCCGTTAAGCAGGATTATCGGACAGACCAGCAATGAGTATTATCCGACGGTCTATTATACTTATAACGGAAAGAGTTATGCTTTTAACGGTCAGATAGTTTCGGAATACGATTATGTTTTTTCGTCGCTCAGCAGAAAGGGCATTACCACAACAGCGGTTATCCTGAATGATATGTCCTATAATACAATGGAACTTATCCATCCGCTTGCCCGTTCCGGCGGTCGTGCGCCATATTATGCGTTTAATGCAGCGGAGGCAGGGGGCGTGGAATATATTGCGGCAGTTGCTTCATTTTTAGCCAGCCGCTACTCCGGCAACGGAAACGGCACTGTTATGAACTGGGTTATCGGCAATGAAATTAATGCCAGAAGTGAATGGAATTATATTCAGTATATGGATACGGAAAGTTACGTGGACGAATACGCCAAAGCATTCCGCATTTTCTACAATGCGATAAAGAGTATCAACGGAAATGCCAGGGTTTATATTTCCATAGACCAGCAGTGGGGAAAAAGTCTGTATTCCAATAGCGGATATGCGGCAAAAGATATCGTCGATGAGTTTAACCGCAATATAAAAAGAGGCGGCAATATCGACTGGGATATGGCACAGCATCCTTACAATTATCCGCTGACAAGCCCGAAAGCCTGGAGTACGTCAGGCAAGGCAGGCACTTACATACTGGACTCCGAGACAACGCCGGTTATTTCCATCCGTAATATTCATGTGTTGACGGATTACTTACAAAAGGAGGAGTTTCTGACGGATTCCGGACAGGTGCGTCACGTGATATTAAGTGAGATGGGATATACTTCTTCGCAGGGACAGGATTTGCAGGCGGCATCGTTTGTTTACGCCTATAAAGTGATAGAAGCGAACCGGTATATTGACAGCATGCTTTTTTCCAGAGAGACGGACGCCACCGAGGAAGTGAACCAGGGTCTGGCGCTTGGTATCAGTACTTTGGGCGGAGGGCACAAATCCATCTATAACGCCTACAAGTACGTAGATACTTCAGAGGCATCGACCTATACGGATTTTGCACTGAAAATAATAGGGATTTCCAGTTGGAGTGAAATCATTAGAAATCATTAGAATAAATCTTCGATTAAACGCTGATAGACCGCCTGATTCTTTTTCTGCCAGTTATCGCAGATAGAAGAGGCGGTTTCTTCGTCCGGTACCGATATGGTAATATCGATAAGCCGGACATTTCTTTCCGTAGCGCTCAAATGCGCTTCATACTCTCCGGACGTGGATTTGTAATAGTCGGAGAGTATGGAGACTTCATTACGCATCTGTAATTCATTTTCACGAAAGAATGAGTCAATCTTTTCTTTCGTTGTACTGCTGATACGGCTCTGAAAAAAGTACAGTGTTTCCCGTCCCTGCTCCGTAATCGCAAGGTGTGTACGGTTGCGGACAGATTTAGCCGATATCATCTCTGAACCGGTCAGTTCGGAAAAGACCTGCTGTAATGTAAAAAAATCCATATATTCTTTTTCCAGAATAAAATCGGCAACCTGTGCTTTGGTAATGGGAAAGGCAGCCCGATTTAACATATACAGGACGATTAATTTATAGAATATTAATGTGTCCTGATTCATAGAGTCCTGTACCATAATGGTCTTACGCCTTTCTTGTCTGTTATGGATGGATGTGAGCTTTTACCGCATCGGCAACCATCTGTGCCACTTTCGGATTGAAAGCTTCCGGCATAACGTTGTCTTCATTTAATTCTTCATCCGGTACAAGCGCGGCAATGGCAAGTGCGGCAGCAAGTTTCATTTCTTCCGTAATCTGTTTTGCTCTGCCCTCCAATGCGCCTTTGAAAATACCGGGGAAAGCGACAACATTGTTGATCTGGTTCGGAAAGTCGGAACGGCCTGTGCCGACTACGCGCGCGCCGGCGGCTTTTGCAACATCCGGCATAATTTCGGGAACCGGATTTGCCATGGCAAAAAGGATGGCGTCTTTTTTCATGGAAGATACCATTTCCGGCGTTACAACATTCGGAGCGGAAACGCCTATGAAAATATCAGCATCTTTCAACGCGTCCGCCAGTGTGCCGGATTCATTCTTTAAATTGGTTACTTCTGTCATCTGCCTCTTTACTTTATTCAAGTCATTTCTGGATTTGCTGACAATACCGGTGCTGTCACACAGGATAATATCTTTAAAACCGTAACTTAACAGCAGTTTTGTAATGGCGATTCCTGCGCTTCCCGCGCCGTTTACGACTACTTTACAGTCTTCTTTTTGCTTTCCTACGACTTTCAGTGCGTTAATCGTACCGGCAAGCACAACGATTGCCGTACCATGCTGGTCATCGTGGAATACAGGAATATCCAATGTTGCTTTCAGTCTTTCTTCTATTTCAAAACAACGCGGTGCGCTGATGTCCTCCAGATTGATGCCGCCAAAGCCCGGAGCCAGATAGGTTACAGCCTTGATAATTTCCTCTGTATCCTGTGTGTCCAGACAGATGGGAACGGCGTTGACACCGCCGAATTCTTTGAATAAAACAGCTTTTCCTTCCATGACAGGCATAGCGGCATGGGGACCGATATTGCCAAGACCGAGAACGGCGCTTCCATCGGAAACAACAGCGATAGTATTGGCTTTCCATGTATAAGTATAGGCAGCGTCCGTATTCTCTGCAATCACTTTACAGGGCTCTGCTACGCCCGGTGTATAGGCAAGCGCCAAATCTTCCCGCGTTTTAACCGGGGTTTTGGAAACCGTCTCCAGTTTACCGTTCCACTCTTCATGAAGCTTTAAAGCCTTTTCATTTGTTGTCATAATCATACCTCGTTTTCTTATTATACTATTAATAGATAATTGGAAGCTGGGGAAATGAATAAAATAAGGGGTGAATTGCCACCGCATTGAAGCCCGTTTTTATTCATTTTCACAGCTTCTATTATATATTATAGTATTTATTCCTTTTCTGCAATCCTTTCATGAATTATTCTGCGCCCGGTATTCTTCCACTAAAGATAGCATTTCAGAGGTTGTGATATAAGTGATCCGCCCTCCGGCATATTGCTCATCTACCCATTTTTTGATATAGGTAACTAACGGGTCTTTTTTGGAAATCATATTTTCTTCCGTGTTATTATAGTATTGATTCAGCCAGTACGCGATGCCTGCCACGCCGGAAATATTATTAATAGCGACAAGCGGCGGGCGGTTTAATAGCTTTTTGGTGTCAAAAATGTTATAAATTTCTTCATCTTTGAGTAAGCCGTCCGCATGGATTCCCGCTTTGGTCAGGTTAAAGTTATCACCGACAAACGGAGTCATGGGAGGGATGTCATAATTGGTATCATCCGCAATATAGCGGGCAATATCGGTAATGACAGTCGGTTCCATACCGTCAAAAGAGCCTTTGAAAGAAGCATATTCGAAAACCATTGCCTCTAAAGGGACATTTCCGGTACGTTCTCCGATACCGAGCAGGGAACAGTTGACGGTTGATGCGCCGTAGAGCCATGCTGTTGAGGCATTTGCGACTCCTTTATAAAAGTCATTATGTCCGTGCCATTCAATCATGTCGCTGGAAATTCCCGCATAATGGGAAAGACCGTAAATAATGCCGGGAACGCTTCTGGGAAGGGAAACGCCGGGATAGGAAACACCGAGTCCCAGTGTATCACAGGCACGTATTTTAATCGGAATCTGATATTCTTCGGAAAGTTCATTAAGCTTTATCGCAAAAGGAATGACGAATCCATAGAAATCAGCGCGGGTAATATCTTCAAAATGGCAGCGTGGGCGCAGTCCGGCATCCAGACATTCTTTAATAACCCGCAGATATTTATCAATAGCCTGACTTCTTGTCAGTCCCATTTTATTAAAAATATGATAATCGGAGCAGCTGACAAGAATACCGGTTTCCTTGATACCCATGCTTTTTGCCAGCGCAAAATCCTCTTTGGTGGCGCGAATCCATGTTGTAATTTCCGGAAATTCATATCCAAGTTCCATACATTTTTCAATCGCGTCCCGGTCTCTCTGCGAATAGACGAAAAATTCGCTCTGCCGGATGATTCCGTTTGGCCCGGATAATTTATGCAGCATCTTATATATATTAACAATCTGCTCAACTGTATAAGGAGTTCTGGACTGTTGCCCGTCACGGAATGTGGTATCTGATATGTAGATTTCCTCCGGCATATTAATCGGCACATGACGGTGGTTGTAAGTAATCTTAGGAACCATATCATATGGGAAAATTTCTCTGAATAACTCAGGAGATTCCACATCCTGCAATCCGTAGATATACTGGTTTTCCTCCAGTAAATGCGTATGCTGATTGTATCGTATTTCTTTCATTATATAAATGCTCCTTTCCATTTTATCATCTGGATGATTGTATACAATTATACTTGCATAATATGAAAAGTCAATATGATTTTAGAATATATTTATCATCAAGTTCGACTTCTCTTTTCATTCAGACATTACCCTGCATGAGTTTACAACTCCTATTTCTGTATTGTAATGGATTTTTCTTTACTCTAACACTATGCAAGGGTTTATACTCTAAGTGGGAGGGTGATGTTATGCTACGAATTGGCGAATTTTCAGTGCTATCACAAATAAGTATTTATATGCTTCGACACTATGATGAAATCGGTCTACTTATCCCGGAGCAGGTAGACAAGTTTACAGGGTATCGGTATTACAGCGAAAACCAGTTACCGATTGCGAACAAGATACAGGCATTAAAGGATATGGGACTAAGCCTATCTCTAATCAAAGAAATACTAACAAAATACACAAATAATGATGAATTGAAAAAATATCTTGAACTCCATGCTGCTGAACAAAGAGAAAAAATTGCAGATATGCAGCGGCAGCTAAACTTGATAGAAACTACTATTGAAAATTTGGGGCATACAGCTCCTATTCCGTTGTATAGTGTGGCTCTAAAAAAATTCCCCGCCCATAATGTAATCAGTGTTAGGGGAATAATTGCAACTCCCGATCAAGAAGCCGTTCTATGGAAACAGCTTGCACACGAACGAAACGCCCAAAACATACAGTTATCAAATCCTGCATGGAATATTGCTAAATTCCATAATGAGGGCTTTGTTGAAGAAAATCTTGACGTAGAAATTCAGCAAACAGTTGTCGGACAATACAAAGATACGGAAATAATGAAATTTAAGACGGTCAAGGAAATTACGGCAGCTACGCTTACTTTCAGAGGTAAATATGAATTGCTGCCCGAAGCGAATGAAGAAGTGATACGTTGGATAGCAGATAACCATTATGAACTTGCTGGAAACCGCTTTCATATTTACCATATATCTCCCGCAACAGAACAACGCATAGAAAGTATGATTACAGAAGTATGCTTCCCTATTAAACCGAAATTAAGATAATGCGAGGGTTTGGAGTAGATACATACGAGGAGGTTGAAGATGAAAATATTAAAAATACCACATCAATTAGCAGACTATTTATGCCCCATTAACGGACTATGTGATATTTACGAGTGGAAAACTGGAAATAGAATACCAGACGATTTGTTGTTTTATTCAAAGGCGGGTTTTCAGTTAATTTCCCAAAAGAGAGCTACACCGCCTAAAATGATATTTTTCGGACAAAGCAGCATAGGAAAAAGAGAATACAATTACTGGAAAAATCTCATTGGTTATGAAATCGTTTCAAATGAGGGACGAACATTTAAGACAACCTTAAAAGAGATACAGGATTTATTAGATAATGATGTTCCGGCAATATTATTTGGGCTGGATATGTACCATTTACCTTATCAGCCAAAATTTTATCACGAGTGCCACATTCCGGGGCACGTTGTACTAATGGTTGGATATGATGAAAAAAATGTGTACGTCCATGATAATTCCAAAATCGGAGTGCAGACGGTTCCAATAGATGATCTTCGGTTTGCATGGGCAAATGATTATATCGGTATTAGCAAAAGAAATGCGTATTTTGGAATTGATATGAAATCTCCTAACCATGACATTTCCCATATTATCCAACAAGGCATTAGCCGCAATGCAAATCTGTATCTAAACGCTCCGTTAGGATTTATAGGAAAAAAAGGTATTGACAAATTTATAAAGGAATTTCCGTCATGGGAAAGAACTTTTTCGCAAGAAGAATTAAAAAACATTTATTTGCACTTTGTTGAATACAGCGGAAGCATACTCCCGGAACTCCCCCGTGAGTTGAGCAATAATAATTCCGGAATTGACAATCCGCACCGAGCTTCAAGGGATAAATTAGCAGCTGCACTATTAAACTATAAATCTGTTTTTGGTACTCCCTATTGGGAAGAAGCAGCACATCATTTTCAGCTTAGTGGTGCAATTATTGAAAGTATTGTTTCGGGGTTTGTGGATGATATTCAACATCAAACATTTTCAAGAGCTGACAGGTATATTCCACTGTTTGAAAAACTGAAAGAAGTGGAAAGAAAAGCGTTTAAGCCACTTCTGCATACGCAGGAAATATAGAGGGTGTATTAAAATCACCTTTTATGTCATTTTTCGTTGTTAGGCTGTAATGTCTGCATGAGGGCAAAGAAAGATTCTACTTTCCCAGTACTAAAATATTCATACCAAAGTTCCAATGTATTTGATTGAAAAACACCTAAACGCTTGATGATTTGTTTTGCCCATAACAGAGAACCCGTAGGATTTGCAGTAATAAGGTTACTGTCTGCTACAGATGGCTCGTCTACATAAAACTCCTGCCCTTTATAAGCGGGTGAGAACATTTCCAAAAATCCCTGTCCATTACTGGTATGCCGACGACTATCCAGCAATCCCAAATTAGCAAGCGCAACGGTAGCTCCGCAAATTGCACCAACTATAGATTTTCCGTTTGTAGAAAATGAATATTATTACGATATTCTTTTTGGTTTTGGTGATAAGTGTGAGTGCTTAGAGCCGCTATATATTCGTGACGAAATGAAGCGTAGAATACATAATATAGCTGCAATATATGAAAGTTAGAGTACCCTTAATTCTCTTAACAAAAAGCGATTTTAAATCTATTAACAAAAAATTGTTGGAAAAGGAAATAAAAGACTAGGAGCTGCCTAGTCTTTCGTACTTATTTCGGTGCCCGCATATGCAAAAAACATATGAGCATAACAAAAGTCATGCCTTAGAAGCCCTTATACACTTTATTGTATGAATAATTTTTAAACCAAAAATTTTGAAAAAACTCTTTCTATTTTAAACATGTTAGTGTATAATGTGCTTGATAGCTATATATTAATGTCATTTCAGTATACATATCAGGAAATATAACCCCGTGACGAAAGAGTGAATTAGAATAGTATTGTATGTTGTATGATTTTATTTAAGAAAGAATATAGATAAATATTCTGCTTTGCGATAATTTGCAAAAGTACAGGAGGATTTTATGAGAGAAAAATATGAATCATTAGCGCTTGCGGATTTGAAAGGAATTGCGAAAGCGCGGGGGATTAAGGGAGCTTCGACGATGAAAAAGGCGGATTTGGTTGAGGCGATGCTGCGGGAAGATGAGAAAGACAAAGCAGAGGGAAAAGAAGTTGCGGTGAAATCTATCGTATCTAAGAAGCCGGAGCGGACAGAACACACATCCGGCAATGAAGAGGAAAAGTTCCCGGCGGAGTTAGACAGCGGAGTGGTGGCGCATGGCATTTTGGAAGTTATGAGCGACGGCTTTGGTTTTATCCGCTGCGAAAATTATCTTCCGGGTGAAAATGACGTTTACGTGGCGCCGAGTCAGATTAGAAGATTCGGACTCAAAACAGGCGATATTCTGGAGGGCAACACCAGAGTCAAAACGCAGAGTGAGAAATTCAGCGCACTTCTTTATGTAAAATCTATTAACGGTTATTCGCCGGAAGTTGCTATGCGCAGAGCCAATTTTGAAGATTTAACGCCGATTTTCCCTAATGAACGTTTGAAATTGGAAGTGCCGGGTTCTTCCGTGGCAATGCGGATAATGGATTTGATGAGTCCTGTAGGAAAAGGGCAGAGAGGTATGATCGTATCTCCGCCGAAAGCCGGTAAAACGACTTTATTAAAAGAAGTTGCAAAATCCATCACCAGAAATACACCGGAGGCGCATTTGATTATTCTGTTGATTGATGAACGTCCGGAAGAGGTAACGGATATTAAGGAAGCGATTGAAGGACCGAATGTGGAAGTTATTTATTCTACATTTGATGAATTGCCGGAGCATCATAAGAGAGTATCGGAGATGGTAATAGAGCGCGGAAAGCGTCTTGTAGAACACAAAAAGGACGTTGTAATCCTGCTTGACAGTATTACGAGACTGACAAGAGCCTATAACCTGACGGTTCCGCCGAGCGGACGTACGTTATCCGGCGGTCTTGATCCGGCGGCGCTCCATATGCCGAAACGTTTCTTCGGTGCGGCGAGGAATATGCGCGAGGGCGGCAGCCTGACGATTTTAGCAACTGCATTGGTGGAAACCGGAAGCAAAATGGATGACGTGGTTTATGAAGAATTTAAGGGAACCGGCAATATGGAAATGGTGCTTGACCGTAAGCTTTCCGAAAAGAGGGTCTTCCCGGCGATTGACATTCCGAAGTCCGGAACCAGAAGAGATGATTTGCTGCTGACGCCGGAGGAGTTAGAAGCCATCAATATTATCCGGAAAGCGTTAAGCAGCTTAAAGCCGGATGAGGCGGTAGATAAGGTTTTGGATATGTTTGCAAGAACAAGAAATAATTTTGAATTTGTCAATATGGTAAAAAAGATGAAGTTTATCTAAAAAAATACTTGCATACGTTGTGGCGCTGTGCTACAATATATAAGCTGTTGATTCATACAAAACAGGAAAGGAAGTACGATGAAATGAAAGAAGGAATACATCCTGAGTATTATCAGGCAACCGTAACGTGCAACTGCGGCAATACATTCGTAACAGGTTCCACAAAACCTGAGATTCATGTAGAAGTATGTTCCAAATGCCATTCATTCTACACAGGCCAGCAGAAAGCGGCACAGGCGCGTGGACGTATTGATAAGTTCAACAGGAAATACGGTGTGGAAAACAAATAATTTGGTTTAAAAAAGGTTGGGGTGCATATCTCAACCTTATTTAAATAGGCTGAAAGAATGAAATTCTTTCAGCCGCGAATTTGTGCCTGGCGGCAACAAATGTCGCAGGTTGAGAGAAAGGCATGGTTATTAAGGTGAAGAAAAGACATAACCGATATTCCGGGATTGGCGGACAGGCCGTTCTGGAAGGTATTATGATGAAAAATAAAGAAAAATATGCAGTGGCTGTCCGTAAGCCGAATGGGGAAATTGAAGTGGATGTGGACACTTATCATGGCGTACTGCATGGCAGTAAACTGTTAAAAATTCCTTTTGTCAGAGGGATTTTTAACTTTATCGATTCTCTTGCCTTAGGAATGAAAAGCTTGAATTTTTCAGCCGGATTCTATGAAGAGGAAGAATCGGATAAGAAAACATCGGAAAAGGGAGAAAAATTCTTTACGGGAATCGTAACGATTATTTCCGTTCTGCTTGCGATTGCTATTTTTATGGTTCTTCCGTATTATCTGACTTCATTTTTTCAGGACTACGTCAGAAATGCTTCCCTGATGGCAATTATTGAGGGCGCCATTCGTATTTTTATTTTTGTGATGTATGTTTTGAGCATTTCTTTGATGAAAGATATTAAAAGAGTATATATGTATCACGGTGCAGAGCATAAATGTATTAATTGTATCGAGAAAGGGCGTCCGCTCACTGTGCGAAACGTCATGAGAAGTTCGAAACAGCACAAACGCTGCGGAACGAGTTTTCTGTTGTTTGTTATGCTTGTCAGCGTTGTTTTATTTTTCTTTATCAGGGTGGAAAATCCGGTTTATAAAGTGCTGATTCGTATTGCCCTGATACCGGTAATTGCAGGCATTTCCTATGAAATTATCAGACTTGCGGGAAAAAGTGATAACATTCTGGTAAAGATTATTTCGGCGCCGGGTATGTGGCTGCAGAGACTGACGACAAAAGAACCCGATGAAGATATGGTAGAGGTTGCTATTGCGGCGGTAGAGGCAGTTTTTGACTGGAAAGCATATCTGTATGATACGTTTGGCTATGAGGTAGACGATTCTTGGCTGGATGATGGGGAAAAGAAAGAAGAGGACGACGAGGACGAGTAGAACCGCTATGGACTGGACTTACAAAAATCTCTATGAATGGGGAGTACAGCAGCTTAAACAGGCGGAAATTCCGGAAGCGGAACTGGATGCCAGGCTGTTATTGGAATCGGTATGTAAAACAGACCGGAATACACTGTTAGTACATGGGCAGCGGGAAGTGTCACCGGAAGAATATGAATGTTATGTAAACTACATTGAAAAAAGAAAGACGCGCAGACCATTACAATATATTACCGGTGAGCAGGAGTTTATGGGACTGCCGTTTTTGGTAAATGAAAATGTCCTCATACCGCGTCAGGATACGGAGATACTGGTAGAGGAAGCAATGCGCCATCTGCATGACGGGATGCGTATTTTAGATATGTGTACCGGTTCGGGCTGTATTTTATTAAGCCTTTTATATTATTCGAATGACTGCAGCGGGCTGGGTGTTGATATTTCGGATAAGGCATTGCAGACGGCAAGACAGAATGCAGCGCATATCCGGACATTAAAAAAAGAGATTGATGTTACGTTTATACAGAGCAATTTATTTGAGAATCTTGCAGATAATGAGGAGTATGCCGGGGCATTTGAGATGATTGTATCGAATCCCCCTTATATACAAAGTCATGTCATTGATACCTTAATGCCGGAGGTAGGACAGTATGAACCGCGCCTTGCCCTGGACGGAAAAGAGGATGGTCTTTATTTTTACCGCTCTATCATAGAGCAGGCAGGAAAATATCTTGCCGGAGGCGGAGAACTTTTTTTTGAAATCGGCTGTGACCAGGGGCGTGACGTGAAAAAGATGATGGAAGAGGCAGGATATAA
>CAZKOR010000023.1:27318-29273 GCA_964554405.1 uncultured Bacteroides sp. | reverse complement strand
CAAGCTTTATTCATTCAGGCTTTATTTGGTGAACTCTGCTGGGAAAGTTGAGTAAATAATATTTCAAAGGCAAAGAAGAAGGGATACTTTATTGAACTTCACTATATTGGGGTTGAAAATGTAGAGATTGCAAAGCAAAGAGTATTAGGGCGAATGAGACAGGGAGGACATGGTATTCCGGAAAGCGATATTGAAAGAAGATATATAGATACATTTCATAATCTGAGAATTATTTTGCCAGATTGTGATTTAGCTGCGTTTTATGATAATACAATAGAATTTCGCAGATTTGCAATTTACAAAGACGGAAATCCGGTTAGAGTTTCACATAATGTACCAATTTGGTATACAAGATTTATAGAAGATGTAGAATCGTGATGTAAAATTCAGATGATATGGTATATTAAGTCATTATAAACTTTAATGGGTAAGTAAAAAAATCAAAAACAGACTCCACAGGTTTTCCGGTGGAGTTTTCTTAACATAGGGGGGTAGCGGTATGCAGGGATTTTTAGAGGCAGGCGGTGCGGAAACAAGAATATTATTGGCTTTATCTATCATACTTTTTGCCGGCTTTATTATGACGAGACTGACAAACACCCTGAATCTTCCGAAAGTCAGCGGCTATATTCTGGCAGGTATCCTGATAGGACCCTGGGGACTGAATCTGATTCCCGTAGATATGATTGAGAACATGGGATTTATCAGTGATTTGGCGCTGGCATTTATTGCGTTTGGCGTAGGAAAATTTTTTAAAAAAGAAGTCATTATGAAAACCGGAAGCAAAGTGCTGATAGTTACGTTCTGCGAAGCGTTGACTGCCGGTATTCTTGTGACGCTGTTTTCCCGTATGGTTTTCGGACTTGATTTGGATTTTGCGTTGATTCTCGGAGCAATAGCAACAGCAACGGCGCCGGCGAGTACGATGATGACGATTAACCAGTATAAGGCAAAGGGTGAATTTGTAAATACACTCTTAGAGATTGTAGCGTTAGATGATGTGGTCTGTCTTCTGACATTTAGTATTGTTGCTGCGATTGCAAGCACAAACGGGGGGGACGGGGTTTCGGCACAGGAAGTTATGCTGCCGCTTGTCTACAATATTTTCGCGCTGCTGTTAGGATTTTTCTGCGGTTATTTCTTAAGCAGGCTTTTGATTCCCACAAGGAGTAAAGATAACCGTCTGATTCTGGCTATTGCCATGTTGACCGGAATTTCAGGGATATGTACGGCACTGAATATTTCGCCGCTGCTCTCCTGTATGGTATTTGGAACATCCTACATAAATCTGACAAGGGATAAGAAATTATACAGGCAGCTCAATAACTTTTCACCGCCGGTCATGTCGTTATTTTTCATCGTATCCGGTATGAAACTGGATGTCGGCGCTCTGGCTACGGTTGGCGTGATTGGCATAAGCTACTTTGTAGTACGTATTATCGGTAAATACCTTGGAACTTATTTCGGATGTCTCTTTACCGGAATGAGTAAGGAAGCTCGGAAATACATGGGTCTGGCGCTGGTTCCTCAGGCGGGTGTGGCGATTGGCCTTGCTTTTCTGGGGGAGCGGCTTTTACCGGGAGATCGTGGGCAGCTTCTTCTCACCATCATACTTTCTTCGTCAGTCCTCTATGAGATGGTGGGACCTGTCTGCGCCAAACTTGCTTTAATCTTTTCCGGCTGTATTACGGTGGAAAAAGCGGAGGGAGCGGAGAAACCGGAAGAGACAGAGGTACATGATGAAAGTAATCCGAATGGGGAGGTTTGTCTGGTAGAGCATATGCAGGAACTTGAAATGGGCGTGGAAAATCAGGAAACATAAAAAGGCAGGGCTTATTCTCCTTTAAGCGCTGAAATAATAATTTCTTTTTCACGTGCATTTAATGTGTGGATATGTCCTCGTCCTTTCAAAAGATAGGACCAGCCTTGTTCCCAGACTTTTAAAGCCTTCGGAA
>CAZKOR010000023.1:25132-27218 GCA_964554405.1 uncultured Bacteroides sp. | reverse complement strand
CGTCCTTTCAAAAGATAGGACCAGCCTTGTTCCCAGACTTTTAAAGCCTTCGGAATAACCTTGTCTGCCGGAAAAAGACAGTCTTTTTCCGCAGCTATAACAAGAACGGGATTTTTGTATTTCCTTAATCTGAAATTCCGTTCGTCCTGCGGCATAACCGCCTTGACTCTGGCATTGTCTATACTGCATTTAGCGGTCGTAAAAGTATCATCTGATATGTTTTCTTCTTTTAGCGCCATCGGCAGAATACATTTTAAAAACCATTTTTCATTATGCGTGATCCAATACATGCACATTGGAAAAGCCATATTGATGCTGCTTATCAGAGCAGCATTTTTGATGGCGGAGGGAACGAGCAAAACGCTTCTGGTTATCATGTCCGGCGCTGTACACATGATTTTTACTAAAATGCCCGCACCGAACGAGCCGCCGAAACAGGACATTTGGTCATAGCCTAACTGTTCGATGACTTCTTTTCCCCATTTTCCATAATCCCGATTGTATGGGGATAACGATACTTCGTCACTTTTTCCCGGATGACCGATGGTATCAACTGCATAGATATGAAAATGCGGTAATAGAAAATCACAGTATTTCAGGTTATAGGCGGTGGTAGCGTTGCCGCCGTGAAAGATAAGCAGCGGTTGTTTATCAAAATTTCCGCATTCAATCAAATGTGTTTTGCCGAAAGAGGTTTCCACAAACACATCTTTATAATCAATATTCAGTTCTGAAAGCTGTTTATCATATAATGCAATAACAGCTTCTTTAGCTTCCTGACTTCTGTAAATTGATTTCATGCGCTTTCCCTGTCATTTATTTATATATTCAAATAGCCTTCATGTTATATTTGTTTACATAATATCACAGATAAAAATAAAAGTCAGCATATTTTTTCATTTTTAGTTAATTATGTGTATTTTATTGCAAAATATGATACGATAAACGCAAATCTATCGATTAGCGTTACGCAAACCTTTGATGAAATTATAAACGGAGAAAAAATACTATGATGATGAGAAATAAATTATTATACGCAACCGGAAATACTGCTAAGTTATCCGCTATGCAGGTGCGGCTAAAGCCGCTTGGCATTGAAGTGGCAGGATTGCAGGATGCCATGAGAGAGAATCCGGACATTGCCGAGCAGATAAAGAATCTGAATATAGCAGAAGATGGCAGGACGCCGTTAGAAAATGCCGAAAAGAAAGCGCTGGCATATTATCAGGTGTTACGGACGCCTCTATTTTCCTGTGATTCGGGCTTGTATATAGAAAATATACCGGAGGAAGAACAGCCGGGCGTTCACGTCAGGACAGTTCACGGGAAATATTTAAGCGACGAGGAAATGCTGGAGCATTATACAGGGCTTGCAAAGAAATACGGCGATTTGAAAGCAAGGTATCAAAACGCCGTCTGTCTGGTAGAAGATGAGACACATAAATACAGTGCAATGGAAGAAAGTATGGCTGGTAATCCGTTTTTCATCACATCGAAGCCGCATAAAGACGGTATTCGGAAAAAAGGTTTTCCGTTAGATTGTATTTCAGTTCATATCGGGACAGGAAAATACTATTATGACTTAGGAGAAGCTGAACTGAATCAGGTTGCGGTGGAAGACGGGTTCCTGACTTTTTTCCGAAAGTATTTAAAATAAACTGTTGCTTATCAGGAACTGATGTTCATCAGTTATAAATCTTATTGACATGCGTATAATAGTAATATACAATAATTGTACAATAAATTGAACAAATATTTGTACAGAAAAGGAGGCGGTATTATGTTAGCAGTCAATTATTCTACAATCAGGAACAATTTAAAAACTTATTGTGATGAAGCGACAGATAATAATGAGACAGTGATTGTTACCCGTAAAGATGAGAAGAATGTTGTAATACTAAGCTTGGAAAAATATAATCAGATAATGAAAGCAGCCCAAAATGCGGAATATCTTGCGATGATTGATAGAGGAATAGCTCAGTTGTCTTCCGGGAAAGGGCAGCAGCACGAACTGATAGAGGTGGAAGATAATGAATAAACTATGGTCGGATCGTGCATGGGATGATTATATATATTGGCAGATGCA
>CAZKOR010000023.1:0-25032 GCA_964554405.1 uncultured Bacteroides sp. | reverse complement strand
TGAATAAACTATGGTCGGATCGTGCATGGGATGATTATATATATTGGCAGATGCAAGATAAGAAGACATTGAAGAAGATAAATGATTTGGTGAAAGATATTGAGCGTAATGGTTTATCTGAGGAAATCGGAAAACCGGAACAATTGAAGCATAGAAAGTTAGTGAGCTGCCCTTTATCTTAAAGACAGGGGCAGCTCACATTAGTTTATTTATATTGTTTCTTCCATCCACACCCGCATCTGGTTCTCTCCGCGGTTTCCCCATGTATAATAAGGAACGGCAACAGCTTTACAGGGGCTCATGGCAGGAGCCTTATCGGAATACAGTTCATCCGTGTCAAAATCTTCTCTGCGGAGTGCATCTGCCGTAATCGTGACGCTGCCTTGCAGAAGATTTTCCTGATAATCGGATACGGTAAGGTTTCCGCTTCTTTTCAGGGAAAGGGATAAAATATCCATATCATTATCCGTGCCTTCGAAGCAGTATACGAGCGGACCACGGCAGATTGCCGTTTTACCGGTCAGTTCCGGTACTTTGGAAGAGGCGTACTGATATTTTGGCGTATCATCGAGCGTCAATCTGACAGAGTCGCCGTCCGAAACCGTAAGGTAGACATATCCTTTCTGTGGTACTGCATCTATCGCGTTGTCATTCATACTTATCTGCCATGTTTTACTCCATTCGGGAATCCTGACAGCGAGTTTTCCGCCTTTTTCTATCTGGTAAGTAATCGTAAAATCATAGGGATAGCCGGTCTTACAGGTAAATTTCATCCCGTTTTCCAAACATACTTCGCCGTCAGCAAACATATGACAGAAAGCCGTATCGGCATTCTCTCCGTAGGCATATTTTCCGAAAGAGGAAATGAGACGGGCAACATTCGGCGGGCAGCAGGCGCAGGCGTACCATTTCGGACGCACGGGCAGATCATGCTTGTGGGTTACGGCAACGCCTGATATGCCGGGAAGCACTTCCAACGGATTCACGTAGAAGAAACGTCTGCCGTCAAGCTGCATACCGGCAAGCACCGTATTATAAAAGGCGCGCTCACAGACATCGCCGTATTCTCCGTTCACTTCACTCTCTAACATTCTGGAAGCAAAAAACATTAAGCCGATAGATGCGCATGTTTCCGCATAAGCGGTGTCATTAGGCAAATCATAATCTACGGTAAAGGCTTCTCCCAACCCGGTAGAACCGATTCCACCGGTCAGATACATACGGCGTTTGGTAATGCTTTCCCATAATTTACGGCAGGCATCAAGGAGTTCTGCATCGTCTGTGGAAGCGGCGAGGTCCGCCATAGCGGTATAAAGATAGACGGCACGTACTGCGTGACCGACAGCCTCTGTCTGTTCTCTGACAGGTTTGGAGCCTTGCAGGTAGTCCGTATCAACCGGATTTAAACTCCAAACGCACCAGCCGCGTCTTTCTTTTTCCTCTTCATAAAAATTGGGATTCTGTCCGCGTGTGTTGATGAAATGCGCAGCAAGTTCGAGGCAGTGCTTATTATCCGTGAGACGGTACATTTTAAGCAGTGCAAGTTCTACTTCCGGATGCCCGGGACAGCCCTCATGTTTTTCGGTAATAAAATGATGGTAAATATGTTCCGCATTTTTAAGCATGACCTTTAAAAGTGCATCTTTTCCGGTTGCTTCATAATAAGCACATGCGGCTTCCATCATGTGACCGGAGCAGTACAGCTCGTGTCCCTCCTGCAGATTTGTCCAGCGTTTATCCTTATCTTTAATTGTATAATAAGTATTTAAGTAACCGTCAGTATCCTGCGCATCGGCAATGACAGCAATCAGGTCATCCACCGTTTTTTCCAGATTTTTATCAGGGAAAAGAGAAAGGGAGTAAGCAGCCGCTTCAATCCATTTAGCGGCGTCGCTGTCCTGAAAAACCATGCCGTAAAAGCCATCTCCGATATCTTCTCCGCGGATGGCGCGTCCGGCATTGATAAAGTTTTGGACAACATGGCTTTTTTCGGTATCAGGCGCCTCGTCACAGAGAACGCTGTACTGATAGGGAATAACCACATCTTTGATAAGGCGTTGGTATTTTCCGATAAACCCACCTGCTTTATAAGAATTGATGGAGACTTGCTTCTGTATTTTCATTATGCGATTCCTTTCACGACTGTTTGGTGTTATTTTTCCTTATGGATATTATAAATGAATTGCGGATAAAAGGGTAGGGGGAAAGTTGATTTTTACCCGGCAGTTTCTTATAATGAAAAGTGTGAAAAATAAATTTTTCACACGCGAGTTTGGTGTCAAAGCGCTTTTAGCGCTGCCCCAAACTCACAGGCTGAGGGATGGGTATGCTTATTAGAATGGGAAAAGTAATACAAAGGGCGGCATCGGTGGCGTGTTTGGCGGCATTTACGCTTTTGACGGCGCGTGCTGCGCAGGAGACGGAGAGTTTGCCGGAGGATGCCGGGGTAATCACGGCAAATGCAGAGACGTCACCGGAGGATATAGAAACAGCGTCAGCAGATGCGCAGACAGTAGAGGCAGAGGAAACTAACCAGACACCGTCAGAAGAGGAATCAATGCCTTCGGGGATTGTCGTAGACTTTCCGTTTCCTGCAACGCAAGATGAGGTTTATGAAGATGCCGTGCTTACTTTGGTATGCGTGGACGAGTCTGCGGGAACATACGAACTTCGCCTTTATGATAAAGACAAAAATATTGTGCTGCAGATTCCATGCGGGGAATTGACAGAAAATATCAGTTTTTTCTATAGTGATTTAACACTTGATGGATATGAAGATTTGGAAATATCTTCAAGCGATTCGCAAAGTATGCTGCTTTTTGCCAGTGATACTACGGCTATAGAAACAGGGAAATTATTTCAGGATGAGGCAGTGGAAATTCCGATAACAGAACCATATAGCCGTATTGTGGTACCTGGAGAAGATGAAGTATGCCGGACAGAAACAGTTTATGAGAGAAATCCGGAGAAAAATAATCTGACAGTGCGTGGCAGCTTAAAGCTGCAAAAAGAGGATGGTACGCTGGAAATATGGGACTATCTGGAGAACAAAAATATTTTTGAGGGAAAAGTTGCATTGCAGGAGGACGGCAGCCCGGTAAATGAAGAGTATTATCAATATCTTTGCTGGGGGAATATGAATATATATCGTTTATGGGAGGGCTCAGAGGATTCCACAATCAGAGTATGGGTTTCCGAAACAGAGAAAGAGGGAGAAAACAGAGAAGAGAATGGATTTGAGTGGGCGCAGAAAACTGTGTTCGGCAATACCGGGTATATGGAAGAGTATGAAGACCGTCAGACGTTTCTTACAGATTTTGGTTTTGCGGATAAAGAGCCTTTTTATCAATACTATGACAACCGCGGCAATCTGCAGTTAGAATTGTATCTGGATGAGGAGAGTGGAAAAGGCTGCGGGTTGATATACGATTATTACTATACCTATCAGTTGGAAAAACGGAAATCTGCGTATGGCTTTGCCTTTGATGCGGTATATCAAGGGGAATGGGAGGCGGCAGACCCCTATATTTTAACTACAGTGGGTGGCAGCACAGGTGAAGACGAGGGGCGGGAATACGAGGATATTACCGAATATACGGAAGATGGAAAAATAGATTATTATAAATCGATGGCATTCGTTGACTGGATTGGACCGGATGTGAAAGAGGAAAAAGATACGCTTTTGGAAATCAATTATATTTACCGGGATGACGGAACATTGTACTATCGGAATTACCATCATAACAGTATGGTATTTGAAACGACATTTTGCGGCATTGACAGTTTTTATGACGAACTTGGAAGAGTTGTTTATGAGAGCGGCTATATTACGCACGGAAGCATTGAAGAGTATTATATTTATGATGATGGCGGGAAAGAACCGAAGTATTATCTTTTGCTGGATGATAATCTTGGGTACTGTATACCGACTTTGGTGAGGTTTCATTAGAAGAATGTTACAGACAAGCCATTGACACAACCCATTCATGCACGGTAAGATTAGATATAACGAAACTTAAGAAAGGGATATGGTTATAAATATGGGGAAATATTTTTTAGCAATTGATATTGGGGCGTCCAGTGGAAGACATATACTGGGCAGTTTGGAGAACGGAAAAATAGTACTGGAGGAAGTTCACCGTTTTTGGAACGGAATGGATGATATAAACGGTACGCTTTGCTGGGATGTGGAGAGATTGTTCCATGAAATCATAGAAGGCATGAAGAAATGCCGTGAAATCGGGAAAATTCCGGTCAGTGTCGGAATTGATACATGGGGCGTTGATTATGTGCTGTTAGATAAAGATGATAAGATGCTTGGACAGGCGGTAGGTTACAGAGACCATAGGACGGACGGCATGGATGAGGAAGTTTACCGGATTATCAAGGAAGACGATTTGTATGCCAGAACGGGTATCCAGAAACAAATTTTCAATACGATATACCAGCTTATGGCAGTGAAAAAGCAGAATCCCGAATATATGGAAAAAGCTGCGGCGCTTCTGATGATTCCCGATTATTTCCACTACAGACTCTGCGGAAAAAAAGTGCAGGAGTATACGAATGCAACGACAGGGCAGTTAGTTAATCCGGCGACCAGAGACTGGGATTACGAGCTGATTGAGATGCTTGGCTTCAATAAAGATATGTTTCAGAAAATGTGTATGCCGGGGACTGCTATCGGTAATTTGACCGAAGAAGTCAAAAATATGGTCGGCTATGACTGTCAGGTTGTTCTGCCGCCGACACATGATACGGCATCTGCGGTTATGGCAGTTCCGTCCAATGAGGAGAACGTATGCTATATCAGTTCCGGAACATGGTCATTAATGGGTGTGGAAAATGATGAAGCGGACTGTTCGGCAAAGAGCAGGGCGGCAAACTTCACCAATGAAGGCGGTTACGAGGGACGGATTACTTATCTTGCAAATATTATGGGACTTTGGATGATTCAGTCCGTGCGTAATCAGCTTGCGCCCGATATGTCTTATGGGGAGTTGTGCGATCAGGCTTCTAAAGAAACGATTCAGACATTGGTTGACTGTCAGGATGAAAGCTTCCTTTCACCGGATGACATGGTGGAAGCGGTTAAGGATTATTGCAGAAAGGCTTCCCTGACCGTTCCTGAGACATTACCGGAGCTTGCATCTGTCATTTATAACAGCCTTGCAAAGTGCTATGCGGAGAAATTAAAAGAGATTGAAAATCTGACCGGAAATAAATATGACAGAATACATATTATTGGCGGTGGCTCCAATGCGGTATATTTGAATGAGCTGACGGCAAAATATACGGGTGTTCCGGTTTATGCGGGACCGGGAGAAGCTACGGCGCTCGGCAATATTTTGACACAGATGATTCAGGAGAAAGAATTTACGGATTTGAAAAAGGCGAGAGAGTGCGTGGCAAAATCTTTTGAAATCAAGATTTTTAAATAATATTTGAGAGAGGACAGGGCAGTAATGATGAAAAAAGAACATCATACCGTCACGATATGTTTTACGAATAATAAGGGCGGAAGCGGAAAATCGACCTGTTGTGCCAATGTCGGATATGAACTGGCAGCAGCAGGAAAGAAAGTGCTTTTGATAGATGGCGATATGCAGCTGAATCTTTCCCTGTCCTTTTTCGATGAAGATGCGGTGCTTGCTATGGCGGAAGATGAGAATAATCTTTATTATGCCATTCGTGGAAAAAAAGATTTAGAAAGCTATAGGGTTGCAACGCCTTATGAAAATCTGGATATCATTCCGTCTTCCACATTGATGAGTCAGGTGGAATATGAGCTTTTTACGATGATACAAAGGGAGTTTATTTTAAAGAAGTGCTTACAGACCATCAAAGAGAGCGGGGAATATGATTATATTCTGATTGATACACCCCCGACGCTCGGTACATGGGTTATCAATATTCTCTGTGCTTCCGACTATGTTATCGTGCCGGTGGAAGCGTCACCGTGGGGGCTCTTTGGTCTTGCCAATATGTTTGATTTTTTAAATAATATTCAGGATATGACCGATGCCCGGATTATGGGCGTATTGATTACGAAAGTGGATGAACGGAAAAACTATTACAGGCAGACAAGAGAAATTCTAGAGGGCTATGAGGAAATCCGCGTTTTTGATTCTTTTATCCATGTGGATTCTTCGGTAGAATGGGCGCAGGATGCCTCAAAGCCTGTTGCGGTTTATAAGAAAACAGCACGAAGTGCGACAGAATTTAAAAAACTGACAGAGGAGGTCATCAGATATGGCAGTAGGTAAAGGAAGTATGGCAAGGGCGGCGAAAGCGGCAGGGCAGGATGGTAAAGTGGCGGAGCAGGCGGTAGCTGCAAAGAAATCTGCCGTATCCTCCAAAAAAGCATCGGGAAAAACGTCTAAAACTCCGGTTGCGGCAGTAGAAGCGATAGCAGCAGCTGAGATGATTGCTGCGCCGACAGAGACGGTAATGCAGCAGATTGTTTATCAGACAAGCAGCGGAATGTTAGAGCGTGACGCGAACTCCAACGAGATTTTCGGGCTGGGGGATGCTATGCCGGTGTATTATTTTTAACAGACTGTTATGTTGGGAGCGTAGTTTGTAATGACTGAATTTGAGCAAGTGGGATTGGAAATTGTAAAATTTATGCGGGGCAAGTATCGGCTTGATGAGGTTGCGGGAATGTATTATGACATTCCCTGCCTGAAATTCCGACAAGGTAAGAAAACTATTGTGTCTATAAATCTACATAAAGATTATTATGATTTTCAAATAATTCTTGGTAAAGCAGAACGGGAAAAATTTGAAGCAATCAGGCATGAGTTGCCAATAGAAATACAGAATCTTTACGACAACGAGCGGACTTTACATGATGGCAAGTGGCTTTTGATTCGTGTTGATGATTTGCATACTTTTGAGGCTGTCAAAAAGTTAATCCTTATTAAGAAGAACCCAAACCGCAAACCGTTTCCCCAAAAAGATGTTGTATATGGCAAGTGTGGGCATAGATGCGATTTGTGTGTCCATTATGTTGGCATTAGCGAAGAATTCAGAGATGTTCTTATTCCGCATTTGAATGCTGTGTATGGTAACTCAGATTGGAGTATGCGCTGTACCGGGTGTGATACTTCCGATTGTCATTGCTGCGGGAAAGACAGTGAGCTGTGTGAACCATTAAAATGTTTACATCAAAATAAGTTGAAAAATTGTTTTGATTGTGAGAATTATCCTTGTGAGCAAGCGACTGTAGGATATAGAAACTTAGAGCATAAAAACATATCGTCTGATGATGTTACATGGGCAATTTTGCCTTATGTACCGTATCAATATGAAGATTGCGAAAAGAACGATAAAAAATATAAAATATAGTGACAAACCAAGCAAATCATGATACAATATCACAAAAGCATACATTTCAATTCTAAATAATATTCAGAGAAATCTATTTTATTCAAATATTCAGACGAAATCATGCTTTATATTCCAAATAAAACAAAAGAATAGGGCAGGAGGTTTCGTGAAAGAATATGTCTCCTGCAAAGGGAGGCAGTATGGGGAAGAAAGATATTACACTGAAGGACTATTTTTCTGACCGTAGAAGATATGCTGACTTGTTAAATGGCAGTATATTTTGCGGACAGCAGATAATTAGGGCGGAGGAACTGCAGGATACGGACACAGTACAGTCTAAATCGGATAATTATGCCGTATTAGAACGTACAAACGACATTGCTATGAAACAGACGAAAGATGGAAGCATTTTTGCAGTATGGGTTGTGGCAAATCAAGAGAAAGTCGATTACAGTATGCCGGTGCGTGTTATGCTTCAGGAATCCCTTGCGTATGACAGGCAGATAAAGGATATCAAAAGGAAAAATCGACAACAGGACAAAGAAAATACATTCGTCGATTCCGGAGAATTTCTTTCCGGGATAAAAAAGGAAGACCGGCTCTATCCGGTTATCACATTAGTGGTATACTGGGGAGAGGAAAAGTGGCAGGGAGCAAAAAGCCTGCACGATATGATTTGCTTTGGAGAAGATAAAATATTTGCGGATGCATTAAAAACACTTGTGCCGGAATATCCGCTGCATTTCCTGAACCTGTCGGAAGTGCATGATTATCAGAACTTTCACAGCGAGATAAGGCTGCTGTTTGAGTTATATGACAGAAGGAATGATAAGGCGGAATTTTACAAATATCTACAGAATAATGAAGATTGTAGGAAGATAGATGAAGAAACGGTCTGGGCATTAGGGAAAATGCTCAATATTAATATCGAGAAATTGAAAAACAGGACAATTTCGGAAGAAGGGGGAAAGTCAGATATGTGCAGAGCAATTGAGGAATTAATAGAAGATGGAAGAATGGAAGGAAAGATAGAAGGACGAGTAGAGGGAATAGAAAAAGGTAAAGCAGAAGGTCGTTTAGAAGGCGATGCTGCAAGAATAGTCAAAAGCATTGAATCAGTTATGAAAAATTTAAAGGTCGAAGCTGCCAGAGCATGTGAAATCATCGGTGTTACGATTGAGGAGTACCAGAGGGCGAAGGGACTGCAAAGATGAAAATCTATTAAGTTATAAGAAGGTATAGTTCTTTGAGGTGCCTAAATGGAACCCCAAAACCCGATACAACAATTCCACATTGCTGTTAATAACAAGCTCTTCCGGAAAATCACACTTTTCTAATAGCGGAAAAATATACTGCATATCTCCGATATGTGCTTTTCCGTGGCTGTCGCTGGATAAAAGGACCGGAAGCTGCATTTCTTTACATAGCGAAAGGATGCGTAAAGAGTTGCGCTCTCCATCCGTTCGATATGCATCCGGCATCAAAGACGCATTGTTGATTTCCGGATATACCTGATATTCCCGGCAGGCACTTAACAGCTTTTCATAATCGACCGGAAACCTCCCGTCATCAGGATGCCCTAAAAAACGAACGCCAGGATGCTGCATGGCATTGATATAAGCTGTTGTATTGTAAGAGGCATTACCGGCATGAAAAACAGGGTGATGCATGCTGATAAACGCATAGTCCAGAGAGCGAATTAGTTCATCGTCTAAGTCCACGTCTCCGTTTTCATTTAAAATATTTAACTCCACTCCATATAAAAGATTCACACCGAACCGTTTTTTGTCTGCAAGACGCAGGTTTCTGAAATAAGAACTGTCTGCACTTCCAGGCGTAGCGGGAGCGTGGTCGGAAATGCCGAGTATCTCCAAAGAAGCCTTTGCCGCCACACGCGCCATATCCGTAATTGTATCATGGCTGCCGTGTCCGCTGGCAATGGAGTGTGTATGAATATCTAATAAAATGGGAATTTGGCGTTTTGTCTGCATTTCTTATGTTTTCCTTTTAACTTACTCCCTTTTTGAAAAAAGAGTTCCAACGCAACTATTATCATAAGGTTTCTATGCCCAGGGAATATTTGATTTCCTGTTCTGTCTCAGCATCAGACAGATCATATGGAAAAGGATCTGCATCCTCATATGGGCTTTCTTTGTTCTCTGAAAACTCCAGGACAAGAAATGGTTTCTCCGGAAAATATACTCTTCCCACCTGTATATACTCATTTCCCCTTTTCCAAATACGCTTTTGGATATTCTCATGAACATGGAAGTTATCCTTTTGTGCCCATGTATTTGTTTCCCAGACATCTTCTATATATTCCGCTCCATACTTACGCAGGATTTCTTCCACGAAAACAATCCTGGCAAGAAATTCTGCCTTATCAATACCAGAATAAGGCCACTGAAATTCTTTCAATATTCTACCCTCAGCTTTTATGATTTCATTCTGCAATTATAGCCCATTTCTGACAATAACACAATTCAAAAAAGGGATTTAATTTATTAGCATGGATTCGGCTTTGCGTACATCTTCCATTGTTAAGCCGATGTGCGGGTCTGTTTTTATCTGGTGTGCTTCAATTTCCGGATTGTGCAAATCGAGGTCGTCAATGACAATCCATTTATCCACTTCTTTGTGCTCATCCAGCCATGCCAGAATTTCAGATGCCTTGACAAGACTGAACTTTTTGCTTCTTTTTATTTCTTCCGTGGAATGATCCGGTGTTACGTCCTCTATCATCAAATCTTCCTGCCCGAAAAGCTTTTTCAAATTTTCCGCTTCTTTACGCAGCGGATGTAGGGCAGAATCAAACCAGAACTTCCAGCCGGAGTGTAAAATAATTTTCGCATTTGTATTCTTGATCAGTGTACTTAATAACCGGACTTTCTCTGCGTCAATCAATGTGCCGTCACTGATTTCTGTTTGATGGTTGTCATTCCAGAAATTTGAATTAAGTACGCCGTCAATATCCAGAAATATCACTCTAACTATCATGCGTTGTCTCCAATCTGCGATGCCCCGGCAACGCTGAAAGCGTTTTAGCTCCAAGCCTCAAAAACCAACAAAAACCATAACGAAATATGTTGTTTCATGTTGACTTCAACCCTATTATATCTTATAATTAGTATAATATCAACAGAAAGGTATGATATGCATGGAAGAAAAGCAAAGAATCATACAGGAACTTGTTCCGGGAAAACAGATTACCCTTGCTCATATCATTGCAAATCCGGACAGTATCCTATATGAGAAACTGGGGTTAAATCCCGCAGTCGAATATGCTAAATCCGCAATCGGGGTGCTGACAGTTTCTCCGGCGGAAACGGCGATTATTATTGCGGATATTGCGATTAAGGCTTCCGGCGCAGAACTTGGTTTTGTGGACAGGTTTTCAGGTTCTGTTATTATCACCGGCACGGTATCACAGGTGGAGGCGTCCATACAGGCGATTTTATCCTATACAAAAGAAACGCTGGGATATACGGTCTGTGACATAACAAAAACATGAAAAAGCTGATTCTGATAGGGCGCAGTGAAGCGGGTAAAACGACCTTAACGCAGGCGCTGAAGGGTGAAACGATTACATATAAGAAAACGCAGTATGTCAATTATTTTGATGTGATTATAGATACGCCGGGCGAATACGCACAGACAGCAAAGTTAGGAAGAGCATTAGCGCTTTATTCCTACGAAGCTGACGTAGTAGGGCTTCTGCTTGCGGCAAACGAGCCGTATTCTCTTTATCCGCCCAACATTACCTGCATGGTGAATAGAGAGGTTATCGGCATTGTTACCAAAATAGACAGAGAGGATGCCGACATAGCACAGGCAGAGCGGTGGCTTAGGCTGACCGGCTGTAAGAAAATATTTTTCATCAATTCCAAGGCAAATGAGGGTATCGCTGAAATTTTGGAGTATTTAAAAGAACCCGGCGATATCTTACCGTGGGAAAGGCAAAAAGGTTTATAGAGCAAATACTATGCGAACCACAATAGAAACCCGCAGCGCGGAACTTTCTATTTGTAAATAAAGAAAAAGAAAAGGAGAACACAATGGCATTAAACGAGTATGAAATCAAAAAACAGATTTGCGACATCGGCAAAAGAATTTATGACCGTAACATGGTTGCGGCAAATGACGGAAATATTTCCGTAAAACTGAATGACAATGAATTTTTATGCACACCGACAGGCGTATCAAAAGGGTTTATGACTCCTGAATATATCTGTAAAGTAGATGCAAAAGGAAATGTCCTTCAGGCAAATAAAGGATTCAGACCCTCTTCAGAAATCAAAATGCACATGCGCGTTTATCAGAAAAGACCGGATGTCGGCGCTGTAGTTCATGCACATCCTACATTTGCGACAAGTTTTGCAATCGCAGGAATTCCGCTGACACAGCCGATTATGCCGGAAGCAGTCATTGCACTTGGATGTGTGCCGATTGCGCCTTACGGAACACCTTCTACAATGGAAATCCCGGATGCGGTAGAGCCGTATTTAGAGCATTTTGACGCAGTGCTTTTGGAAAGCCACGGCGCATTGACATGGTCTACGGACGTTGTAGCGGCATATATGAAGATGGAATCCGTAGAATTTTATGCAGAATTATTGTACAAGGCAAGACAGCTTGGCGGTCCGAAAGAGTTCAGTCCGGAAAATGTTCAGAGGTTATATGAAATTAGAAGACAAATGGGATTACCGGGACGTCATCCGGCAGACCTTTGCCAGAATAAAGGAAAAGCAAACTGCCATAACTGCGGTTCCTGTTCATCTTCTGCAAATACACAGGACAGTCAGGAACTTGTAGCAGCGATTACAAAGAAAGTATTGGAGCAGCTTAACAAATAGGCGGCGGATGCATTTTATGGATAACTATAATCTTGAAAAAATAGTAAAAAACCTCGTTGGTGAGGCCATTGTCAAGGAAATAATGTCTTTGAAGCTGGCAGTGAAATTAATTGAAGCGGTCGAAGAAAAGGCAAAAGAAATGGGTATGCGGGTTGTGATTGCCGTATCGGATGCCTCCGGCAGACCGGTTGCGGTTCACTGTATGGACAATGCCTATCATGGCAGCTTTGATGTAGCTGTGAATAAGACATATACGGCAACGGCATTCCAGATGGCAACAAGCGAATTGGCAAAGTTATGTCAACCAGGGAAAGAACTGTATGGTCTTCAGTTTTCCAATGAGGGCAAAGTAATGATATTAGGCGGCGGAGAGCCGTTAATGGTTGGAGATACCATGATAGGAGCTTTGGGTGTATCCGGCGGCAGCGCCGAGCAGGATACGGAACTGGCTGCTTATGGGAAAATGATATTAAAGGAGGTAATTACGTGTCTGTAGATGAAAGCATGGTTCGTGATATTGTGCAGAAAGTTATGGCAAATATGCAGATAACCGGTTCGGTAAACGGGATGCATGGCGTGTTTCAGGATATGAACGATGCGATTAATGCATCGATTGAAGCACAGAAAATTGTCCGCAATCTGACATTGGACCAGAGAGAAAAAATTATTTCCGCAATTCGGAGAAAGACACATGAAAATGCAGAACTTATTGCCAATATGGGCGTTAATGAGACGGGCATGGGAAATGTGGGAGATAAAATTTTAAAACATCATCTGACCGCGGATAAAACACCCGGCACGGAGGATTTACATACGATTGCATGGTCAGGCGACAGGGGATTGACACTGGTGGAAATGGGACCTTTCGGCGTAATCGGTGCGATTACACCGGCGACCAATCCGTCCGAAACAGTCATCTGCAACTCCATCGGAATGCTTGCAGGCGGCAATACCGTTGTATTCAATCCGCATCCGAATGCGAAAAAAACAACTATTTTTACAATTAATATGATTAACGAAGCTTCCTTAGAAGCGGGGGGACCGGACAACATAGCCGTTACGGTAGAAGTGCCTACCATGGATACGAGCGCGGTGATGATGAAACATCCGGCGATTCCGCTTTTAGTAGCAACAGGCGGTCCCGGTGTTGTGACTGCAGTCCTTTCTTCAGGGAAAAGAGCGATTGGCGCAGGCGCAGGAAATCCGCCCGCATTAGTGGATGACACCGCAGACGTAAGGAAAGCGGCACAGGATATTGTGAACGGATGTACGTTTGACAATAATCTCCCTTGTATTGCGGAGAAAGAGATTGTAGCGTTAGACAGCATTGCCGATGAACTGATGAACTATATGATTCAGGAGAATGGCTGTTATCTGGCAAGTAAGGAAGTTCAGGATAAGCTTGTGCAGACTGTGTTTACGCCGAAAGGCGCATTGAACAGAAAATGTGTAGGAAGAAGTGCAAGAACACTGTTATCTATGGTAGGTGTGGAAGTAGGACCGGAAATCAGATGTATTGTATTTGAGGGACCCAAAGAGCATCCGCTCATTGCCGAAGAGTTAATGATGCCGATTCTTGGTATGGTCAGAGTCAAAGACTTTAAAGAAGGTGTAGAGACTGCTGTATGGCTTGAGCATGGAAACAGGCATTCCGCACATATTCATTCCAAAAACGTAGATAACATTACGACATATGCCAAGGCTATTGATACAGCGATTCTTGTAAAGAACGGGCCAAGTTATGCAGCGCTTGGATTCGGCGGCGAGGGTTATTGTACCTTTACCATTGCATCCAGAACAGGCGAAGGTTTAACGAGCGCACAAACATTTACGAAGAGAAGACGCTGTACAATGTCAGACAGCTTATGTATCCGCTAAAAATGTAAAAAGGAGGAGAGAATATGGCAGTAAATGAGCAGGAAGTAGAACAGATTGTAAAGCAGATTCTGCATCAGATGTCCGGCAGTATGGGCGGCGCATCTGCAAGCGCCGTACCGGGAAACGCAGGAAGCAGTGCGGGCATTCCCTCTGTTGCGCATGTAGCAATGCTGACAGCGCCGGAGAAATTTGAGGTAAAAGAATATCCTATGCCGCCTGTCGGAGATGATGATATACTGGTTAAAGTAGAAGGCTGCGGCGTCTGCGGAACAGATGCACATGAATATAAACGCGATCCGTTTAACCTGATTCCGGTAGCGCTTGGACATGAAGGAACAGGCGAAATCGTGAAAATGGGTAAAAACGTGAAGAAAGACAGTGCCGGAAAAGACCTGCATCTGGGAGATAAAGTTGTTACCTGTATGATTTTTCAGGACGACCCTGAGATTACGATGTATGACTTAAATAAACAGAATGTCGGCGGGGCGGATGTATACGGGCTGCTGCCGGATGATGATATTCATTTAAACGGCTGGTTTTCCGATTACATACTGATTCGCGGCGGTTCTACCGTCTTTAATGTCAGTGATTTGGATTTGGATTCCAGAATTCTGATTGAGCCGTGCGCAGTTTTGATACATGCTGTGGAACGTGCAAAAACAACGGGTATTTTACGTTTTAACAGCCGCGTTGTCGTACAGGGATGCGGACCGATTGGCTTGATTTGTATTGCGGTACTGCGTACAATGGGAATAGAGAATATTACGGCAGTTGACGGAAATCAGACAAGACTGGATTTTGCAAAACGTCTTGGAGCGTCCCATACGGTAAGTTTTAAAGACTTCCAGGGAATTGAAGCGCTTGCCGGTGGTGTTGCGGCATCATTTGACGGACATCTGGCAGATTTTGCGTTCCAGTGTACGGGTAATCCGGCGGCACATGCCAATATTTATAAGTTTATCCGCAACGGCGGCGGACTTTGCGAACTGGGATTTTTCGTAAACGGCGGTGATGCAACGATTAACCCGCACTTTGATTTGTGCTCCAAAGAAATCACGTTGGTAGGCTCATGGGTATATACATTAAGAGACTACGCGACGACATTTGATTTCTTAAAGAGGGCAAAAGGAATCGGGCTGCCGCTTGCCGAACTGATTACGCATAAATACCCGCTTAACGAGATTAATGAGGCATTAAAGACAAATCTTGCGATGACGGGACTTAAGATTGCGATAGTCAATAAGTAGTAGGTTAGCTGAGAAAGGGCGTGGTTATAGAAAATGGAAGCAGTAGGATTATTGGAAGTGTTTGGTCTTGTATGTGCTTTCCTTGCAGCTGATGCAGGCTGTAAAGCAGCCAATGTCCGTTTGGAGGTATTTGACAAGAATAAACCTGCCAATGCAGATGCTCTGCCGGTTCCGCTTTTAGTTACCATTAAGTTCAGAGGCAGCGTTGCAGATGTAGAGGAAGCCATGAAAGCGGCGGAGGCAGTTGCGCTTGCCAATTCGGGAATTGTATCAAAACATATTATTCCAAGACCTATGGATGATACGGAGAAAATGCTGAAAATCAGCGCACTTGATAAAAATTAACAAAAACAAAGTTTTTAATGAAGGAGGACAAATATGGCACAGGAAGCATTAGGAATGGTAGAAACAAGAGGACTTACCGCAGCAATTGAAGCAGCGGATGCAATGACAAAAGCAGCGGAAGTTGTATTAATCGGAACAGAAAAAATCGGTTCCGGACTGGTAACGGTAATGGTACGCGGTGATGTAGGTGCAGTAAAAGCAGCTGTAGAAGCCGGTACAAATGCAGCAGGAAAATTGGGAGAACTGGTAGCTTCTCACGTAATTCCGAGACCGCATAATGATGTGGAGAAGATTCTTCCGAAATTCAAATCCTAGTTAGAAGGAGAAACGCATGAGTAATGCATACGGATTCATAGAAATCAGCGGCGTTGTGGCGGCGATTGATGCATTAGATATTATGTGTAAAGCTGCCAATGTAACGCTTGCCACATGGGAGCGGAAGCTTGGCGGAAGACTGGTTACTATGGTTATTGAAGGAGAAGTGGCGGCAGTGAAACAGGCTGTTGAGGCAGGCGCCACACAGGCAATTAAAAAACCGGTTGCAGTCGGCGTGATTCCCAATCCTCATCCGGAAATAGTCAGGATAGTGGAGTTGTCGGCAAGCCGCTTTAAGGGCAAAGAGGAGCCGTCTTCGGATTCTAAAATGTTAGGAGATGACCCACCGGATTTTGTTCCCAAAGGCGAAAAGTAAAATAAATTTTAAAACAAAGCATAAGGAGGATGTAATTATGGCATCAATGGAAGCATTAGGAATGGTAGAAACAAGAGGTTTGGTAGCAGCAATTGAGGCAGCAGATGCAATGTGTAAGGCAGCTAACGTAACATTAATCGGAACAGAGAAAATCGGTTCCGGACTGGTAACGGTAATGGTACGCGGCGATGTAGGCGCAGTAAAATCTTCTGTAGAAGCTGGCGCAAACAGTGCAGGAGCGCTTGGCGAGTTGGTAGCGACACATGTAATCCCGAGACCGCACAATGATGTAGAAATGATCTTACCAAAGGTAAAATAATGTGAAGAGAAGTTCTAAGACTTGCACCATAGGGTGCTTCGTCAAGAACTTCTATGGTTCGCCTTGCGAACCTTCTTTACGCCGAAGAATGCCCAAAAGCAGGCATTCTTCTCAATAGTAAGAATGGAGATTAATATGGAAAATTTCAATGACGTAGAACGAATTACAAGGATGGTACTGCAGGCGCTTGAGAGTACGAAAGAAAACGAACGCAGGATGACAGTACCGGTAGGCGTATCTGCGAGACATATCCATCTGACGAAAGAGGACGTTGAGACGCTGTTTGGAGCAGGATATGAACTGACGAAGAAGAAAGAATTAATGGGCGGTCAGTTTGCGGCAAACGAACAGTGTACCGTCGTCGGATTGAAACTGCGGGCTATTGAAAATGTGCGGATTCTGGGTCCTGTCAGAAGTAAATCGCAGGTTGAAATTTCAGCGACAGATGCGCGTACCCTCGGTGTAAATGCGCCGCTGCGCCAGTCAGGGGATGTAGCGGGTTCGGCGCCCGTAGCGTTGGTGGGGCCTAAAGGCGTTGTGTATCTGAAAGAGGGCTGTATTGTAGCGGCAAGACATATCCATATGACGCCGGCAGAAGCGGCAGCCGCTTCCTTAAGCGATGGAGACTATGTTTCTGTTCGTATGGGAAACGAGAGAGGTGCAGTGCTTGATAATGTAAAAATCCGTGTGGATGAGTCATTTTCACTGGAAATGCACATTGATACGGATGAAGCCAATGCCTGTCAGGTAAAACAGGGCGATTTTGCCATTGTTATGTAAACAACATCGCAGGCTGAGAGAGAGGCATGATTATTGTATGATAATAGGAAAAGTTGTAGGAAGTTTATTTTCTACCAGAAAAAGCGAAAAATTAGTCGGCAATAAATTCATGATAGTGGAACCTGTGGAGACGATGAAAGGAATCGGCGGACGTCTGGTTGCCATTGATATCATCGGCGCCGGAATCGGTGAATATGTTTTAGTAGCGCAAGGCTCGGCGGCGAGAATCGGCTGCGATATGGCTGATTCGCCTGTCGATGCAGCCATTGTGGGAATCATTGATGAGGGACAGGATTGGAGTAAATAGCCATGCTGATTGATGAACTGAAAGAAATAGCAAGACAAAACGGTATAGTGGGAGCCGGCGGAGCCGGCTTTCCCGCCTATGCTAAAATGACGGATGCGGCAGATACGGTCATTTTGAACTGTGCAGAATGCGAGCCGCTTTTACAGCTTCATAAACAGCTTCTTGCCAGTCATGCGGAGGAAATTATCCGTATGCTCAATGAAGTGAGAGAGACTTTGGGGGCAAAAGAGGCAGTTGTCGGTATTAAAAGCGAGCATAAACATACGATACATATTTTGGAAGAAGCGCTTCGGGACTATCCGAAAGTAAGGATTTGCGCACTGAACGCTGCGTATCCTATGGGTGACGAAGTCATTCTTATTTATGAAGCGACAGGACGTGTGATTAAACCGGGAGGACTTCCGATTGATGAGCATGTTGTCGTATACAATACGGAAACCATGTATAATCTGTATCGTGCCGTGCATCTTAAGATGCCGGTTACAGATAAGTTAATATCTATTGCAGGAGAGGTGGAACATCCGCTTACGATAAGCGTTCCGCTTGGCATTACAGTAAAAGACGCCGTTTCCCTTGCCGGGCGTATTACAACCACGAATCCTGCATATCTGATAGGAGGGCCCATGATGGGGCGCCTCGGAACAGAGAATACGATTATAACAAAGACAACAAATGCAATTATCATTTTACCTGAAAATCATAAAGTGATAATGCGTATGAATAAAAATCTGGAAATAGAAAGAAAAAGAGCAGCTTCTTCATGCTGTCAATGCAGAACGTGTACGGAAATGTGTCCGAGACACGCATTAGGGCATCCGATAGAACCCCACCGCATCATGCGCGCTGTGGCAAATCATGATACGGAGGATTTGTCGGTTTATACGAATACTGCATATTGCAGCAGCTGTGGGCTTTGTGAAAATTATGCCTGCCCGCAGGGGCTTTCTCCCAGAAGCGTAATCGCGGAATTTAAAAACGGGTTGAGAGCAGCCGGAATCCGCACGGAGAAACGTGAACCCGGCAAAGTAGCTGTCGACAGGGAATGGAAAAAAGCTCCCGTGTCGAGATTAAAAGCAAGACTTGGTTTGTCGGCATATGATGTTCCCGCACCGCTTACCGATAAAGAGGTCCCTGTGAAAAGGGTCAGAATACTGACAAGTCAGCACATCGGTGCACCGGCGCGTCCTGTAGTCCAGGTAAACGATACGGTGAAAAAAGGACAAAAACTGGCCGAGGCAGCAGAGGGACTCAGTGTGGCAATTCATTCTTCGATAGACGGCGTTGTGGAACAGGTAAGTGAAAAAGAAATTATCATCCACGCCGGAATGTGAAAGGAGTATTCGGACAATGGCGAAAGCAATTGGTATGGTGGAAATAACAACAGTATCTACAGGCTTTACGGCAGCAGATGAAATGGCAAAGGCAGCAGATGTGGAGATTTTACAGGCGGAAGTAACCTGCCCGGGGAAATTCGTGATTCTGGTGACCGGAGAATTAAGCGCGGTAAGGGCTTCTGTGGACAGGGCAGCAGGCAGATATGCAGATAAAGTGATAGATACGTTTGTTCTCGGCAATCCACATGAGCAGATTTTCCCTGCCATATACGGAACCGTACAGCCGGAGAAAATAGATGCGCTGGGCATTTTGGAGACTTATGATGTAGCAGCGCTTATCGTGGCGGCGGATATGGCGGCGAAGACGGCGCTTGTGGAACTTTTGGAACTTCGTCTGGCAAAGGGAATGTGCGGTAAGAGCTATATGACGATTACGGGAAGCGTTTCCGCCGTACAGGCTGCGATTGACAGGGCGAAAGACGAGGCGGGGGACAAAGGGATGTTCCTTGACAGTTCCGTAATTGCAAGACCTTCCGATAAGTTGTTAAAATATATATTCTAACGGGGTAACGTATGTTAGCGGCAGAGAGAAGGAATCTGATTTTAGAGAGAGTTCACGAAGAGAAGAAAGTAATTGTCGGTGAACTGAGCAAAGAGTTTGATGTTTCGGAAGAGACAATCCGAAGAGATTTAGATAAATTAGAAGAAGACGGACACGTCATTAAAAGCTATGGCGGCGCTATTTTAAATGAAAAGGGAAGTATTGATTTGCCCTTTAACATCAGGTGGAGAGCCAATCCGCAGGGCAAGCAGAAAATAGCGGAACTTATCAGTGATGAAATCGAAGACGGCGACCATATTATTTTGGACGCCTCTACAACGGCAGTATTTATTGCCAAGAATATTAAACAGAAAAGGCATCTGACGGTCATTACCAATTCTATTGAGATTCTCTTGGAATTATCGGATGTATCAGGTTGGGATATTATCGCTGTCGGGGGCTTGTTAAAAGCAGGTTCCATGTCATTACTCGGAAAAAAGGCGGCGGACGGGATTCATTCCTACCATGTCGATAAAGTCTTTTTTTCCTGCAAAGGCATTGATATGGAAAACGGCGTGACAGATGGCAATGATGAGACGGCAGGTATCAAGCAGAATATGATTCGGGCGGCGGAAAAAGTATATCTGGCAGTGGATTCCTCCAAGTTTGAAAAGACCGCACTTTCCGAAATATGCGCCCTGTCGGGTGTAGACGTTATCGTGACGGATAAAAAACCGGACGATAACTGGCTGAAACTATTTGATAAGATGGGAATTACATGTCTTTTTTAGAGAAGAAAGGAAATGTTCATGATGAATGTATATCATACCGTACCGGTTGAAAAAACAGAGAGAATACCGAAACTTGTAGCGGATTTATATGCGAAAATGCCGGAGATAGAGCCTGCAAGAGCGGAACTGATTACGGAGTCTTATAAACAGACGGAAGGACAGCCGATTATCATGCGCAGGGCTTTGGCTTTTGCCCATATTTTAGAGAATATTCCGATTATTATAAGAGACGGCGAGCTGATTGTCGGCAGTTCCACGATTGCGCCGAGAGGCTGTCAGACTTATCCGGAGTTTTCTTATGAGTGGCTGGAAGCGGAGTTTGATACGGTAGAGCATAGAGCGGCGGATCCTTTCTATATTTCAGAGGATACAAAGAAGAGATTAAAAGAGGCAAACCGTTATTGGAAAGGAAAGACAACAAGCGAGCTTGCCTATCAGTATATGGCGCCGGAGACGCACCGCGCAATGGAGCACAATTTCTTTACGCCGGGCAATTATTTTTATAACGGCGTAGGGCATATTACGGTGCAATATGATAAAGTGTTGAAAATAGGCTTTGCAGGCATCAAAAATGAGGTGGAAAAAGAGCTGGAATCGTGTCATTTCGGGGATGCGGACTATGCGTCAAAGCATCTTTTCTTAGAAGCGGTCCTGATTTCATGCGACGCGGTGATAGGTTACAGTAAAAGATATGCGGCGCTGGCAAAGGAAATGGCGGCAAAAGAGAGCAATGCGCAGAGGAAAAAAGAACTGCTTACCATTTCCGAAATCTGTAATAAAGTGCCGGAGCATGGCGCGGAAAGTTTTCAGGAGGCATGTCAGTCGTTCTGGTTCGTACAGCAGCTTTTGCAGTTAGAGTCCAGCGGACATTCCATTTCACCGGGCAGATTCGACCAGTACATGTATCCTTATTATGAAAAAGACAGGGAAAGCGGAATCCTTTCGCGTGAATATGCGCAGGAATTAATTGATTGTATCTGGGTGAAGCTGAATGATTTGAATAAATGCCGTGACGAAGTGAGCGCAGAGGGATTTGCGGGATATTCTTTGTTCCAGAATCTGATTGTAGGCGGGCAGACAGTAGACGGAAACGACGCGACAAACGATTTATCGTTTATGTGTATTACGGCGTCCCACCATGTATTTTTACCGCAGCCGTCTCTTTCCATCCGTGTATGGAACCGTTCTCCGAAAGCGCTGTTACTGCATGCGGCAGCACTGACACGGACGGGAATCGGACTTCCGGCTTATTACAATGACGAAATTATCATTCCGGCGTTAATCCATAGAGGACTGACGCTTGAGGATGCAAGAGATTACAACATCATCGGCTGTGTGGAACCGCAGAAAGCGGGAAAAACGGAAGGATGGCACGATGCGGCGTTTTTCAATATGTGCCGTCCGCTTGAGATGGTATTTTCCAATGGTTATGACAACGGCGTACTTGCAAGTATCCAGACCGGTAATGTTGAAGATTTCACAACTTTCGATGAATTTTATGACGCTTATAAAAAGCAGATGAATTATAACATTTCCCTGCTTGTCAATGCGGACAATGCGATTGATATAGCGCACAGGACACTCTGCCCGCTGCCTTTTGAATCCTGTATGGCGGATGATTGCATTAAGAGAGGAAAAAGCTTACAGGAGGGCGGCGCCATCTATAATTTCACAGGCCCGCAGGGCTTTGGCATTGCAAATGTGGCGGATTCTTTATATACGGTCAAAAAACTGGTATATGAAGAGAAGAAAGTGACGATACAGGAGCTGAAAAAGGCTCTGGAAATGAATTTCGGACAGGGATTTGATGCGATTACGGCAAAAGAGATTGCGCTTCAGGCGGCAGGAAACTTACGGGCAAAAGGGCAGGAAGTAACCTCTGAAATGATAGCTATGATTGTTCAGAATGTGCTTACCATGCAGCTCCCGGAAGAAGAAAAAGCGCGTTATGAGAAAATACGCGATATGATAGACGAACTGCCCAAGTTCGGAAACGATATAGACGAAGTCGATTTGCTTGCAAGAGATGCGGCATATACCTATACAAAGCCGCTGGAAACTTACAAGAATCCGCGCGGCGGTATTTTTCAGGCGGGATTATATCCGGTATCGGCAAATGTTCCGCTTGGCGCACAGACAGGCGCGACACCGGATGGCAGACTGGCGCATACGCCGGTTGCGGACGGCGTTTCCCCGTCATCAGGCAAAGATACCAACGGCCCTACGGCGGCATGCAATTCTGTGGCAAGACTTGACCATGGCATTGCAAGTAACGGAACACTATTTAATATGAAGATTCACCCTACGGCAATGGCGGGAGAACAAGGACTTGAAAACTTTGTTTCACTTGTACAGGGTTATTTCGACCAGAAAGGTATGCATATGCAGTTCAATGTCGTGGACAGGGAGACACTTTTAGATGCTCAGAAGCATCCGGAAAAGTACAGCGGTCTTGTGGTAAGGGTTGCAGGATATTCCGCGTTATTTACTACACTGTCCAAGTCGTTGCAGGATGATATCATCCGCAGAACGGAACAGGGACTTAACAGGTAAAAAGTTGAAAAACATCGCGTGATGAGGAGAAATTATATGAGTGATTGCTTGGATGTGACGGGCAGAATTTTTGATATACAACGGTACTCGATTCATGATGGAGTCGGAATTCGTACGATTGTCTTTTTGAAAGGCTGTGCGCTGCGCTGTAAGTGGTGTTGTAATCCTGAGTCGCAGGAATATGAGATACAGACAATGATGGTAAACGGAAAGCCTAAGACGATAGGACGGGATGTGACGGTAAGGGAAGTGATGGAAACCGTACGTCGGGATATGCCTTATTACGGACGTTCCGGAGGCGGACTGACCTTATCCGGCGGCGAAAGCCTGTTACAGCCGGAATTTGCGGCTGCGCTTTTAGAGGCGGCAAAAAACATGGGAATCAGCACCGCTATGGAAAGTATGGGATATGCGGAATTTCGCGTTATTGAAAAGATTCTTCCTTATTTAGATACCTATTTAATGGATATCAAACATATGAACGCGGCAAAGCACAGAGAGTATACAGGAAAAGAAAACACAAAGATGCTTAATAATGCGAAAAAGATTGCAGAGAGCCGTATGTGTGAACTGATTATCCGTGTGCCGGTCATTCCGGGATTCAATGATACGGAACAGGAAATTCTGGAGATTGCTTCTTTTGCGGAGACACTTTCCGGCGTAAGCCGTATTCATCTTTTACCCTATCATAAATATGGAGAGGGAAAATACGAAGGATTGAACAGACCCTATCCGATGCAGAATGTGCCGATGCTGCCGGATGGAAAAATAGAGAAATTAAAAGCTGCCGTAGAGGCACACACGGCGCTGACCTGTCAGATTGGCGGTTAAAGAGGTACATAAAAAGGCGGCTGGACGGCCGTAACGGTTCAGTATCCCAGCTTCTGATATGGCAAGTTTCCATAAGGAACCCCTTTGAGGATGCCGGTGCTTGGCGAAGTATTATTGAGCCTAGCATCCGCTGCATCTGAAACGGAGCGCAAGCGTGGTGCCGTTGGAAATTGCCATATTAAGAGCCGGGATACTGAACTGTAGCCTACGTCCAGCCGCCGTCCATTGTAATGACTTGTCCGGTCAAATAATCGGGGGCATTTAAAAGCGATTTTACCATCTGTGCCGCTTCTGACGGCATACCGATGCGGTCACATGGAATTTCCTGCCGCAGAGCCTCCATATCTTCTACCGTAAGATGATGATTCATATCCGTATCTATGACGCCGCAGGCAATGGCATTGACTTGAATATTGCTTGGGGCGAGTTCTTTTGCAAGTGCTTTGGTAAGACTGTTGACTGCTCCTTTTGAAGCGGAGTAGGCAACTTCCATCGAAGCCCCTACGTTTCCCCAGACGGAAGAAATATTGATGATTTTACCGCTATGCTTACGAAGCATGAGCGGAATCGCAAGTCTGCTTGTATAAAAAACAGAGTCCAAATTAACCGCCATAACATTTCGCCAGTCTTTTACAGACATTTCACTCAAAAGTCCCACATAAGAGATACCCGCATTATTGATAAGAACGTCCAAATCAGGAATCAGCTGAAAAAGAGCGTCTACGTCCTCTGGATTTCCCATATCCCCGGCAAAAGGGGTGCAGGAAATGCCGTATTTGTCGGAAAGTTCACGGGCATAGGAAAAGAGCCGGTCTTTAGAATGAATGCACGTAAGGTATAGATGATAGCCGTCTGCAGCAAGCGTTTCGGCAATTGCTTTGCCGATGCCGCGGGAGGCGCCGGTGATTAAGGCGTATTTTGTGTTCATGTGAAGGAGTTCCTTTCTATTTATCTCTTTTCAGAATTCTATATCAGTGTCATTATACTTTTCTAATTTATCTTTTAATATCTTAGTTCCAATTCCTTTGCCTTGATATTCAGAAACAATACAAATATTTCCTACTTCGTAATTACCGTTTTCTAATACTTCTCCATTATAAAAACCTATATCCTTATTATCATATTGTATTATGTTCAATCATTGGCTCATAGATGGCAGAATTATTAATTATGCTTTTATTTACATCTATTTCATAATCTTTAACTATGCAATGAGCGTTTTCATCATCAAAA
>CAZKOR010000022.1:0-29804 GCA_964554405.1 uncultured Bacteroides sp. | reverse complement strand
AATTAACTTGCAAATATTATCTGTCGGAAAAGAGCATATAGCGTATTTTGAAAAAGATGGGTGAATGAAAATATGAGCTGATACTTTGTGTCGGCTTATATTTTTTTATAAAAATTTTTGAGGTGGAATGCAGTGTTAAAATATGTTATCTTAAGCACAAAAAGACATACGGCATAAAACAAAATTATGGGGGAAACAGCATGGAATCAACGGAAAAATATTTACAGGACTTAAAACAATGGCTTCAGGATACATCAAATACTCCACTGGAAGAAATGTCAGACTTTTTCACGAAACGTTTGGATGATTATGAGGAGCATATGTCGATTTGGGAACAATCTTATCAGATATTTGCTGAATCCTTACCTTCAAAATGCAAAAACATTTTAGACTTAGGATGTGGAACCGGTTTGGAATTGGATAAAATCTGGCAAAAAAATCCGGACATAGAAGTAACCGGTGTGGATTTATGTCAAAGTATGCTGAATAAACTGTTACAAAAGCATTCTGACAAACACCTTACCATAGTATGTCAGGATTATTTCAAATACGATTTTGGATACGACAAGTGGGACGCTGTCATTTCTTTTGAAAGTCTGCATCATTTTCTGCCGGAACGTAAAAAGGAATTGTACCAAAAAGTCTATAATGCTCTAAAACATGGCGGTGTTTTCATTTTAGGAGATTACATTGCCTGTTGTGATGAAGAAGAAGAACTTTTGCGCAATGTATATCTGAAAAAAAGAAAACAGTCATCAATACCGGAGAATAGTTTCGTTCATTTTGATATTCCGCTGACTTTGGAGCATGAAGGAAAACTATTACAAAGCGTTGGATTTATGATTGAAAAAGTCTTGGATAATCCTGATGGCGCAACAATTATAATAGCTGGAAAAGAAGCCGGAAAAGAAGGCTGATTTATATATTTATCACGAAAGGAGAAATATTTTTATGACTACACCCAATTACTTTGCATAGCGTGGCTATTGCAAATAAAATGAACAAATAATGTAATAGCCTGCGCATCAACCCATGAAATAAACAGGAGATGCAAATGAGCTATTTAAAGAAAATTGAATATGAAATTGTCCTGAAAGATTCCTTTTTGGTCATTCGAAGCTGCCCCAAATGCGGCAGAAAGACACATTTTAAAAACACGAAAAAATTTCGTGTCAATGCCAATGGCAATAAACTGGATATCTGGTTGATTTACCAATGTGAAGAATGCAGGCATACTCTCAACCTTGCGATTTATGAGCGGAAGAAAGTCTCTTCTATACCTAAGAAAGAATATCAGCTTTTTTTGGACAATGATGAACAGCTTGCGGAAATGTATGGCAAGGATATACAGTTATTTCGGAAGAACAAAGCGGACATTGATTTTGACAGATTAGATTATGACTTTGTTAAGCTGCACGAAAGCATAGAATACTCTGATTTCGAAGAGAAAATTGAGGTTACAATAAATAATCCTTATCAACTGAAAATCGCTCCGGAAAAACAAATTGCCATGGTTTTAGGATTATCCCGAAGTCAGGTGAAAAGTATGTTGCGGAAGGAAGAAATAGAATTTATAATTAATGGAGGGGTTTGCTTATGCAGATTGAAACGCATAGATTGCTGATTCGGGATATAAAAACAGAAGATGAAATACCATTTATTGAAATGGCGGCAGACGGAAGCTTAAATGATTGTGGTTTTGATAGAGACTGCGGCAGTTGGATAACAAAATGGATAGCCGAGGCAAAAGGTTTTGCTCTCAGAGATAATCCTGCCATGGATTATCTGGCTTATACAATAACCTTAAAGGATGAAACTATTGTAGTCGGTTCTATTGGATGTTCCTATTACGAGGACCTTCAAGAAACAGGCATTACATATTTTATCGGAGCACAATATAGAAACGACGGTTATGCAGCTGAAGCGGTTAAAGCATATACAAAATACTTTCTCAAACATTATCATGCAAAAAGAATGATTGCTACAGTGAAAAATGAGAACGTTCCATCTTGGAAAGTAGTTGAAAAAGCCGGATTTATACTGACTGAAAAAAGAATGTATAAAGATTTAAATGACAATAAAGAGGAACTATATCGATTTTATGAAATCGCAAAATGAGGAAGATTTGACATGAGAACTGATAAGACTGAATTATTTACGTCAACACCCGTTCCCAGAGCGGTTCTTGCACTTGTCATACCGACCGTAATCAGCCAGCTCATCACCGTTGTCTACAACATGGCGGATACTTTTTTTATCGGGCAGTTGGGAGACTCCAATCAGGTAGCGGCGGCTTCTCTTGCTCTGCCGCTGTTTTTGCTGACCACCGGAATGGCAAACCTCTTTGGCATCGGCGGGGCGAGTCTGGTCTCTCGCTGTCTTGGAAGCGGTGATGAGGAAAAAGCACGGAAAACCTCTGCTTTCTGCATCTGGTCAGCAGGCTTTGCCGCATTTCTATACAGTATTATCATAATGTTGTTTAAGCCCTATATTCTACCCGCTGTGGGTACAGACCAGAACACTTTTGGCTTCTGCTATCAGTATTTGTTCTGGACAATTACCATTGGTGCAGTTCCCACGGTATTAAGTGCAGCACTGTCCCATCTTGTCCGTGCTGAAGGATATTCCACACAGGCCAGCTTCGGAGTTGCCTTGGGCGGTGGGTTAAACATTATTCTGGATCCGGTCTTTATTTATGGATTTAAAATGGAAATTGAAGGCGCGGCTGTGGCAACCATGCTCTCCAATCTGATTGCCATGCTGTACTTTATAGCGTTGATTCTGAAAAAACGGAAAGCACTCCATATTACTTTTGACCCCCGCGCTTACACCCTTGGCAGCCATATCCCGGCAGAGGTACTGCTGGTTGGACTGCCGAGTTGTGCAATGAACCTGATGGGCGTTTTTTCCAATATTATGATGAACCGTCTGATGGTCTCCTACTGTAATGAGGCAGTGGCGGGCATCGGCATCGCCAAAAAGATAGATATGCTGGCCTTTGCGTTGGCTAACGGACTCTCCCAAGGTGTCCTGCCTTTGATAGGCTATAATTATTCGGCAAAGAATTTCAAACGGATGCGCTCCGCTATCAAAGTAACACTGGTTCTGTGCCTGTCTGTGACCCTTGTGGCTGCGGCACTGCTGTTTACTTGCGCTAACCCCATTGTAAAGGCTTTTATTGATGATGCGGAAACCGTCCGTTATGGCAGTGTGTTCCAGCGGATTATCTGCATTACCGGCCCTTTCACAGCAATCACTATGGTAATCATCACGATTTTTCAGTCTGTTGGACAAAAGCTGAAACCACTGATTCTCTCCATGCTTCGCAAAGGTGGTCTGGATGTGCCTTTTATGTTTCTAATGAATGCGCTGGCAGGAGTAAATGGCATTGCCTGGGCAACGCCTATGGCGGACTGCTGTGCAATGCTGACAGGGATTATACTGTTTGTTCCATTCTGGAAAAAACTGCGGCTTGCGGAAAATGAGATAAGTTAATAGATTAAACTTCAAAAAGGAGAACCTCTATGTTTTTTGAATCACTATGGAATGAATTTGCACAGCTTCCGGAAGTGGAAGCAATCGCTCTCGGCGGGTCAAGAGCCGGTGCGCATTATGACGAAAAATCCGACTACGACTTATACATTTACTGCAGCCAGCCCCCGGAAGCGGATATTAGAAAACAGATTTTGGAACGGTACTGTCAGTATATGGAAATCGGCAATTCTTTTTGGGAACTTGAGGATGACTGCACTCTGAAAGATGGAGTAGATATTGATATTTTATATAGAAATATAGAAGATTTTTCACAGGAAATCCACTCGGTTGTTGAAATGCATACCGCGCATAACGGATATACAACCTGTATGTGGCACAATCTCCTAAACAGCCGGATTCTTTATGATAAAAACGGAAAATTTGCAGCACTGCAGAACCAATATCATGTGCCTTATCCGGACGGGTTAAGAGAGAACATTATCGCGCAGAACATGCGGTTACTGCGTGGAAACCTTCCCTCTTATGATTTACAGATTAAAAAAGCGATTGCCCGCAATGACTTGGTAAGTGTAAACCATAGAACCGCAGCTTTTCTTGAATCGTATTTTGATATTATTTTTGCATTAAATAAATTGACACATCCGGGAGAAAAACGAATGGTTTCTTATGCAAAAGAGCAGGCGAAACTTCTTCCTGCCAATTTTGAGGAAAATCTTGACCGCTTATTTCAAAATTTATTTACGGCTCCGGAGCTTGTTTCACAAATCCTTGCGGATATTATTGCTGATTTAGAGAGCATCATAGAAACAAAGGAATATCATCTATAGATGATATTCCCCCTCACTCAAAACAAATTTCGCGTAACCGTCTGCCAGCGTATACTCATAACCTGAATTTTGCGGAAGCGCATTATCCATAAGCGGCAGATAGACTTCCGCCTGCGTATGTGCAGGTATTATAACATTCATATTAATATGTCCTTCTGTTTTGCGGATTTCGAGAACGATATCACCTTTTATCGACGGTACAGTGCATTTTATAAAATGCAAATCTCCCATACATGGTTTTATCTCAAATGTTTTATATGCAGTATCCAACGGTCTTATTCCCGCTATATATTTTGACATTGTAATAAGCGGTCCGCCTGACCACGCGTGATTTAATGTGCCGCCTTTATCCCAATATTCCCACAGCGTAGAATAATCATAGTCAACCATTTCCTGATAACGCTTTTTCATTCGCTGCACAGCTTCCTCAACATACCCCATTTCGCATAGTGCATCCAGCACATACTTTTCCATATACGGGCTTGCATTTTCGCTTGTTTGCAAAATGTTTAATATATCAGAATATTGCTTTTCATCCGCCAGTCCCGAAAGTACGGCAAGCGCATTTGTGCGGTCGTCAGGTTTTTTGTTAGCAGTTTCGTGATAGTAATAATCGTCTTTTCCACAAGCTAAAAATACCCGGTTAAAATTTTCTTTTATACTCTCTAACCGCTCGTCATAAACAGCGATGTCGGCATAATTCCCCAGAATCTTCGCCATTTTTTTACAGCTATTAAGCGCCATATAATACCACGCATTTTCCATAGGCGCGATATCAGCATTTTCACCCCAGTCAGGCCAATCCCAGCTTCCGCCCCTATGTTTCACAAGCCCGTCAGTATTCAACTTATAACTCAGGACATAGTTTTTTGACGCCTCATATACGCGCTTAATTACGCTCACATCACCGGTATAATCATAATAATATGAAAATCCCCATATGCCCGCAAGGTTTTGGAACGGCAATTCAAATTGTTCCGTTCCCGATGGAACAACTGTTAACATATGTCCCGTATCCTCCGCCCAGCCTGCCATAGAGTCTGCTCCTTTTTTATAAAGGAGCAGGGCTTTTTCATCGAGACAGTACAGCATCATCTGCATTTCCACATTGACATCACCCCACCACTGCACACGCTCCCTGTCGGGGCAGTCCATAAAAGTGTCGCGCATTGTGATATACAACGTGCGAAGCGACTTTCTCCAAAGTTTATTTAGAAAATCGTCATCACATTCAAAGCTGCCTGTAAATTCTGTGTCATAGCCAGTTTCGCGGTACTGCAGTTTATGTATGGTAACGCCTTTTGGAATCGTATAATACATATACTCACCGTTTATCCAACCGAGACATTCATACTCCTGTTCTCCGTCTTTTGTGTAATACACAGACATAACGCTTTTCGTATCATAAAGCAAATCATCATAGGTATCGGATTTTATAGATATTCTTTTTCCTTTATCCGCACTTATTTTCAAATATGGCGTAACCTGCGCATTGTAGGGAAGCTTCATTTTAAGCGTAGTATCTTCTGTTGTTGTAAATTCTTCAAAATCTTTAGAGTTTTTATAATCCTTTAATCCGTAATCCTTAAACTGTGGAATCATACGATTTTCTAATTTTCCGTACACACCCTCATTTGCACTGCATATGATATCGGCTTTATCCCATGAAGAAGTATCGTAGTCCATATCATACCATTTACCGACATCCTGCGCCGCGTCAAAATAGATATTCGACTCCGGCAGCCTGAAATTAGAAGGGATGTCAAATTCATCCGGTTTCACATATGCGGGATTTTTTATCACGCGCCACGAGTTATCGGATGAGATAATCTCCCCATCTATGTCCGCTTCAAAGAGCAATCCGCCCATTCCGCTTGAAAGGTGCGAAAAACCATTTTTCCCAAAATACCATACAAGCACGGCAATTGTGTTTTCACCTTTTTTGAGATATTCGGCAATATCAATCTCATCATAATAAATACTGTTCTTAGTCGGTCCGCGCTTAATACCGCCCTCAAATACGGCAAGTACACCGTTTATGTACAGCCAGTATTTTGAATCAACTGCAATTTTCGTAACTGCTGTCTGTGGCATATTTGACAGATTAATTTTCTTTACAAAATTCATCCAAGTGTTTTCGCCGTTCTCTCCGTTTTTCCAAATCCATTTTGTATTGTTGTTCATTGTAGAAACTCCTTGGGGTATTCTTTGCCCTCATACCGATAAATCACCTGATATTCGTCTCAATGGATAATTTCCATAAATGCTGTCAGCGTTCCATTCATCTATAGAAAGAACATCTATCTGCTCTATCAGTTTATTTCCATTTCCTATATTATCCTGAAGAACAAAAGGCAGTTCTACTTTCAATCTATTTCGCAACCTTTTTCTGGTCGTTGCATCTCCATTTGGATATTCAAGGATATATATGTACTGAATTGGTTTGTTTTTATTCAGTAATCTTAAATAGTGTAAAGAATCATAAAACTTTCGTGTTGCAATTAATATTTTCTTATCTGCCATTGGATGAAATGCGTCAGGTTTTTCTGCATTTGCAGTACATGCATTCTTATACTCTACCATGAGGATATTTGTAGTGTTTTCAATCAAAAAATCCACATCATTAATGTGTATTCCTGCATTATGATAATCTTCATGCATTTTATCAGTTGCCCATATAGCATTTGAACAATCAATGCTATATACACCATTCTCTTCTATAAATATATTTTTCATATACATTTCCTCACAGTTCATATACTTCATCAAGCAAAGCATTATCCGCAATCATAATATGATTATGCTTGATTTCGTCCATTCTATATGCGGACTGACTGTATATAGCTTCGCTATCATCATTTATCTCAGGAAAGTTTTTTTGTGTTTCATCTGAAAGAGAATTCCGACTTTTGTATAGATTGTGAAACATCACCTGTTCTTTATTTGCGCGTCGAATCTCTAAATATTTTGCAAAATTATAACTGTGTGTTGCTACAAAAATCTGAACTCCATTTTTTTGTAATTCCAACAAAATTTCCGCAACAAGGGGATATAGTTCAGGATTCAAATTTGCCTCTGGTTCATCCCATAAAAGGATTGTTCCCTCTTCTAAAAGACCGTTTCGTATCAATTTCCATAGCAGCCCTAACTTGCGTAATCCTTCTGCCTCCAATGAAAAATCCACTTTTTGACCATCCTTTTTTAACACATAAAAAGAGTCATTCTCCAAAATAACCGTTCCCTCAATCGCAGAGCTGATTTTATCAAGAATTCCACTCATTACAGATGGAATTTCCCGTGTTTCCGGTAAAGAAGCATTTACAATAATGTCTATCTGTGTTCCATCAAAAGGCATACTATATTTCTGATTCATTGCCAGAAATCCATTGGCATGGGAAAGCATCTCTGTCGTAGGAATAAATACGGACTGTATATTTAATCCAAGCCATTGATCAAAATTGAATATCCCTTTATGGGAAAGGCTGTCTTCAAAACTGTGTGTACCATCCGATACCTTATAATAACAATAACCTTCTTTATTTTCCGCATTTTTTAAGCTATCACTGTCTTTTATACTATTGGAGAAGAATTGTGTTAATCTTTTTGTTTTTCCCCGATCCGTCTGCTCAATTGACCACTGCGTTGCTGCATAAATCATCTTTAAAATAGTCGTCTTTCCAACCCCATTCTCACCTATCAGGACATTTATTCCATCACAGAAATCCAGCTTGAATCCATCATTAATTGAATCGTCCTCTTTTATCGTTTTAATATCAGCGTTGTTTTTTCTCCAGTGACGCCTAAATACCATTACATTTAAAATCTCAATTGTTTTGATTGCCATAGCCAACCGCCCCCGTTCTGATTTAATTTCCCCTACTATTTGTATTATACCCTGCCTATATTTTTATACACTTACCTACGTAGACAGTATAACAAACAGCCCCTTTCATGTCATCATAAATCTGTTCTGGATGAATATAATTGCACTACTCACTTAATTTAATCCTATCAATTCCTAAGATATTGCGGGAAGAGATATACATATAATTATTTTCTATATGTGTGCGCCCTGACAACTTTAACGGCGTATTAATTACTTTTATTTTTTCTAATGTATCTTTATTCCAAAGTGCGATTTCCGAGCAAGGATAAGAAACTGTTACCAGCATATCCTCACATATCCCTGCACAATCAAACATTTTTTTGTGTACATTTTTCATTGAAGTCTCGATTTCAAAGTTTCTTATATTGATTTTGAAAAGTTTCCCATCATGACTTGCAGCATATAAAGTTTCTCCGTCAATATGCAAGCTGCCGATATTTTTCTTCCCTAAAACAACTTCTTTTACAATGGAAAGAGTAGATTTATCCAATAGCAGCAATTTCCCGTCTACCGTTCCGCAAACTAAGTATGAATCATAAGTTTTGATGCTCCACATACTGCTTTCGGAAATAATAAACTCCTTTATCAGATACGACTTTCTGTCAAGGGTAATAATCTTTCCATTTCGGATGGAACAATAAATAGTATCATTATCAACTGCCATTCCGCATATATCAGAACTCAGATCATTACCTAATTGCCATTTACCAATAAGCTCATAATTCTTTTGGCTTAATACATAAAGTGTACAAAAATCATATACAAAAATCTGTTCATCATCTGCAGTTAATTTCCTTGATAAACCTTCTTTCTCAAAAACTTTCTTTTGACAGATAATCTCCCGGGAATATTTATCTATTTTGACTAAATTTTTTCCACACATACAGTCAATACACTGCTCGGTAACATTGAAACCTGTTACGATTCCACCTAACTCTGCTATATGTTCCATACTTTCACCCTGTAAAAATCCAGATATGTCAAATTGCTTAATGATATTATCTTATCATATGCCCACTATTTTTTCTATTAATACCTTTCCGATAAAATCTGAAAATGATAGAATAAACTATACTCTTAATATCAAATGAATTTTGAAGAGCAGGAAAGGAGCATACTCTAAACAATGCAAAAAGTCATTTTAAGACAGGAAAAAGTAACCATACCTACATACGAGATTGCAGACTATGACAAAAATCCGATGTTTCTTGAAAAACGTGTATATCAGGGCTCAAGCGGGCGTGTTTATCCCCACCCGGTATGCGAGGGCGTTTCCGATACCAAAACAGATAAAGAATACAACGCTATCTATCTTGAAAATGATTATATCCTTGTTATGATTCTGCCCGAAATCGGCGGCAGAATTCAGCGTCTTTATGATAAAACAAACGGCTATGACGCAGTTTACTATAACGAGGTGATAAAACCTGCGCTTGTCGGTCTTGCAGGACCTTGGATCAGCGGCGGTATTGAATTTAACTGGCCACAGCACCACAGACCGTCAACATTTGACGCGGTTGACTGTCGCATAGAAGAAAATGCGGACGGCTCCGTTACCGTATGGGTTGGAGAAACGGAGAAGATGTTCCACACAAAGGGGATGACGGGATTTACCGTTTATCCTGACAAAGCATATCTGGAAATAAAAGGGCAAGTATATAATCCGACGGACAGACCTCAGACATTTTTGTGATGGGCAAATCCTGCCGTTGCTGTAAACGATGATACACAGTCCATTTTTCCGCCGGATGTTCATGCGGTAATGGATCACGGCAAACGCGCGGTATCGAAATTTCCGATTGCCGATGGTGAATATTACAAAGTGAATTATGCTCCTGGCACAGATATTTCACGTTATAAAAATATTCCTGTTCCGACCTCCTACATGGCGTATCACAGCGATTTCAATTTTATCGGCAACTATGACTACCAAAAACAGGCAGGACTTCTTCATATTGCCGACCACCATGTTTCACCGGGGAAAAAACAGTGGACTTGGGGGAACGGTGATTTCGGACAGGCATGGGACAGAAATCTGACAGATGAAAACGGCCCCTATATCGAGCTTATGACTGGTATGTTTACGGACAACCAGCCTGATTTTACATTCTTAAAACCTTATGAAGAAAAGACTTTTGTTCAATATTTCATGCCCTATAAAGCAGTCGGCGAAATAGCGAATGTTTCCTTAGATGCTGCCGTCAACATGACAATCGAAGATACCAGAATAGACCTTACATTCTATACGCCGTCTGGTATCAATGCAGATGTGGAAGTAACTGCGGACGGGGAAACCATCTATTCAGGCACACTTAATCTAAAAACTGCCGAAGTATGGAAAACAAGCATCCCTGCTGATACCATAAATAAACAAATCGTATGTGCGGTTAAAAAAGACGGAAAAGAAATCCTCTCCTGTGCGCCTGTAAAAACAAGCGAGCCTGTTCCGTCGCCTGCGGAAGAAATTCCCGCACCCGAAAAACTGGAAACAACGGAAAAACTGTTCTTGGCTGCAACTCATTTGGAGCAATACCGTCACGCCACATACTCGCCGGAACCCTATTATTTGGAAGGGTTAAAACGTGATGCATCGGATATCCGCCTGAATAACGGCTACGGAAAGTATTTATATAACAAGGGCAGATTTGAGGAAAGCATCAAATATTTCAATGCTGCCGTAAAGGCTTCCACCTGGAAAAATCCGAACCCGTATGACTGCGAGCCATATTTTAATCTTGGGCTTGCATTAAAAGCAACAGGCGATACAGCAAAGGCATTTGACGCAGCGTTTGACGCTTTTTTCAAAGCCGTATGGGACGGAAATATGCAGGACAAAGCATTTTATCAGCTTGCCTGCCTTGCTTCTGTCAGAGGTAATTATGAGGAAGCGCTTGACTATATTGAAAAATCGCTTGTAAAAGGACTGCACAATTTAAAGGGCAGGTTACTAAAAACCGCACTCCTGCGTCTCATGGGTAAAAAAGAAGAAGCGATTGCCTTTGCTAAGGAAACAGGAAAAATAGACGCACTTGACCATAGCTGCCGCTATGAGTTATACAAACTTACAGAAGACGGACTTGACGAACTGAAAGCAGTTATGCGCGGCGATAATCACAACTATGTTGAGCTTGCACTTGGTTATATCGCGGCAGGTCTATACAAAGAAGCGGATGAAATTCTTTCCCTTGCGCCAAACGATGACGAGCCAATGGTGCATTACTACAGATACGCGTGTACAGGCGACAAGTCAGAACTGGAAAAAGCAGAAAACAGCAGCTCACTTTACTGTTTCCCGAACCGCTTAGAAGATATCTCCGTACTGGAAAAAGCGGTAGAAAACGGCGGAAATTATGCAGCTTACTATCTTGGCAATCTGCTTTACGATAAGGGACGTTTTGAGGAAAGCATATCCCTATGGGAAAGCTGTGCGGACAAAATCAATCTTCCGACAGTATACAGAAATTTATCACTTGCCTATTACAACAAGAAGCATGATGCCCAGAAGGCAAAGAATGCAATGGAAAAGGCTTTTCATATGGACGAAACGGATGCACGCGTATTCTTTGAGCTGGATTCGCTTTATAAAACGCTCAACTATTCGCTATCCGAGCGCCTTGGCAATATGAACGCCAACGCCGGACTTCTGGAAAAGCGTGATGATTTATACACGGAATATATCACGCTTCTGAATATGAACGGCGAATATGAAAACGCATATAACCGCATTATGAGCCACAACTTCCATCCATGGGAAGGCGGTGAAGGCAAGATACCGGCACAGTACAGAATCTCGCTTATGAATATGGCGCAGACAGCCGAAAAAGCAAAAGCTATCGAACTATTGGAAAAAGCGCTTATTTATCCGCACAACCTTGGCGAAGGAAAACTAATCGGCAATCTTGACAATGATATTTACTATATGCTGGGCGGCTTGTATGATGATAAAGAAAAATCGGAAAAAGCATATCAACTAGCCGCAAGAGGTGAATTCGCCTTATCCTCTGCCATGTACTACAATGACCAGCCGCCGGAAATGATGTATTATGCGGCAATGGCAATTAAGGCTCTTGGTGATGAAAAAACGGCAAATATGCGGTTTGAAACATTTATTGACTATGCCGACTCGCATATGAATGATGAAATCAAAATTGACTATTTTGCAGTATCTCTTCCCGATTTTCTTATTTTTGACGCAGACTTAAATAAGAAAAACAAAGTACATTGTTTCTTTATGGCGGCGCTCGGCTATTTGGGCAAAGGTGACACCAAAAAAGCGGAAGAATACGCCAAAAAAGGACTCGAACTTGATAAATGCCATGCAGGACTTCATGATATTATAAGAAAAACAAGCGCATAATCACAGACTGATTAAAATGGGAGATTAGATTATGGTGTATCAATTCAAAGATTATCAAAAATCGGAAATACTGACCAATCACCTTAATATGGGCGGGGAAAATCCGGACGGGAACAGGATTGATGTCACCAGTCGGTATTTTATGCGCGGCGGAAAGCCCTGGATTGGCGTCATGGGTGAATATCATTTTGTCCGCGACAGCCGGGATAACTGGTATCGTGAACTTTGCAAAATGAAAGCGGGCGGTATTACCATTGCCGCAACCTATTTGTTTTGGATTTATCATGAGGAAACCGAAGGCGAATTTGATTTTTCGGGCGACAGAGATATACGCCGATTTATTTCAGATGCACAACGGGCAGGTCTTGACGTTTTCATCCGTATCGGTCCGTGGGCGCATGGCGAATGCAGAAACGGCGGACTTCCGGATTGGCTTTTGCATAAGCCATATAAACTGCGCGATAATAACAGCGAATATATGGCAAAAGTGCGTATATGGTACGAGAAAATCTATGAGCAGGTACAGGGTTTATTTTATGCGGACGGCGGAAATATTATCGGCATCCAGTTTGAAAATGAACTTGTTGATAATGCGGAGCATTTGCTTGCCTTAAAGCAACTTGCGCTGAACATAGGCTTTCAGGCGCCAATCTATACGGTAACGGGCTGGAACAGCGTATACGGCGCAAAAATTCCTGTTGATGATGTTGTTCCCGTGTTTGGAGCATACCCTGAAGCACCATGGGCAGACAGCATAAAGCAGCTCCCACTATCGACACATTATGTATTCAACAAAAGCAGAAATGACCCAACCATTGGAGAAGACCTTCTCGATGCCGTTGATAAGGATGGCTGGCGGCTGCCCTATGAGAGATATCCGTTTGCAACATGTGAACTGGGCGGCGGAATGCAGGTAACACACCACCGACGTCCGCTGATAAACGGTATGGATATTTACGCGCTTTCACTTGTGAAACTTGGCTCCGGAAATAATCTTGTCGGATATTATATGTATAAAGGCGGTACAAACAAAATCGGCAGTTTGTCCACCCTCAATGAATCAAAGGCAACAGGCTATCCTAATGACTATTCCATACTCTCCTATGATTTTCAGGCGCCGATTTCAGAATATGGAGAAATACGAGAACAGTATCGTCTCATAAATATGCTTCATATGTTTGTCAATGACTTTGGTGATATTCTTGCTCCTATGGAAGCAGTGGAATCGAAAACAAATATTACCGCCGATGATATATCAGCGTATGATTTATCGTCATTAAGATATTGTATGCGCACTGACGGGAACAGCGGATTTGTATTCATTAACCACTATCAGCGGTTAGCAAAAATGGACGATATACATAACGTAGTGATCGACACAGGAAAAGTGCAGTTTCCGCCTGTTACTATCTGTGGTGATATAAGTTTTTTTCTGCCTTTTCATATGGATTTGTCAGGCAATCTGCTCGAATATGCGACAGTGCAGCCATTATGCCGAACAGGCAATGCCTATTTCTTTGCGGCACTTGACGGAATAGAAGCAGAATATAAATTTACAGACGGCAGTAAGTTTCATCAGGAACCGGACAGCATCCTTGCAATAAACGGAATACGGATTGTGACACTTTCGTGGAACAGGGCAAAATATGCCCGCAAACTTTCCAATACGCTTTATATAGGCAATAATTGCGATCTTTACGAATATGACGGAAACATATACTCTGTGCAGGACAGAGATTTTGCATACGATAAGTGGAACGGTTCGGAATTTGAACATAAAACAGTGCATCAGGAATTGAAGCAGGCTGATGTTACGTTTGAATCTGTTGATGAACCTTTTGTTCCTCCGTATGCTGATGAATTAAATATCGGCGGTGAGAGAAAAAGAATATGGAAAAAGGTTTCCGTATCGAGTGATACAGGCTTTATAGAAATACACGACCAATATGATGTAGCGCAGATTTATGCCGATGGTGAGCTTGCGGCGGACAATTTCTATTATGGAAAACCCTGGCGGGTTCCCGCCAGGATGCTCTATGGTAAAGTATGTTATTTGGTTATGTCGGAAATGAAAAATGATTTTTACAGAGAATTTTAAATAGTAAAATATGCTTATTGAGAAATCATTTTACTAATTTCTTTCTTTGCCTGCTCTAACTGATTGTCAATTCCTTCATCATAATAGGCATCTCTGTCATATTCACACTCAATATCCGGCTCAATGCCGATATTGTGGATATTATTCCCATTTGGCGTATAATAAGCGCTGACCGTCAGTTTTATAGCCGTTCCGTCAGTAAGCGGCAGTATCCGCTGTACGATTCCTTTTCCAAAAGTCGTAGTGCCGATAAGCGTTCCAATACCGTAATCTTTAATCGCCCCCGCCAGTATTTCCGATGCACTGGCAGAGTTTCCATTTACCAATACCACCAACGGCAGTTTCCATTCATTATCTCCGCTGCATTTATATTCCACCCGCTCACCTTCGCGGTCTTCCGTATAGACAATCAACCCTTTCGGCAATATCTGCCTTGCAATATCCACGACAGCAGAAAGACTTCCTCCCGGATTGCTTCGCAAATCAAGAATCAACCCTGCAACGCCGGAACCTTTCACAACAGCCAATGCCTCTGCAAACTGATCTACCGTTACATCATCAAATTCCGTTATCCGGATATAACCAACGCCATTATCAAACAATTCATAGCTGACGGTAGGAGACTCAATCTGTTTTCTGACAACATCCATTTCCAGATAGTCCTCTTCACCATCTCTGTAAATTGTTAAATGTACCGTCGTTCCTTCTTCTCCTTTGATTCTTGCAACAATTTCCGACAGTTCCAGCCCTTGCGCAACCTCACCGTCTATCATATAGATAATATCGTCTTCCCGCAGACCTGCCTCCTGCGCCGGCGTATTTTCTATGACACCGTTAATCTTTCCAAATCCGGTTGCTATATCTAATTGTATATATGCGCCGATACCATAATAGATACCTTCGGTATCCTGCATCAGTGCCTGCCACTCTTCCGCCGTATAATAGACGGAATAAGGGTCTCCCAAAGAAGCAACCATACCCGCATACATACCCTCTATCATTTCATCCGTATGAATATCTTCTTCTTTGTAATAATACTTATCAATGACATCTTCTATCGCTTCAAGCTTCTTAAGGGAATCATCATTAACAATACTCTCTGCGACAGCTCCGTCCGCACTTGTAAGCCTTACTCTTTTAGTTCTCCATAAGTCGTTAAAACGGATGCCCACATAAACACAGCCTACCATGAGAGTGCTTAACAAAACACCGGTTAAAAGGCCTACCAGAAACGTGCCTTTTTTCTGTTTTGATTCCTGCTGTATTCTTCTGTAAGGATTCAAATCGTCTGCCGCTCCCTGATTTATTTCGTTATTATTACTATATCCATAATTATCCAAAATCATTCATCTCCATTTATTTTAAATAATTCCAAGGACTTACATAATTACCGTTCAATCGTACACTGAAATGCAGATGGGGCCCCGTGGAACGCCCGGTACTGCCCACTGCGGCAATTGTCTGACCTTTATAAACAGACTGCCCTTTTGATACATACAATGCGGAAGCATGCATATAGATGGTATACAAACCATCTCCATGATTTATCATAATGTAATTACCCATAGAAGAACTGTAATCAGCCGCCACTACATCCCCGTCATATGCAGCGAGAATTGATGTTCCCGATGCAGCTGACAAATCAATACCATTATGGAATTTCTCAATGCCAAGCGTAGGATGCATACGGTTTCCATATTCATCCGAAATCCTTTTATATCCGGGACAGGGCCATGCAAACATACCGCCATCATAAACTCTGGCATTGGCATTTTCTGCTGCAAGCCTTGCTTTTTCTTCTGCAACCGCTTTCTCCAATGCGGCAATTTGCGCATTCTCTTCCGCTATCATGTCTTCATACTCTTTAATCGCCGCTTCTTTTGTCGAAATATCCGAAGATACGGCAACAATCTGCGCTTCTTTTTCTGAAATCAATGCGCTGACTGCCGACTCTTCTGCTTCTACCGCAAGCTTTGCCTCGTCTAATACTTCTTTTTCACTTTCCAGTTCCTCTTTACAAAGCGCTATCAGCTCTCTTGTTCTCACATATTCATCCAGTTGGTTTCTGTCATACGCAGACAATGCCTCGATATAATTAGCCTTATTCATAGTATCCGAAAAGCTGCTTGATGAGAATATGATTTCCATATAAAGCGTATCGCCTTTTTCATACATAAATTTAATACGCTCTTTCATTGCCGCATACTGTTCTTCCTGCTTTGCAATCGCGGCATTTAATTCTTCGGTTGTAACTACAATTTCATTTTCTTTTTCTTCAATCAGCCTATTATATTCATTAATTTTACTTTGAATATCGCTAAGCTGCGTATCTAACTGCGTGACATAGGCATTCAAATCACTTTTGGACTGCTCCAGCTCTTTTTTGAGTTTTTCTACATCGGTCAAGCTGGACTTTAACGTCGCAACTTCCTGCTTTGCCTCCGCAATTTCCGCCTCTTTTTCACGAATACTGTCATTCGTTGTCGCCTGGGCAGTCTCCGTCGGAAATGCGAATACAACGCTTATGCAAATTATTATGCACAATAGCTTTTTCCAAAATTTCATTTGTCTGCTGCCTTTCCCACACCTAAACACGAAGATGTTTTCTTACCGTAATAACACTTCCTAAAAAACCGATTCCTACGCCAATCCCCAGAGAAACCGGAGTCAATACATGGAAAATTTCTTCTACCGTTATAAAGCTTAAAAGCTGTGAGAGCATAGAGAACCTCTCCAATATATATTCCATAACTATGTTATATAAAACATAAATAATACTTAAAGGAATCGCTGCTCCGATCAAACCGATCAGCATACCCTCTATCACAAACGGCGACCTGACAAAAAAGTCTGTCGCACCGATATATTTCATAATATTAATTTCTTCTTTTCTGACAGAAATACCTATCATGACCGTATTGCTAATCAGGAAAATTGACACGGCAAGCAAAATTGCAATAATACCCACGGAAACATACGCGACAAGCGCATTGACTCCCGTCAGCGTAGTTGCCGTTATCTCGGAACGATTGACTAGCCTGACGCCGGGTATGGATTCCAGATATGTAACCAGCGCCGACTGCATGGAGACATCACTTAAATAAATTTCGTAGTTTGCAGAATTCTGCAGCGGGTTTTCCGTAAATCCATCGGCATATTCCCCCAGATATTCCGTCTTAAAACTTTCCCATGCTTCTTCCGCAGAAACAAAGTGAACATTTGACACTTCTGTCCGTCTGGCAATCATTTCACCGATTTCCTGTATGCGGAGGTCCTCCAGCCCTTCATCGAAGAAAACATAAACAGACACTCCCTCTTCTGCTGTCTTCACAATATTCTGGAAATTGCAGATGATTGCATAAAACAAACCAAACAGGAACAGACATGCACTGATTGTCGCAATAGATGCAAGCGTAAACCATTTATTCCTGAAAATATTCCGAATGCCCTGACGAAGCGTATAGAAAAATGTATTAATCCTCATCAATATATCCTCCCTTTTCTTCGTCGCTCACAATGACGCCCTTTTTCAGCGTAACTACCCTCTTCTGCATCGCATTGACGATTTCCCTGTTATGGGTAACAACCAAAACTGTCGTGCCGTTTTCGTTAATCTGCTCCAACAGCTTCATGATTTCCCATGAATTTTTAGGATCCAGATTACCTGTCGGCTCATCAGCAAGCAAAACGGTAGGTTTATTGACCAAGGCCCTTGCCAATGCAACTCTCTGCTGCTCACCACCGGAAAGCTGTTTCGGCTTCGCTTTATATTTACCGGCTAAGCCTACAATCGCAAGGATGCTCGGAACGTTTTTCTTAATTTCTTTATTCGATTTCTGTATAATTCTCTGTGCAAAAGCTACATTTTCATACACATTTCTGTCTTTTAAGAGACGGAAATCCTGGAATACAATACCGATATTACGACGAAACTTCGGTATTTTCCGGTGTTTGATTTTGCTCAGGTCATATCCCATGACATTAATATAACCACTTGTTATTGTCAATTCCCGCAACAATAATTTAATCAGGGTTGACTTCCCGGAACCGCTGTCTCCGACAATAAATACAAACTCACCTTTGTTGATATGAAGATTGACATCTTTCAATGCCGGCGCACCCGTTGAGTAGGCTTTGCAGACATCTGTTAATGTGATAATCTCATTACTGTCCGATGCTGCTCTCTTTCGCCTTCCTTTTGAATAATTACTTTTTCTCTCTCCCACTATAGTAACCATGCCTTTCTTTCTGCGTCTGTAATATGCTGCCTCTTAATACTCAAAGTTCTCCATGTATTTCATATATTTTACGACCATAAGCGCAATTTTAAATGTTATGGCATCTTCAAATACTCTTAAATCCAGTCCGGTGCTTTTCTGCAGTTTGTCCAAACGATAGACCAGAGTATTTCTGTGAATGAAAAGCTGTCTGGATGTCTCTGAAACATTCAGGCTGTTTTCAAAAAATTTATTAATAGTAGTCAATGTCTCTTCATCAAATTCATCCGGACTCTTACCATCAAAAATTTCTTTGATAAACATTTTGCAAAGCGGAATCGGCAGCTGATAAATCAAGCGCCCGATACCCAGTTCACTGTAGGCAATAATATTTCTTTCTCCAAAAAAAATTTTGCCGACATCCAAAGCCATCTTAGCCTCTTTAAAAGAACGGCTTACTTCTTTGATTTCATTTACAATAGTTCCGTATGCTATTCTGACGCTCCTCATATGTTCTTTTTCCAGAAAATGCGCTATACCCGCTGCTGCTTTTTCAATCTCTTTGCTGCTGTCTCCCTCGGACAAATCCTTTACCACAATGACGTTGTTTTCATCAACCGCCGTAATAAAATCTTTACTGTTACCGCTAAAGTAAGTCCTCATAATCTCCAGGACATTGCTCTCCTTAGTATTATCCGTCTCAATAATCAGCGCTACCCTCTTATTATCTGTCTGAATATGTAACTTTTTCGCACGGCTATAGATATCTACCAACAAAAGATTATCCAATAGCAGATTCTTAATAAAGTTATCTTTATCAAACCTTTCTTTATATGCCACCAGCAGATTCTGAATCTGAAATGCAGACATTTTGCCTATCATATAAATGTCTTCACCAACACCGCTGACAATCAGAATATATTCCAACTGTTGTTCATCAAATATTTTAAAGAACTGATATCCCTGTATTTCCTGAGAATCCGCCGGTGACTTGGCAAACTCCGCCGCAAGCTTTCCGCATTTCTCCATTTCATCTACAGTCATGGCAACAACTTTTCCATCAATGTCCATGACACATAATTCTACTCTTGCAATCGTTTTTAACCCCTCTATCGTATTCTGCAGAATCTGATTTGAAATCATATTTTGCTCACCCCTCCAATATATTTATAACCCTCTCCTGACGCTATTTAGCAATTTGTACAATATGCCAACAACACTTCTTTTGCAAAAACCAACATTTGCATTCTATTTTAATCTATTTTAACAAAAAAATCTACCTTAAATCATGAAATATTTGTGTATTTTTCAATTAATTTGTCATTTTTTTCCATAAAATCGTTTTAGACAAACTATACAAAAAAGCAGAAAACAAAATGTCTCTACTTTTATTTTTCCTTATAGCTTTCTTATGACTTATATGATATACTTTTCATAGTAGCTAATAATTCAGAAAGGGTGGTGTTAAGTATGGATATTGCAGGATTATCTATGGCAATGTCAGCATCTCAAGTAAACACGGCTTTTGGTGTAGCGATGCTCAGCAAATCTCTGGATACTGTTGAGGATACCGGAGCTCAAATTACCAATATGATTGACGCTGCCGCAATGGAACGCTCCGTTAATCCGGGAGTCGGCGCTAATTTTGATATGTATATTTAACAGCTGCAATATAAAACGTCACTGCTTCAGGCAGCGGCGTTTTATATTTTATCCGGCATTTGTTATTCCCATGTCATTATTTATGAGAGAAATAGCGGTAGAATCCATTCCAGGCTCATAAAAGCAAGACATATTACAATGGCAATTATCAGCGGAATGCTGACAAATTTTTCTCCTTTTTCTTTATGTCGTACCCATATATTTCTCCATTTATCTTCCCTGTTCTCATTTCTTGCAAGCCAGAACAGCACGCAAATTGCCAGCGGTGTCGCAATCGCCGCAGCAATCAGACATGGACCGATTTCCCCGATCAACATTCCCTGTGTCATCGTACTGGATGTATCAGAATCCGGCAGATACTTCAATAAATACGTAAGGCACACATACTCCGAATTAAAGACCATATGTGCAATGGCAGAAGACCACAGGCTTCCTGTTGCTTCTACTAACAGTCCAAACATAATACCAAGCGCAAAGGCATAGGGCGCCTGATTAAAGTTTAAGTGCATCAGTCCAAACAACAAAGCAGACCAGAATGCAGACCAGAATACCGGTCCCGAATTTTTATAGCCCCGGAAAATAACGCCGCGGAATACAAACTCTTCACAAAACGGTCCAAAAATACCTATCAAAAACAACATTGATATAAACGGCATCTGCAAAACATCACCGCTTAACTCATTCATTGCATTTTTCACAAAAAGCATGGAAACCGCATTTAATGCGGTTGCCAACGGCATGGATAAAAAAGTAAAAAGAATAATCATAAAAAAAGAGGATATCTTTATTTTATGAAATCCCAACATATCATTGAAACTTCCTGTTTCCGTTTTCTTCTTGGCCGCCAGCATAAAAAAAAGTGACGGAATCATAATCATTGCCTGACTGAGAATAAAATTAGCGGCAATCGGAATATCAATGATCTTTTTGAAAAGCAGATAGGGTACAACCATCAATAACTCTACTATAAAGCGTGTCAATATAAGGCATAAAAAAAGCCAGTTTACTTTTTTACTATTCATCTAATTTTAACCTCCGCTGTTTTATAGTCTTCGGATAGCTCTTTCTCCAATTGTAATCTTCTGATTCTTTAGGAGATGACCGACTGCTCTTTTAAATTCGTTTTTACTCATCTGTGTTTCTCTCTTAATAGTTTCCGGAGATGCTTTATCCGTAAAAGGCAATGCACCGTCGAAGCTGTCAATAATCTGCAATATTTTCTCCGCATCTTTCTCAATCTGCAGATACGCTTTCTCCCGAATGCTCAAATTCAGTCTGCCATCCTCTTTTACATCGGTTACCCTTGCCGTAATCTTACTGCCTATCTGAACTTCTCCATATAATTCTTTTTTGGGAATCAGAGCGGAATAAATATCATCTACTGCAACAAAAGCGCCAAAATTATCACTTATTTCATAAACAGTGCCTGTTACTCTGTCCTCTTTTTGATAAGGGCTGTCCTGCTGTAAATACGGATATACATTCATAGTTGCGCACAATCTGCCGCTCTTATCAATATAGAGTGCAACAAGACATTCCTCTTTCTCTCTTACTTTCTTTTTCTGTTCCTTAAAAGGAAGCAGTAAATCCTTTTCCAGTCCCCAGTCTAAAAAAGCGCCAATCTGTCCTGTCTGCACAACCTGCAATCTCGCCACGCCGCCCAATGTCAGTTTGGGTTTCTTTGTCGTTGCTATCAGACGGTCTTTAGAATCCCGATAAATAAAAACTTCCACTTCATCGCCTGTTTTTGCGTCTTGCGGCACCTGCTTTATCGGCAGTAAAACCTTTTCTGTCTGCGCTGCATCCTCTTTTGCTGCTAAGTATACTCCAAAATCTACTTTTTTAATAATGGTCAGTGTCTGTATTTCACCTAAGGATATCACTTTTTACTGCTCCTTTCTCAGCCTGTCAATTCTACAATACTGTACGGGTTTCCGTCTTCCCCGTTTAACGAAATGGTGTAGAGTGTTTTATCTGCATTCACTGCTACACTCGGAATCATTTTATCATGCAGGACCGCCTGCTTTTTATATTCTGCACGCAACTGTCTGATCTGAAAATTGTCCGGAATATATTCCATTGCAATCCGCACATGCTGTCCATTGTTCACATGACCGTTTGTATCCAAATGATGCGGTCTGACCTGAATCATTTCCTGCTCTGTTCCGTCTGCCGGTATCGTAATTTTTCTTGGAGTATAATCCATTGGAAGTTTATCCGAAATCACATATCCCTCCACCATCTCTATCGGTGGTTTTGCCGGCATCATTTTCTCCATATCCATCAGCGTCCAGATAGAATTGGCACACGCAAGCCGCTCTCCGGCTTCTGTTTCCATTAAAAAATTACGATAACCGAGAAATCCCTTAAAATCATAGGGGGAAGTGCCGATTATGACATTTTCGCATAAATGCGGATATCGTTCTACAACAATCTGCCATGAGGACAATACCCATGCCAGATGCCGCTCTTGCAGATATTCAACGCCCAGTCCGATATCCTCGGAATGAAACGTTGAACTGTCCTGAAAATAATCCAATAAAGACTCTAATGTTAAATTGCCGTCTACGCCAACCTCACTATAGCGTATTCTGCTCTGAAACGTATACATGTTGATGCCTTCTTTCTCATAATCGAGTTGTATATAAAACAAAAGCCGCAGTAAATCCTTTCACTGAGGCTTTTCTTAGCGGCTAAAAGATTCTCTGTTTCTCATTTTAGCGCAATATTTGTGAGTTTGCAATTTATACTTTGAAATTTGTTAGTTCTCTCTTTAAATATAAATTACCTCTTCCATTCCCAAAATCTCCTTCACGGCTTCCATCGGCGATCTCCAGTTTGTCTTCAGTCCCTTACACTGTGATGTCACAACCACCCCTTCTTTCGGTATCACCCAGATCAAAGAACCGCCAGCACCGGAAGCAAAATAGGTATCTCCATCAATCCACCACAGATAACCATAATTATTTCCATAATTTTTGTGTGACCTTACGACCCACTGCGCATCAATGACCTGCTCTCCATCCCAACACCCATTTTGCAAATATAATTGTCCAAACCTTGCCATATCCCTAGTTGTTAAACATATATTTCCGGGAATCAGTCCATGTGGATCACAATACCCCCATCTCGAAACCTCCATCCCTATTTTGGAAAATAGAAACTGCTCTGCATAATCATATAAATCCATTTTAACAGCGGTATGGATTATAGCAGCACATAAATCTGCATCAAAGTTACTATAACAGAATGTTTTCAGATCAGGATGTTTTATTGGCAGATCCAGCATATACTTTATCCAGTCATCACTGCCTTTCCTTCTCTCCACCATAGGCTGACTGTCCCCTGCCAACCGCAGATAATACAGACCGGAGGTCATAGTAAGAATATTATGGATACGCAACCGGAGTATATTAGGATCACTATCTATATTCAGATATCCCGGGAAGAAATCCAGCACCCTTTCTTCCACATTTTTTATCAAACCCTGTTGTATGGCAATTCCCATTAATGCCGAGATGATACTTTTTGTCACACTCATTACATCCCGCACATCTTCTCTCAGGGCATTTCTATAGTATTTTTCAAATATAATGTCTTTATCCTTTAAGATAATCAGGCTGTACACATTGGGATACAAATGATTGATTGTGCTATGAAGCTTATCCAACGCTTCATCATTGAATCGCATACTCTACCTCTCCCAGCTTTCTATATATTTTCTGCAGTAAGAACCAATTTTTGAATTTGTGCTATTTATTATATCATATACAGACCCTTCTGCGATGACTTTTCCTCCCTCCTGTCCGCTTCCCGGTCCCATTTCGATCAGCCAGTCACACAAGGCAATCATCTGCAGATCATGCTCTATGATAATCACCGTATTTCCTTTTTCTACAAGTTCCTTTAATATTTGCAGCAATTTTACTGTATCATGGCAGCTTAAACCAGCAGTCGGTTCATCAAGAACATATAGGCTGTCTGTATTGGATTCCTTACATAACTCTATGGCTAATTTAATCCTCTGGGCTTCTCCTCCACTGATGGTTTTTGTGGACTGTCCCAGTTTCAAATATCCCAGTCCCAGTTGATTCAGGATATTTAATGTGCGAATTATTTTCGGTTCCTTTTCAAATAATTTTGTCGCTTCTTCTACCGTAATATCTAAGATATCGACAATATTATAGCCTTTCAGAAGTACATCCCGCACTTCTTTTTTATACCGGCTGCCACCACAAGCTTCGCAGACAAATTGAGTGCCTGCTATCTCTATTTCTCCCTCTCCATGGCACTTCTCACAAGCCCCATCCGAATTAAAGGAAAAATGACCCATTGTAAATTTTCTATTTTCAGATAATGCCTGCATAACAAATAATTTTCTTATTTCATCCCAAATCTGAATATAAGAAGCAACCATAGACTTTTTATTGCGTCCAATTGGTTTTTGTGACACATACATTGTTTTCTTAACATTTTCTATTCCTGTTACTTTACACTGATCCAAGCATGCCCTAGATAGTGTCTGAGCAGTTTCTAAGTCTTCCTCCACGGTCTCCGCATCCAGGAGTGGAATCAACGACTGGCTGATAAGTGAACTCTTTCCACTTCCCGAAACACCTACGACTCCGATCAATCTGTTCAATGGTATTGTGAGGTTCACACTTTTGAGATTATTTGTACTGATATTTTCCAGCTTAATACAAGATTTTTCTTCCACACTGCGTGGGAATTGGTTTATCGTTTGCCCCGGCTTCTGCATCATTTTTATGTTTTTCATCGTATTTCGAATGACGCTGCTGTCTGATTCAAGAAATTCATCATAGGTTCCCTCAAATATGACGGTTCCTCCCTCAGATCCTCCTCCCGGTCCCAGCTCAATAATGTGATCAGACAGTTTCAGTGCCCCTAAGTCATGTTCCACCACAAGTACTGTATTGCCTTTCTGACTCAGTTCTTTTATCTTCCGAAGAATATTTTCCTTTTCAGACTCATGCAGTCCCAATGTCGGTTCATCAAATACATAAACAAGATTGTCCAGAGACAAATCAAAAAAGGTGGACATCAATAACCTCTGAAATTCACCTCCGCTTAATGTAGGTATTTTCCTGTTTAAATTCATATATCCCAAACCCAGTTCGATTAGATTCTGACATCGCTGCTTAAGCAGGGTAAGCAGATGAGACGCAACAGAATCCTCCTTATATTCCTCAAAAAGTGTTTTAAAATCCGAGTATAGTGACAGGATATCTTTTTCTTTCAGTTTTGCAATATTTTGTCCTTTGATACTCACTCCCAAAGATTCAATCCTCAGACCTGTTCCATGGCAGACAGGACAGCTTTTCATGTTCTGTTGATCGTCCTTTTGCCAGATAATGCCCTCGCTCAAAAAAGGTATCTCCCCTTTAAAGTATACCTCATCATCACCAAACAGAATGGCTTCTTTTGTATCATTGTCAAGTTCCTTAAATGACAGCTTTAGGTTGATTCCCTTTGCCTTACAATATTTCTTAAAAGGCATCCGGAGCATTCTATGCATACAGTCAATCGCCGGTCTGTCAGAGATCATGAATTTTCTGAATTCCGCTTTTTCATCCACATCCGGTGATACACCGGAGCCATAACAATAGTAGCACATCCCGGCTGCAGAGTTCGATGAGAACATTGCCGGCGTAAAAACAATATTCTCGACCGATGACTCACCAATCTGAGCAAACAATTCCTGCAACAATGACAAAATTCCCGTCCGGCTGCCAATAGTACTTCTTGGATTGCTCTGCCTTTTCAGATTCTGACTAACACAAACAGTCGGGCTCAGTCCCCTGATATCAAATTCACTCACTGTATCTTTATCCGGTATCATATTAATGGCAGATAAATATTTTGTCTGCCCTACCTTATCTAATATATCAAATACCAAAGTGGATTTGCCAGAACCGCTCACACCTGTTATAACAGTAAATTTATTTTTTGGAATCTTCACCGATATTGATTTCAAATTATGCAGTTTCAAATGATTGCATTCTATGTATTCCATTCTCACTTTACCTTCAGCCTCAGGTCATTAAAAAACCCGATGAATCATCTTCACCGGGTTTCCAACTGGGCTACAAGGATTCGAACCTTGAAATGACGGAGTCAGAGTCCGTTGCCTTACCGTTTGGCGATAGCCCATCAGCGTTACAACTTGGAATTATACAGCATCTTTTATCAATTTGCAAGCCCTAAATTAAAATTTTTTTAAATAATTTACTTTATAGAAAAGAGATGCTGCAAAACAACTAAAATTTCGTTGCTTTAGCAGCATTTACTTTTTCTACAAAATTCTACCTGTGCGGTTGCTAATCCAACGGTTCGCCTGCATTGCAATAAATTGCATGCGGGCGAACCATTAGATTGCAACCGCACAGGTAGAAAAATTAAATCTCAAACATCAATTCGCCATAAGTCGGAATCGGCCAGATATCCTTATCTACTATCATTTCCAGTTCATCCGCAGGCGTGCGCAGCTTCTCCATAACGGCCTTTACCGTATCTTTGTAGAAGAATGCCTGTGCTTTCACATCTTCCATAGCAGATGCCTGTGCTTCTACTTTTTTCAACTCCGCAAGAGCTGCCTGCATAGCTGCTAACTTTTCGCTGACACTCTTAAGAAGTTCAATCTGTATTGTGGCATCCGCTCCCGCTTCTTTTACCGCATTGACCGTATCTGCAAGCGCTTTCGTATATTTTACAACTGCCGGAACAATCTGCTTACCGGCCATGTCAATCATGGTAAGCGCCTCAATGTTAATTGTCTTGGCATATGTCTCATAGATAATCTCTTCTCTGGATTCCAGTTCAATCTTGGTAAAAATTCCAAATTTTTCAAATAATTTTACTGCCTTATCGGTTGTAATGGTTCCCGCCGCTTCAATCATGGATTTGATATTCGGAAGACCTCTCTTTTCTGCTTCCTCTACCCATTCATCGGCATATCCGTCACCATTAAAGATAATTCTCTGATGTTGTGTCATATATTCTTTAATTAAATCATGAATCGCAACGTCCAAATCTTCTGCTTTCTCAAGTCTGTCTGCTGCCTCACAGAAGCTCTCCGCAACAATCGCATTTAAAATCGTATTCGGGCTTGCAATAGAGTCTGCAGAACCAACCATACGGAATTCAAATTTATTTCCCGTAAAAGCAAACGGTGAAGTTCTGTTTCTGTCAGTAGCATCTTTCTGGAAATCAGGCAGTGTCTTAACGCCTGTTAAAAGAAGTCCTCCCTCTTTCACAGTAGTTGCAGCGCCTGTTTCAATCAACTGACTGACAACGTCTTCTAACTGTTCTCCCAGGAAAATGGAGATAATTGCCGGCGGCGCTTCGTTTGCACCCAGGCGGTGGTCATTGCCGACATCAGAAGCAGACTGACGGAGCAAATCAGCATGTTTGTCTACCGCTTTCATAATACATGCAAGCACTAATAAGAACTGGATGTTTTCATTCGGGGTTTCACCCGGATCTAACAAGTTCACGCCATTATCCGTTGTAATAGACCAGTTATTGTGCTTACCGGAACCATTGACGCCTGCATACGGTTTTTCATGCAAAAGGCATCTCATACCATGTTTGATTGCTACACGCTTCATAGCTTCCATAACAAGCTGGTTATGGTCTACCGCGATATTGGCAGTTTCATAAATCGGCGCTAACTCATGCTGTGCAGGAGCTACTTCATTATGCTGTGTTTTGGCGGTAACGCCCAGTTTCCAGAGTTCTTCATTCAAATCTTTCATGTATGCACCGACACGTTCTCTGATAACACCAAAGTAGTGATCTTCCATTTCCTGCCCCTTAGGTGCGGGTGCTCCGAACAATGTGCGTCCGGCAAACATCAGGTCAGTTCTTTTCATAAATAACTTTTCATCAACTAAGAAATATTCCTGTTCGGGACCTACGGACGCTACCACTTTTGTTGCTTCCGTATTGCCGAATAAACGAACGATTCTAAGTGCCTGCTCGCTCAACGCTTCCATAGAACGCAGAAGCGGTGTCTTTTTATCCAATGATTCCCCTGTATAGGAACAAAATGCCGTAGGGATACAAAGAATAGCGCCGCATGCCGATTCTTTTAAGAAAGCCGGTGATGTGATATCCCATGCCGTATATCCTCTTGCTTCAAAAGTAGCACGAAGACCGCCAGACGGGAAAGAAGAAGCATCCGGCTCGCCCTTGATTAATTCCTTTCCGGAAAATTCTGTCAGCATCTTACCCGCTTCATCCGGATGTGCAACAAATGAATCATGCTTTTCAGCCGTAATTCCTGTCAGTGGCTGAAACCAGTGTGTATAATGTGTTGCGCCGCGTTCTACCGCCCAGTCTTTCATTGCCTTTGCAACAACATTCGCCGTATCCATGGACAGTTCTCCACCCTGATCCATGACTTTCACTACTTCCTTGTATACATTTTTAGGCAAACGCTCTTTCATCTTTCCAAGTGTAAATACATTTTGCCCAAAAATCTCTTCCACGTTGAATACTTCGCTCATTTTTATTTCCTCCTCTTAGATAAAAAATGTCCCAAAAGTAAACTCTTTTGGAACATCATTGTTCTGGATACCTGTATACAACCTTTTCTATAAGATACTCTATTTTGTTTTAAAATGCAATACCCGAAATAAAATTTTGTGGATTTTGCAGAAAAAGAACTGTTTTGGGAGAAATTGCTGTTCATATTATACAATCTTTTCGCTTTTTACCCGCAAAATATCATACTGCTCCGAAACCTGCGACAGTTCTACGGCAATCTTCTGTTTAGAATGCGGACAGCTTTCCACCGCTTCCCCATCCTCATTATACATATGCAATACTTTCACCGGAATATTACTGCCGTCCGGTTTCATAATTTCTATATCATCACCTACACAAAACTTATTCCTCTGCTCGATATATGCGCGTCCCGTTTCGTCAACGGAGCCTATGATACCCAAATAAATATATTCATTAACGTAAGTATTATTATCATAAATCTGCGTTGTCTCATCCGGTTTGCCGAAATAGAATCCTGTCGTAAACTGACGATAGGTGCATTTTGCTATCTCTTCCTGATACCATTTCATATTGGCACGGTATTTCTCTTCCGATTCCAGGCAGTCATCTATCGCTTTCCTGTATGTGCGTGCAACCGTGGCAACATAAAGGGCGGTTTTCATTCTCCCCTCTATTTTAAAACTGTCAATTCCGGCGTCTATCATTTCCGGAATATGCTCTATCATGCACAAAT
>CAZKOR010000021.1:0-30451 GCA_964554405.1 uncultured Bacteroides sp. | reverse complement strand
TGAAATATAAAATTGCCCGGATTACCATTATTGGTATGATATGCATAATCATTATTCATTACTTAATTTCACATTATGATGGAGAAGAATATAATATTGAGAACGCAGAGGATTATGTCAGAAAGGTATGCGAAATCGGAAGTGTACCGGGAATGTCGGTAGCTGTATTGGATAATGAGCAGGAATATTATATTAATGTCGGATATGCAGATAAAGATGAAAAAGCGGAAATGACGAGTAAAATCAGATGTGAATTGGGGTCTACCACAAAAGCATTTACTGCACTGGGAGTTTTACTTTTAGAACAGGATGGTAAGCTGAGTAGAGATGATTCCGTTAGGGATTATATATCTTGGTTTCAGCCGACATATGATGGGAAAGAGGTAACTATTACGATAGAACATTTGTTGTGCCATACAAGCGGTATTCCGGTATGGACAATTGCCGGCTTGCCGACAGGGACCGTAAATGATGAGGGATTGTTAGAGAATACAGTTAAGGGGATTCAATCTGTCAAACTGGATAGTATGCCGGGAACAGTACATAATTATGCCACTATTAACTATGATGTTTTGGCATTGATTATTGAAAATGTATCGGGAATGCCTTATGAGGAGTATATAGGAAAAAATGTACTGGAACCGTTAGGAATGTCAAACAGTTATTTCAGAGTGGATAATGTAAAAACTGAACAATCGGCACAAGGGTACAGATATGCTTTTTTAGGGGTAAGAGAATATGATGCCCCTACTTTTTACGGAAATACTGCCGCCGGATATTTAGTTTCTAATACGGAAGATTTATCCATTTGGATGAAAGCGCAGATGGGAATGCTTGAGACGGATATGACTGAAAAAATGGAACATGCCATTACCGAGTCTCATTTATATCCTATAGAGAAAGGACAGCATTATTTTGCCGGCTGGAATTTATATGATACTTATTTTCGTCATGGTGGTAATAATCCCAATTTTTCCTCGCAGGTTATTATTGGAAGAACAAATAAAAAAGCGGTTTTTGCGATAGCAAATATCTTTGGCTCGGCTCCGACAAAAGCAGCGGACGGTATTTATCGTATGATGCAGGGAGAAACGGTTGAAATTGGATTTTGGATGGACGGTTATTCTTTAATGGATTTATTATGCTTTGTCGGTTGCTTTGCTGAAATCTATATTATGGTCTTACTGTTTGAGAAAAGAGAAGAAAAAAAGTATGCGGGTATTAAGGTATCTCTTTGTTTATTAATGGCTGTTATAGTGTTGGTGATTCCTTATATCCTGCATTACAATTATTTTAACATGGCAGTCTGGTGTTCACCTTGCCTGCTAATCGCAGTAGCCGGAATTGAGATATGTTTTGCGGAATATGCAGTGCTATGTATATGTAATCGTAAGAAATAGAGATGTACAAAAAATGGAGGATTACTATGAGATTATTAATCAAACAACGTGTATTTTCATGGACGGATTCATATGATGTGTATGATGAAAGCGGAAATGCCAAGTATTTTGTCAAAGCGGAATTGTTTGCATTGGGACACCAGCTGCATATTTATGATAAGTACAATAACGAAATCGGGGTAATTCATCAAAAGATACTGACTTTTTTACCTGCCTTTGAAATAGAAATCGGGGGAGAGGTAAAGGGAACAATTCAGAAGGAATTTGCGTTTTTCAAGCCGAAATATGAAATCGACTATAACGGCTGGCGTGTTGAGGGAGATTTCCTTGGATGGGATTATGATGTTTACAGCGGATGCAGTTCCGTGATACATATTTCCAAAGAACTGCTGCATTGGGGCGATACATATGTGATAGATTTCAGTAATCCGGCGGATGAGCTGGACGGACTGCTTTTAGTTATTGCCATTGATGCGGCTAATTGCAGTCAGAGGTAGAATGGAGTTTTTATGGGGAAAAGAAATTCTGGAAATAAAAGATGGAAGATTTGGCCGGCAGCTATTGTCGGTATCATAGCAATGCTTGCAGTCACTTGTATTATCTATGTAAATGATTATTATCGGGCGGATGAGGATGCTGAGCGGGCTCTTTTGCCTGACGAGACGGTAAAAGTGGAATGGATAGAAGATGATGTGATAGCCTTTGTGCCGGAAGATACAATAGCCGGACTGATATTTTATCCGGGTGGAAAAGTGGAGTATACGGCATACGCACCGCTATTGCATGGGCTTGCAGAAGAGGGAGTACTTTGTGTGTTGTGTAGGATGCCCTGTAATCTGGCGGTTCTTGCTCCGGATGCAGCAGAGGGGCTGCAGGAGAATTTTTCGGAGATTGAAAACTGGTATATAGGCGGACATTCTCTTGGCGGTTCTATGGCGGCTGTCCATGTGGCAGAGCACGCAGATGACTATAACGGACTGATTCTTTTGGCGGCATATTCCACAAAGGATATCAGCAGTTCCGGACTGCAGGCGCTTTCGGTTTATGGTACGCAGGATGGTGTATTGAATATGGAGAAATACGCAAATAATCTTACGAACCTCCCGGCAGATAGAAAAGAGTGCATTATTGAGGCGGGGTGCCATGCACAGTTTGGAAGTTATGGGAAACAGGATGGGGACGGAATACCGGGAATTAGCGGTGAGGAACAAAGACAGATTACGATTGAAGCTATTATGGAACTGATAAATCATTAAATCAGGATTGTAAGTGAAGTTGTGCTGCTTCAGGATTTAAAGGATATCATACTGGAATTTGACAAGCAGATTAAAAAGGCGGACTTTAGCAGAGAGGCAGGTACCGTATTGTGAGAGAAAACTATTTAGTCAGTGAATGGGCGTTGATACGTCGTAATGAGTTAGTAGATATTCCTAATCAATTTGAGATACATCCTGATTTTTTACAGATGTTCTCCCATGAGGAATTTGAGAGTGCATATAGGGAAATTGGAGCGATGTTTTACCGGATGTATTCTGATATCGCAGATGCACCCGAAAGTTTCGGTCTGCCATTGTACAAAACAGATGAATATGATTATTTCTCAAATCAGGCAAGAGAAGCAAGAAACGCGCCGAGGAATCTGTTTTATTTCATATTCTGGTTGTTTGCCTGCGGCGATTTTAAGGGGAACGTATTCATTACGGATACGGCACAAGTCAGAAAAATGAATAAGGCGAAAAAGACAAATTTATTATTAGAAGTATTGTGTGATTATGGATTTGCATTTGACGGAATCAAAAAATACAGTTTGTCATCAGGAGATTATCTGGAAATTGACTATCCGGATAACCGGAATGTCACAAAGGTTCTTTCTGCTGTTGCAAGGAAAGTAAATAATACGCAGCTAAAAGATGTAAAAAATATTTATTCGGGTACAGTCGCTTATAGCAATGCATTTATCGGATTGTTTAGAGTATGTAGATGAGTGTCCTGAAAGAATTTATTGGAGCTGGGCAGTAAAAAATAAGATATATGATACAGTAAGTGTAATAAGAAGCCGGAGGAATGAAAGAGTGAGAAAATTAAAAAGAAATATAACCGGATGCACAGCTTTATTACTGATACCTGTAATAGTGCTTCTTACCGGATGTGGAAACAATGCATAAAGGAATAAAGGGATTCGGAACAAGCCTTTGAAAATCATAAATACAACCAATAGTTAGTGAACAGGTCTGCTTGTTTCGCTGATGATGACCTTTACAATAGACAAGATGGTTTCCTGTTCTTTGTCAGTGGCGCGATTCCATAACGCTTTCAATTGTCTTTCTCTTATTTCCGGTCCTTGTGCAGGCGCATCGTGGAGTAGGGCATCAATAGGAAGCTGAAAGCATTCAGCTAATAAAATCAGTTTTTCTAACGTAACAGAGCGCTCTCCACGCTCAATAAATCCGACATACGTAGTCGATACATTGATTTTTTCTGCAATTTGTTCCTGTGTCAATCCAATGCGGATGCGCTCTTCTCTAATTCTCTTTCCTAAAAATTTCCTATCCATAGAATCTCCAATCCATAGAATCTCCAATCTCCGTAATGTTATCTAATATTCTAACCGTATCCCTATGAAATGATAACTAACGATAAGTTTGTAAAAAAAATAACTAATAGTTGCATTTTGAAAAATAGATGATATAATATGAAATGTAAATAAAAAGAAGGAGGAGAATTTAAATGAAGAGCAAAAAAGTATTAGCAATGGCACTGGCTGCAACGATGATGTTCACATCTGCTTTTACTGTTTCTGCTGCATCAGGCGGTTCAGCAGGCTCAGCAGGTTCGGTGGACGTTACTGAGCCAAGTGCTTCATCGACTGATTCATCAGGCGGTAGTTCGGAAAGTGCGGAAAGCGCGGAAAGCGCCACAGAGTCATTTGTAACGGTTCCGTCAGCAGGATCCAGAGTGACGGTTGGAGGAAGATCGATACAGACAACCGTTGGAGGTGTATTTGCAGCTAAAAGTGTAGCGGGTGTAGCGGTTATTACACCGATTGCAGAGTTGAAAGCCAATCTTGGATTGAGCGGCTCACAGACTCCGCACATTGTTGTCTTTGATACGGACGCTAAGAAGAGTAACCTTGCTATGAATTGTGTAAATACAGCTGCGGGAGCTCTTGGCGGAAAAGTTGTATCAACATTGAATGTAGAGCTTCGTGCTAAAGAGAACGGAAAATTTGTTGCATTATCTAATGGAAGCGCTGGTTTCATCATTGGTCTTCCGAAAAATGCAGATACAAGCAAGACATATTCCGTTATCTGTGTACAGCCGGGCGGAGTTGTTACGATTCTTCCGGATCAGGATGACTCACCTGCGACCGTTACTTTTGAAGTAAAAGCTGGTCTTGGTACTTATGGCATTGTGGCAAGATAATTGCTATATCGGCAAAACTGTTTTACCGGGACGGCTTTGCTGCCCCGGTAATGTTTGTGTGAGCGTGAAGATGATCATTAATAGATAAGGAAAGTACAATGGAAAAAAAGCGGGGAGCGCAATATAAAGAATTTACTGTGACAGTAGCAGCTTTATTATGTTTCTTTTGCTTCAGTATTGGCAGAATCTACGGATTTTCTATTTTCCCTGACGAGTTTGCATATTGGGCATATGCTGCACGGATAAAGGGTTATGACTGGTCGGATATTACTTCGCTAGGATCTTATTATTCGTATGGTTACAGTTTGCTTCTGCTTCCTGTCTTTACATTATGTAGAAATGCAGTCATGGCTTATCGCATAGCAATCGGACTCAATTTCCTTTTTCTTTTTTCAGCATTTATTTTTTTGACGAAAACAATGGAAAAACTGATAGCTGATGATAAAATTCCGATTGCATTATTTTCCTGTCTGGTAATTTTATTTCCGGGTAATTTATTCTACACACAGATGACAATGACGGACGTACTTTTAGTTAGTCTATATGTAGCAGCAGGCAGTGCGTTACTTTGGTATTTGGAAAGAAACAGTATATCGGCGCTTGTTTTGTTTATGCTGATACTGATTTATTTGTATATCGTTCATATGCGGACGATTGGTATTTTTATATCCGGTTTATTTGTATTGTTCTTTCATATTTTGGCAGGGCGGGGAAAAAAGAGGCATATTCTGATTATCGTCGCCATGACGATTATGATATTTGTATGGGGAAATTTAATAAAAAATAAACTGATGCTGAGTATGTATAGTGGAATTCATCAGGAATTAGCTGTAGGAAATGATTACGGCGGGCAGATAGATAAAATCTGTTATATATTTACAATAACAGGATTTTATGATTTTATTGTCAGCATACTTGGCAAGATTCTCTATTTAGGCCTTGCTACATATGGTCTGTTTTATTGGGGAATATATGCGCTGATTAGACAGATACGAGAAATGTATCGAAATATTCGGAGGGGGGAAGCGGTAACTCCGGGACAGCAGTTTGCAATATTTATTTTTTTATCAGTTGTGTCACAGATTTTAATAGCGACAGTATATCTGCTGACGCTTGGCGAGGTAGATGATTATACATACGGAAGATACAATGAATTGATTATTCCGTTTGTTGCGGCGTATGGTTTTTGTATCTTATGGCGGATGCGTTCAAAAGTAATCTGGAAAGTGACGGGTATATTGGCGCTCATCCAGCTTTTGATCATTGTTTTGACAATCAGACAGATTATAACTTCCGGAACAGATGTTTTCTACGGATATTTTATGGCAGGAATCAGTTATCTGTACCAAGGACAGGGATTTACACCTGAAAATTTTTATGCGGGCGCATATCTCGGCGGAGAACTGCTTACGGCGCTTGTAAATATGATTGTTCTCTTAGGGCGTAAGAGCAGAAAGAGAGAATATATAGCCATAGCATTTGCAGTGATAGAGTTGGCGTTGGCAATGCGGATAGAGAATGTTTATTTAGAACCGTTTAAAAAAGCGGCGTTCAGAGACTGGCGGTTGGCAGATAAGATCAATGAACTGCAGACTGACGGGAATATTATATACATGGATTGCAACACACTCGCATATATAGGAATTTTGCAATTTATGCAGAGAGATACGGATATTCAAATCATGGAACGAAGAAATTCGGTAAGTGATTATGACGGGGACATTATGAGCGGAGATATTCTTATCTTTGCTTTTGATGATATATTTTGGCAGGAATGGGCTGATAAGTATGCATATGAGGATGTTTACGGACATTTTACTGTTCTTTATAACTAACAAATAAGATGGAAATGAGGAGAATGATGAAAAACACTAAAAAATACGGGATGGCAGGTTTGCTGGGTATGTTCATTGCGATGATGACAATACTGCCGGTAAAAGCAAATGAAGCTGTTGTAGGCACGTTACAACAGACAGTGCAGGAAACAGAGATTAAAAAGGAGCCGGATAATGCTTCCGATACATTGGAGAAATTATCAGAAGGATGCGCGGTCGTGGTATATGGAGAGCCTGAAGATTCGTGGAGCAAGGTGGAGTATCACGGGATAACAGGCTACATAAAAAGTGAAACACTGGAAATGTATGGAGCAGAATATAGTGAGGAAATGGAACAGGAATTCCAGACTGTGGAAGAAGAGATGACGCGAAAAGCGGATGAATATGAATTAATGCAGAAAGAAAAACGTACTGCTACAATATGGGGAACAGTCATTGCAGTTCTGGTTATTGCAATATTTGCTGTAGGAATTGTCTCAGCGATAAAGCAAAGCAAAGGAAAAGAAGAGGAAGAATAATGAAGGTTGTGATTCTGGCGGGAGGATTTGGAACGCGCATTAGTGAAGAAAGCCACCTGCGCCCCAAGCCGATGATAGAAATCGGAGAGAGACCGATTCTATGGCATATTATGAAGACGTACAGTTATTATGGATATAATGACTTTATCATTTGTGCAGGATATAAGCAGCATGTTATCAAAGAATGGTTTGCGGACTATTACCTGAATAATACGGATGTCACATTTGATTTACAATCCAATAGTATGGAAATTCATTCAAATTATTCCGAACCGTGGAGAGTGACTGTTGTGGATACAGGTCTTCATACCATGACCGGAGGACGTATTAAAAGAGTCAGGGAGTTTGTCGGTGAGGAAGCGTTTTTGCTTACATATGGAGACGGAGTGTCTAATGTGGATATAGCAGATCTAGTTACATTTCACAGGCAGCATGGTAAGTATTGTACGATGACAGCTACAAACGTAGGACAGAGATTCGGGATTCTGGATGTTGACGCTGACAGGAAAGTAGAGGGATTCCGTGAAAAGAGTAGTTATGACGGGGGACTGGTTAATGCGGGATTTATGGTATGCGAACCGCAGGTTTTTGATTATATAGAAGGTGATGAAACCGTATTTGAAAAAGAGCCGTTGGAAAATTTATCGCATGACGGACAGCTTATGGCATATAAGCACAACGGATTCTGGCAGTGTATGGATAATCAGCGTGAGAAAGATAAATTGGAAAAACTGTGGGGAAGCGGGAAGGCTCCGTGGAAGATATGGACAGATAATATTTTTTAAGTGTGTTAGGAAATGCGACAGTGTAAAATATGAAACCATGTAGAATGGTTGGAAAGAAGGAGAATAATGCATACATTTATTGTTGCCGAGATTGGTATTAATCACAATGGAGATATAAAGCTAGCCCAAAAGCTGATTGACATGGCTGTCGTGGCAGGGTGCGATGCTGTCAAGTTTCAAAAGCGTACGATAGACAAGGTATATACAAAAGAATATCTTGATAGTCCGCGCAAGAGTCCATGGGGCGAAACACAGCGCGCTCAAAAAGAGGGACTGGAGTTTGGAAAGGCAGAATACGATGAAATCGATTCTTATTGCAAAACAAAGGGAATTGAATGGTATGCATCGGCATGGGATGTGGATTCGCAGAAATTCTTGCAGCAGTACGACTGTAAATATAATAAGGTAGCTTCCGCCATGCTCACTAAAAATGATTTGCTTGAAGAAATCGCAGCGGAGGGTAAGTATACTTTTATTGCAACCGGGATGAGTACCATTGACGAAATTGATTGTGCTGTGAATATATTTGAAAAGCATCATTGTCCCTATGAATTGATGCACTGTAACAGCACATATCCGATGCCAATGGAAGATGCAAACTTAAAGATGATCAGGACTCTGCAGGACCTATATAAATGTAAAGTAGGTTATAGCGGACATGAGGCAGGAACACTGGTAAGTACTTGTGCGGTTGCCGCAGGAGCAACCTCTGTGGAGAGACATATAACTCTTGACAGGACTATGTATGGATCTGACCAAAAAGCGTCTATTGAACCATACGAATTATGCAAGCTGGTAAGAGATATCCGTGACACTGAGAAGATGATGGGAAATGGAAAGAAAATCCTCACAGAAGCAGAAGAGGAGGTTAAGAAGAAACTCAGAGGTTAGGCGGTTGAAGAAAGATGATTGAATTGATTGTGTTTGATATAGATGGCGTTATTACGGATGGCTCAGTGATTATTGATTCCGATGGCCGTGAACAGAAGCAGATTAATATGAAAGACATCGACGCAATTTTTGAACTGCATCGCAGAGGCTACAAGCTTGCGGCAATTACAGGAGAAGATACGGAAATTGTTAGTTATTTTGAGAATAGATTTCCATGGGCATATTTCTATCGCGGCAATAAAACGAAGAAAGAAACAATGCAGTTAATTGAGGCGGGAACAAGAATAAACAGAGAGAATATCTGCTATATCGGTGATGGTAAGTATGATGTTGAACCGCTGACATATGCGGGATTAGGATTATGCCCGGCAGATGCAATTGATAAAGCGAAAAACGCTGCTGATATTATTTTACAAAAAAACGGTGGTGACGGATGCGTATGGGAGATTATATCCATTCTGGAGAAATATAATGACGAAGATTGCGCTCATAATTATTTCTTTCGGCGTTTGGAAGAACATACCAATATCTTTAAAAAGTTGGCCTCAGATCGGGAACTGACAGATACGGTGATGGAGATTGGTGACCGGATAATCGATATCTTTAGGAAAAGGGGAGGCGTCTATTTGTGCGGTAACGGCGGAAGCGCTGCGGACGCACAACATATTGCGACAGAATTTATCAGCCGTTTCTATAAAGAACGTCCGGGACTGAACGCGGAAGCGCTTTCAGTTAATACATCTACACTCACTGCTATTGGCAATGACTACAGCTTTGAAAGAATTTTTTCCAGACAGTTAGAGGCCAAGGCGAGACCGGAGGATATGATCATTGGCATTACCACTAGTGGTGCATCGCTAAATGTGTTAGAGGCATTTCGGTATGCCAGAGAACATGATATTACAACCGTATTGTTGATGGGAGGATATGAAAATCCTGAATTGGATGGGGTAGCGGAGTATATTATTAAGGTCCCGTCTTTGATTACACCTAGGATACAAGAAGCGCATATTTTCATTGGGCATGTGATTGCGGAGTATGTGGAATATAGGTTGTTTGGAGAAAGTAAGTATGATTAAATTATCAGATTATGTATTTCAATTTTTAGAAGAAAAGGGAATAAAACATGCATTTATGCTTCCCGGTGGGGGAGCCATGCATTTGGTAGATTCTATTGGAAAGTCGGGCATTGAATATATTTGCTGTCTTCATGAACAGGCAGCATCCATTGCAGCGGAGGCATATGGACAACATACCAATACGCCGGGACTGGTGCTTGTCACGTCAGGACCGGGCGCTACCAATGCAATCACGGGAGTAACTGCGGGATACATAGATTCTACGCCTATGATTATCATTTCCGGACAAGCTAAAAGAACTGATTTGGTAGGCGATAAAGGGGTACGGCAGATTGGTTCGCAAGAGGTGCAGATTGTTCCGATGGTAAAACCAATAACCAAATATGCGGTACAGATTTTAGAACCTTTGGAAATCAGATACCATTTGGAGAAAGCATATTATGAGGCAACGGCAGGACGCCCTGGACCGGTATGGTTGGATATTCCATTAGATGTGCAGGCAAACATGCTGGATGAACAGGCATTAGAAGGGTTTATACCTGATAAGGATGCGGAGATAGATATCACAGGTGCAGTGTCTAAAACTGTAGAGTTATTAAAAACAGCGAAAAAACCGTTATTGCTTGCTGGCAATGGAATCAAACTGGCTGGCGCAGAAGAACTGTTGTATCGTGTTATGGAGAAATTGAAAATACCTGTGCAGACCACTTGGAAAACTATTGATTTATTGGGAGAAGAAGATCCTTTATATGCAGGTCATCCCGGTGCTATGGGGGATCGTGGGGCTAATTTGATTATACAGGAAGCAGATTTACTTTTGTCAGTGGGGTGCAGGTTAGATGCCAGTATTACGGCATTCAATGACAGGAATTTTGCTAAATCTGCAAAAAAAATTATTGTAGATATAGATTCTAAAGAAATTGCCAGAATGGATATGGATAAAGAAGTGGCGCTGGTATGTGATGCGGGAGATTTCCTTAAAGCTTTATTACAGGAGATAGAGAATGCTTCTTTTACAGCAGACCAGGAAGAAAGAGAATCTTGGCATACTTACTGTAAGGGAACCAGAAAGAAATACCCCGTGATTGTACAGGCACATAAGGATGCAGTGGGGTATGTTAGTGCGTACCATTTTATAGATGAGTTATGTAAACTGCTGAAAAATGATGATATAATTGTGCCGGAAAGCTCCGGAGGAGCCGGAGAGATTACCTACCAGGCATTCCGTCTGAAAAAGGGTCAGAAGATGAAGAATGCTGCAGGACTTGGTTCCATGGGCTTTGGACTTCCTTATGCAATCGGTTCCTGCATTGCCAACCATAGAAGAAGAACCATTCTTATTAATGGGGATGGCGCTTTCCAGCTTAATATACAAGAACTGGAAACATTACACCGTCTGGGTCTGCCGGTGAAAATGTTTATCTGGAATAACGATGGGTATGCCAGCATTCGGGCTATGCAGAGAAATACATTCGACGGACATTATGTGGCAAGTGATAGGAGCAGTGGTTTAACCATGCCTGCGACTGGTAAGATAGCACAGTCGTATGGATTTAAGACATATTGTATTCATGACAATAGAGAACTGGATGAAATGCTTCCTGAATTAATGAAAGATGATACGCCCTTATTATGTGAGTTGATGGTGTTGCCTGAGGAAACTGTTTCTCCTAGGGTGAAGGCAATCGTGGGAGCGAATGGGAAAATGACATCGGGGCTGTTGGAGAAGATGTGGCCGTATGACGAGGAATGAAAGAAAAATAAATAAGCAATATTTAAGAGTGTGTAGCTATTGTAATTATGGTAGTTATGTAGAATTAAGGGTGTATTATTGAAAAATAAAATAAAGATGCCGAAGGAGAGGGCTATTATGAAAAAAGTTAGTGTAGCAGTTCCCTGCTACAATGAAGTAGGCAATGTCCGTGAGATGGCGGAAACTCTGACGAGTATTATGAGTAACCTTCCGTACGTGTATGAGATTATATTTACGGACAACTGCTCTACTGACGGGACGAAGGACATCCTTAGAGAAATTGCGGCTAATGATAGACATATCAAAGTGCTAATGAATAGCAGGAATTATGGAGTAGTAGACGGCAGATCTGACAGAAATATGCTGCGCTATGTAACAGGAGATGTCTATATCTGTATTCCTTGCGATTTTCAAGAACCACCGGAATTGATTTCGGAATTTCTTCAATATTGGGAACAGGGGTATAAAGTGGTCTGCGGACAGAAAACAAGTTCCGAAGAAGGAAGAATTAAATATGGTTGTCGCAGACTGTATTACAGAATTATTCAGTGGCTATCCAGCGTGCCGCAATATGAACATATATCAGGACTTACGCTTATTGATAGAGAGATATTGGAAAGATATATGAAGACGGATTATGATTATCAGTTTCGTTTTGCCGTTGCAGATATGGGATGCGATATAAAACTTGTACCGTATAAGCAGAGAGCACGCAAGAGTGGTAAATCATCCTATAATATCTGGAGATCATTAAGTTTTGCAATCACTTCGATGGTAACAACATCAGCGACACCCATCCGTATAATGACTGTCGCTGGGCTGGGGCTTTCATTTTTGAGCTTTGCAATCGGATTAATCTATCTTATATGGAAATTGTTATGGTGGCAGAATTTTCAGATGGGAACAGCCCCAATACTAATAGGTATGTTTTTCTTGGGTTCGGTACAGATTTTTATTTTAGGAATAATGGGAGAATATGTGGGAGAGATATTGAGCAGAGTATCTAAAAAGCCTGATGTGGTTACGACGGAAGAAATCAATTTTGATTCGAAAGTTTTATCTGATATTAGAAGTGAAGATTACGGTAATATAGAAAATAAAAAATATTATTTTTGTTGAATTTGAGATTTTGAAGGATGGCAGAGAAGTTTGAGGGAAAATTGATGAAAAAGATTTTGGTGACAGGAGGAAACGGTTTTATTGGCAGAAATCTGTTAGAGAGTCTGCAGAAGTATTATCGAGTGTGTGCCCCATCAAGTATGGAGCTGGATTTGCGGGATACAGTGAAGACAGCGCAGTATTTGGAAGAACAGTCCTTTGATGTGGTAATCCATTGTGCTAACACAAACAATACCAGAATTAGCAGAGATAGGGTAAATCCGTATGATATTTTGTCAGGGAATTTGAGGATGTACTGGAATCTTGCACGATGCAGTCAATTATATACAAAGATGTATTATTTCGGATCAGGCGCAGAATTCGATGCACAGCATTATATACCCAGTATGACGGAGGAATATTTTGGAGAATATATTCCGCAGGATGCATATGGATTTTCAAAATATATTATGAATCAGGACGCGATGAAATCTGAGAATATATATAATCTGCGCCTCTTTGGGGTATATGGAAAACATGAGGAATGGAACAGGAGATTTATCTCAAATAATATGTGTCGGATATTAAGGGGATTTAATATATCAATCAATCAGGATATGGAATTTGACTACCTGTATATAGATGATTTGTGTAGGATTATGGTGTGGTTCATTGAGCATACACCGAGGTATCATGATTATAACGTGTGCACGGGGCATAATGTCAAATTATCTGAGATAGCGGTCATCATTGGGGAAAGATGTGGGAGAGGTTTTCCGGTCCGTATTTTAAATGAGGGAGAAAAACTGCCATATACAGCGGATAATGCAAGACTACTTACAGAAATAGGAGAATTTGTATTTACAAGTTTACATATTGGAGTAGAACAGTTATGGGAGTACTACAGACGGGAATATCGGACAAATGATGTTTTTAGAAAGCAACTGGATAAGTGGATATCAGGATAATGAAAAGGGAAATTAAGGAGCTGTTTTGTGTGGATATAAAGATTGATGAAAAGAGTCATATTGCCTTAATGCAAGTGTTTGGTTGTGCTCTTTTGCTGATTACGATATGCGTGTGGCAGCTATTTGGCTGTAATGGATTATCATTTATATTGTATTTTTTAGGGGTTTTAGGCCTATATGGTTCTTCCTTGATGGCTCTGCGCATTCGGAACAATGACAGGCAAATTCGTATGAACGCTGTATTATTGCTTTTGCTAGAGATATTATCGCTTATTTATCTTTGCGTAAATGCCAGTGTGATTCTTTCAGTGATTGGTATCATAAAGCTATGCTTGATGATTGGCAGTTTGTTTGGGGTGGTCATTGCACAGGCAGTGCAGTTGTATTTTACCAGAGGGAAAACGAGGAGTGAAAAGCGTAGTAAATTAGAAATTTTTGCAGTGCTTGGCCTTGCAGTTATATTAGGATTTGTGTTGAATTTTGAATGTTTCAACACATGGCCGAGATGGGATTCCTATCATTATTATTATACTATTGAAATCAAGTCTGTTTGCAATATTTTTATGCCGGGAGATGATGGCCTGATAGCGTGCGGACATAATTCTATAGCGTATTGCCTGTGGAATTTATTGTTTCGGATGATTCCGGGAGTATCTAATCTGAACACGATGTATCTGGCTAATATGACATTGGTTGCGGTTGATGTGGTATTGCTCTATTTGATTTTTAAGATAATATTAAAAGAGAGTACAGTGCTGCAAAATATATTATATACGTTTCTTTTGTCATCTTCGACATGGATATTAGGACATGTTGCTAACCTGAACCTAGAGAATATTATGATGACGGGAGTTCTTTTACTCTTATATGCGGTTTTTAGTTCTAATGAAATGTTGGGAGTTATAGGGGTATTTATAGCATGCTTTTCTAAAGAAACGGGTGCTTTGATTGCAGCGACAATCCTATTCGTGAAGTTACTATATGATATTATGGGATATGTAAAGCAGAAAAACAAGATAAATTATAGTTATTACCTACTGAATCTTATCGTGGGAAGTCTGTGGCTTGTTATTTTTATAAAAGGGAATTGGGGAAGTAAAAATCTTAGAACAGATAGAACAATGCAGGATGGGACTGCACTCAATTCATTCAATTTTAGCCTGATGCATATAAAAGATGTATTGACAGACAGCTTTGTTATCAATTTTAATTGGATTTTTTTATGTATAATTATTTTTACATTAGGATATATTGCGAGGCAGATTTTACAAAAAAGAAAACGAATTGGGGATGTTTTATCAAAAAGAAATTATATGATTCTGGGCGTGGCACTGCTGATTTGTGTAGGTGAAATGAGTGCTTTTTTAACGACGCGTCATCATCGATATTATATTACATCTTCGGTAATATTGGGTATTATTGCACTATGCGGATTGCAGTATGTCTTGTGGAATATGAAGAGGTCTCCTATTTGGCGGTACGCAGTTCCGGGAATCCTTTGTGTTGTAATGTTTGTGCATAGTTACCGTTTCATCGATCCCGTTTCGATGGTAATTTACCCTGTAGTTAATGCAGGAGAGGCTGTTTTGGTACTGTTGCCACCGCATACGAGTGTAGATAAAGATGAGGGTATGGGAGAAGCTACATATTCTAACAGACAGATTATGTATTTTGACAAAGCGTTGGATAAGGTTTACGAAACGATATATAGCGAGAGTAACTTGGTAAATACAAAAGTGTTATGTTCAAACGAATATGCAACAAGAATTATAAATAATAAGGTTGCCTTAGGTTCTCTATATAATATATGGGGATTTGGCTATCTTTATGTGGATCCGCCTATGTGGGGGAAGTGGAATAAAGAGGGAGACTATAGATACTTATCATATGAGCAGCCGAAAAACCTGATTGAACCGGATTATGTCATGGCGAATACGGATTTGCATGGTTATATGAATGATTATGAGCATGTATATTACCTTAAAATGCCGTGGGGAGATACTGTATTGGAAGAATTGCAAAAAGAATATTCGTCTATAAATAAAATGCAGACAATTAAATATGGAGGATGGATTATAGAGATATATAGAATAAAATAGGATTTTCACAAGGAGGAGTTAAATTTATGACAGATGAATTGACAATGAAAAAGGTTCATGATATAGGTTACCAGATGTTGGAATGGTTTGATACTATATGTAAAAAATATGATATTCAATATTGGATAGCTTATGGTGTATTACTGGGTGCTGTAAGACATAATGCATTTATACCATGGGACGATGATATTGATGTTTGGATGACAAGAAAGGAATATGAAAAATTGATGCAACATCGGGACGAATTTCCAAGCGAATACTATGTAAGGCAACCCGATTCATATGGAGAAAATAGATATTATGACACGGTAACTCACATAAATTATAAGGGTATGTATAGAAAAGTGGATTCGGAAATATATGATTTTTATAATCATATGTTTCCAAGCGGAATGCATATAGATATTTTCTTTTTAGAAAATACATACAAAGGTTTAAAAGGGAAAAAACAGATCCTAGAAACGAAGATGTTATATGGATTAATGAACAGCTATCGACATATAGGAATAAATATTAAAGAATATCCATTGCATTGGAAAATGGCTCAGTGTATCTTGAATTTTATTGGACGAAAAATCCCTCTTGAGAGACTATTTAAATGGCATGAAAGGATTGCCACGCGTTATAATGGGCGGACAGACGCAGAATACTATTATTCCAGTAATATAGGAATGAGTGTAAAAAAAATATTTCCTAAGGAATTGTTACAGAAAATGAAACAGATTCCCTTCGGACCAATTATGGTGCAGGTTCCAGAAGAATCAGATGCTATTTTGGAAATAATATATGTTGATTGGCGGAAATTACCATCGAAAGAAGAACAAAAATTGCCGGAAGGATTTGTGTTCTTGAAAGAAAATTCGGGGGGGGTATAGAACCTAATCAATTTTTGTTTCTCCCAGTATATGCAATACCTATTGTTTTCAGCATGCATGGGAAGTATGTGGAAGATGGGGTGTTGGAAGGGGGAAATGCGGCATGAATAAAGAATTTATGGAACGTGTTCACCAGTCGTGTTATGATTTGTTGTGCGAATTTGACAGGGTATGTAACAAATATGAGATTCCCTATTTTATTAATGCGGGAACGTTGCTGGGTGCAATCAGACATCAGGATTTTATACCATGGGATGATGATTTAGATATTTTATTATACAGAGAGGACTATGAGAAACTGCTAGATGTGTTTGAAAAGGAGACTGATAGGCGTTTCAAAGTATATGATTACCATGAATATACTAAGTTTTTCGATATCTGTACCCGAATTGCGGATTTAGAATTTGTTGCACCGACAACACATGGAAAGACGTGGGATGATTTTTATGATGGCCGCATATGCCATACGACTATAGACTTGCAGGTTTTAGATCATGTAGGAAAGTTTCACAGATTGAGATTGCTTCTGTTGAAAATTATTTATGCTTTGGCCATGGGACATCGGCCGGAAATTGAGTATGGAAAATTTCATGGCGTGTTGAAAATGGGTGCCTATATTTTGCCTGCCATCGGCAGACATATTAAATTGTTGAAGCTGACCAAAGCTTATGATTTTGTGGCACAGAACGGAGGAAAAGAATCAAACCGCATTTACTGTTCGAATGCAGCACCAGAGAATACGTTGGTTTGGAGAGCAGTATTTGATACTAACGATTTTTTAGGTAATCAGAAGGCTAAGATTCGGGACAGGCTGTTTCCTGCGCCGGATGAATATGATTCTATTCTCAGAAAATTATATGGGGATTACATGCAACTGCCACCGGAACAGGAACGTGTGCCTAAGCACTTTATCAATTCGGTATAGTAGGCATCCAAATGAATGCAGATTTCAAACATAGTTGTTATGCGCCGATTATAGGTTTTTTGTAAGCATTCGTGCCGCTGGAAGGAGAGAGTAAATAATGGCTTTAGTATATGTAGCAATGAGTGCAGATATTCTTCATCATGGTCATATGAGAATATTAAATGAAGCCTCAAAATATGGTGATGTCTTGGTAGGGCTGCACTCGGATAAGGTGATTACATCATACTGGCATATACCGATTCTTTCATATGAAGAGAGGTATAGTATTGTGTCGAATATAAAAGGGGTGACAGAAGTTGTTCCTCAGGATGAACTTGATCAGGTTCCGAATCTAAAAAAGTATAAGCCAGCCTACGTTGTTCACGGTGATAATTGGAAAAATGATTCGCAAAAATACCTTAGAAAGAAAGTGATCGAGGCATTAAAAGAGTGGGGAGGACAGCTAATTGAGATTGAACGTACGGCAGGATCCGGTGTAGAAAACATGGACAATGCGTTAACTAGGCTGGGAACAACCGCCGATACACGTCGCGGAGCTTTGCGTAAACTTTTATCCATAAAAGGACATGTTAACGTTATGGAAGCTCATAATGGTTTGACAGGATTGATTGTTGAGAAAACAAAGCATATAAATGAAAATGGTACAGTTGACCAGTTTGATGCCATGTGGGTGTCGTCTTTGTGTGATTCTACATCTAAGGGCAAGCCGGATATAGAATTAGTTGATTTAACTTCCAGGGTAAATACAATAAATGAAATTATGGAAGTTACAACGAAGCCTATTATTATTGATGGAGATACTGGCGGTAAGATAGAGCACTTTACGTACACCGTCAGAACGCTGGAGCGATTAGGTGTGTCAGCGATTATTATAGAGGATAAGATTGGTTTAAAGAAGAATTCCTTATTTGGTACGGAAGCAGCTCAAAAGCAGGATTCTATTGAGCATTTTTGTCAAAAAATCATTGCTGGAAAGAATGCACAGGTAACTGCTGACTTTATGGTTATTGCAAGAATAGAAAGTCTTATTCTTAACAAGGGGATGGAGGATGCTCTGGAACGTGCAAAGGCATATATTGATGCCGGAGCAGATGGAATTATGATTCATAGTATTGATAAGACAGGAGAAGAAATAAAAAAATTTTGCGGCAAATATAATTGCCTGAAAAAGCGAGTTCCGCTTGTTGTTGTTCCCACTGCATATAATCAAATGTATGAAGAGGAGTTATATGAACTTGGAGTCAATGTGTATATATATGCAAATCATCTGATCCGGGCTGGATATAAGGCAATGGCCGATGTAGCATCTTCTATTATAAGCAATCATAGAAGCTTTGAATGCAATGATAAGTGCCTGAGCATAAAAGAAATTATTAATTTGATAGAGTTACCTTGAAAATGAAAGGCGAAGAGTGGTAATAGCTCATAAGTTGAATTATATGTTTGGTCTCAAATGTAAAGTATGAAAGTGGCAGGAAGGGGTTGTACATTTTGTCAGACAGGATGGAGCAATATAAAGATTCAAGCGATTTAATATCTTTTGTACCTCTTGAACGAAATGGATTTGTATATAGATTTGCCGATATACATGACTATGAAAAAGTAAAACGTGTTGTTGATGAGGTATTTCAATTTCGTTTGTTGAAAGAAAACTATGTACAATATTGCAATGATCCAAACCATACAATTTTGCTGGTAGAAAAGGGAAATCAGGCTGTGGGGACTTTGTGCATGGAAAGACAGTGTGATTATTTCAATGATAAGCATACCATTATTTTTGTGAAAAACGCAGGAATACGAGAAGAATATAGGAGAAATGGAGTATTTAAACAGTTATATACTATTGCTTATGAGTATGCAGTATTAACAAAAGCGTCTGCGATTGAGTTAACATGTGCGGATTATAGAACTGCAGCACACTGTTTCTATTTGAATAATGGATTTACGAAAAAGAAAACTACAGTTTTTATCAGGGAAATTGAGGAGACATGATTATGAAGGAAACAATAAGTGGATTAAGACAGACGTATGAAGGCTATAAGAAACAAAATATAAGTCTTAATATGGAACGCGGATGGCCTTGTCAAGAGCAGCTGGACTTATCCATGCCTATGTTGGATCTGGTTACTTCAAGAACAAATCTATGCCTCGAAAATGATTACCGAGGATATGCGGGAACCGGGGGAATCGCGCCGTTAAAGAAGCTTTTTGCAGATGTGCTGCAAGTATCAGAGGAACAAATCTACATAGGAGGTACAATGAGTACAACTATTATGTATGATTTGATTAATAAGGCGGTTGTTTTTGGCTTTGATGGCTTTTTGCCGTGGAAGGATTTTGCAGGAGGAGTAAAATTTCTCTGTCCTTCTCCGGGATATGAAAAGCATTTTAATATATGTAAAACTTTTGGAATAGAAATGATTCAGGTTCCGATGAATGATTTTGGACCGGACATGGATTTGGTTGAAGAACTCGTTAAAAATGACGATTCTATAAAAGGAATCTGGTGCGTGCCACTGTATTCCAATCCCACGGGCGCTATTTACTCGGATGAAACAATTCAAAGACTCGCGGGCATGGAGACAAAGGCGAAGGATTTTAGAATTATATGGGATAATGCGTACTGTGTCCATCACCTTACTGATGAAAAATGCCGGATCATAAATATAATTGATGAATGTATGAGGTGTGGCCATCCTAATAGAGTTTTTGAGTTCACTTCAACTTCAAAAATTACATTTCCGGGAGGCGGGGTCGGTATTTGTGCGTCCAGTGTTGATAATATAAAATGGCTGACCCAGAAAAATTTGTTACAGCTTAAAAGCGGAGACAAAATCAATCAATTACGCCATGCACTGTTTTTCCCTTCGGTTGAAGCGCTGGATGCTCATATGAAAAAGCATAGAGATATCATTAAACCAAAATTTGATTTGGTAGATCGCATTTTACATGAACAATTAGATGGATGGAATATTGCTGCCTGGATTAATCCCAAAGGAGGGTATTTCATTAACATCAAGTTGTTGAATAGTATGGCACATGATGTATGGAGAAGATGTAAAGAGGCAGGGGTGAGTATTACACCTGCCGGATCCACATTTCCATATGGAGATGATAAAGAAGACGCTTATTTGAGAATCGCGCCCACATATCCCAGTTTAGAGGATTTGGATAAAGCGATGCACATATTATGCGTAGCGATAAAGCTTTCTTATTTGGAAATATAATTTGATATATGACGGAGGAAAACTATGGTTGACAAAAATTATTGTATGAGTTCGTTTTTGGCATTTCGATATGTGGTAGATCAAAATAAGACATTTAAAGAAGGATTGGAACATGATAATTATATTCCTGTTCCCAATGATAAACTAATTGCATGTGCAACTGCAAAGGATATCGATTATCAAATTCGAAGTATGCTTGAAAAACTAGATTTGTCAAATGCCGCTATTCTCTTAAGCGGCGGGATGGATTCCGCAATTTTGGCCTCTTATATGCCAAAGGGCACAAAGGCGTATACAGCAAAATGTTCAGCCGTGGGTGCGATTGATGAAACGGAGAGGGCGAAAGCGTATTGTGATTATTATGGGCTGGAACATGTAATAGTTGATATAACCTGGGATGATTATTTGGAGAGTATTGACAAATTAATGCTGAGAGATGGTTGTCCGGTATTTGCCAATGAACCACAGGTATATAAACTTTCGATAGAAATAAAAGAGTCGGGGGCAGAATTAATTATCTTTGGAGATAATGCTGATATGGCGTTTGGTGGATATGATGGGTTATTATCTCAGGATTGGGATTATGAAGGATGGAAAAATAGGTTTACCTTTGTAAAGCCAGAATACACATTAAAAACACCTGTAGATATGGATTGTGTTTATCAAAACTTTAAAGTCGGTATAAAAGATGTAGATTTTTTTCGTTTTATGTATCAAATATTTGCTCCAAGTTCTTCGGGCGCTTATATAAATTCATTTAAGCTGGCTGGATTAGAGTATTTTGATCCGTATGCATATTTAAAAATGAAGGATCCGCTTGACCTTGCGAGGGTAAGAGCTGGAGAAAGCAAATATTTATTGAGAGAACTGTTTAGGATGAAATATCCAGAAATACCTGTTCCGGAAAAAATAGCAATGCCACGTGCAATGAATCAATGGATGGCGGATTGGACAGGTCCTACCAGAGATGAGTTTATACCTCATTGTACAGATGGGATGACAGGGGAACAAAGATTTTTGGTATATAGTTTGGAAAGATTTTTGAATCTGATAGAGGAGTAGAATATGAACAGAAAAGCTATTATCTTAGTGGCGGGGATGGGAACAAGACTAAAGCCGCTTACTTTGCAGAATCATAAATGTTTAACGGAGGTAAATGGTATTCCTATTCTTGAAAATGCGTTGGAGAATCTAAGTGCAGTGGGGATATCCGAAGTTATTCTTGTAGTTGGATATTTAAAAGAGCAAATAAGGAATAGAATAGGAAATCATTTTGCAAATATGTCCATTGTTTATGCTGAAAATGATATTTATGATCAGACGAATACAGTATATTCTTTGAAAAAAGGTCTGAATGTCCTTAAAGATTACGATGAGCTACTGTTATTGGAAGGGGATGTTTTTTTTCATAAAGTAATTTTGGATGATCTGATATCATTGGATGTGACTAATGTAACTGTTTTGGAGCCGTACAATGACATGCTGGATGGAACTTTTGCTGAGTTGGATCAAGAAGGCTTTGTTGTTGATTGGACACACAAAAGCATGCGTTCGGAGGATTATGTTGTATCTGATAAGTATAAAACGGTTAATATTCACAAGTTTTCTTTCACGTTTGTAAGAGATTACTTATGTCCTGCAATAAAAGTCATTGAGGAAGAAAGAGGAATAAAGCAACCTTTCGAAAATGTGATGCAGGTCATAGTCAAGAGAAGTCCGGATTTGATAAAAGGATTAGTTTTAAACGGACAAAAATGGTTTGAAATTGACGACCAGCATGATTTGGAAATGGCTGAAAAAATTTTTCACTTGTGTGGCTGAAATCTATTATAATGGTCAAGTAATCACTCATACTTCGCTCACTAAAATGTATTAAAAACTATAAAAAACAACTATAACATAAAATGGTATAGGTGCTTCATATTGCTGTAATGAAATTACCCAATAAAATCATCAGCAGAAGGAGATCTATATCAATGAAAAGCATAACAAAAATCTTTGATAATGGCAAGGAGTTACTTGAAGTATCTCCAATTTTATTGAAAAACTGTTTCCGCAAATAAAATTTGTACCTTAAAATTCAATACCTATTCACGGTCATTTTACCATTTCGCAAAATTTCCAGATTCGCTTTTTAATTTAGAAAAATATGATGAAAGAAGAAAGGAATTGCTAAAGTAATATTTGGGATATAGTGAGAAAGGATATTATAACTATTGTAAAATGTGTAATGGTGGAATGAATATTAATACGCATGAAATAATAGTAGAGCAACAAATGAGAGAATAAAATTGAGATTGGTAAATGTACAATATATAAAAATTTAACAGGATGATTATGAAAAAAGACGATTATATCTGGAATACAGCAGCAGGTTTGCTCAATGCAGCCGAAGCAGTTATTATGTCGATGATCGTCACGCGTATGACAGGTCTTGCAGATGCAGGGATGCTTACCATAGCTTTTGCTGTAGGTAATCTGATGATGACGATAGGAAAGTTCGGTGTGCGTAATTACCAAGTGACGGACGTGGAGTCCCGCTTTTCCTTTTCTACTTATCTGAAAACTCGTATAGTGACAGTAACGTTTATGGTTATAACTGTCGCCGGTTATTTAGTTTATGCGAATCTTTGCTTGGGTTATGACAGGAAGAAAATAGTAGTTATTTTGGCTATTTGTATGATTTATACGGTAGAATCTCTAGAGGATGTGATTTGGGGATATTATCAGGGCCGGGACAGACTTGATGCGGGCGCCCGGATGTTTTGTCTTAGATGGATGGGGATATTTGTAGTATTCTCAATTGCTTTATATTATACTGGGAATCTAGCGATTACTTTGCTGCTGTGTCTGGGAATATCATTCGTTCTTTTTATTTTACTGTTGCGCTTATCTTATCCGCATATATGTGGGGAAGAGGATCGTTTGATCAATCCAGTGATCTACAGAGAGGATATAAAGGAAATTGGAAATGTTATAAAAACAGTTTTTCCAATTTTTGGTATTTCTTTTTTGTCGCTTTATGAGAATAATGCACCTAAATATGCGATAGATGCATGTCTGACAGATGAGGTACAGGCGTGTTATGGATTTGTAGCTATGCCTGTATTTGTGATTGGATTATTAAATAATTTTGTATATCAGCCTACATTGGTGTCTATGGCAGTGGAATGGGAGCAGGGCAGGAAGAAAGATTTTAAAAGAAGAATCAAAAGACAGATGTTGGTTATCGCGGGAATTTCGACCATATGTATCATCGGGGCGTATTTGTTGGGAATACCCGTTTTATCGCTTCTTTACAGGACAGATTTGTCAAGTTATAAAAGAGAATTGATAATCTTGCTTTTTGCAAGTGCTTTTTTGGCGGTCTCAGGATATCAGAGTGTGGTGTTGACTATTATGCGCTGTCAGAAAATGTTATGGCAGCCGCACTGCATAGTATCTTTGATTGCGGCAATTGGTTTGAGATATATTGTGGCAGGATATGGCACTGTAGGAGCGGCAGTTTATTACTTGGTGTTAATGATCATGTTATGTGCTATGTATGGTGTTATCCTGGAGGTTCGATTTAAGATTGCGAGAAATATGGAAGGGCAGCAATGGAGAAAATAAATTTATATGCCAAAGCTTCACTTGACATAGACGAGATAAAAGAAAAAATACGCTGCGGATGCGATGGTATAGAGTACAATCTGACAGAAGATTTTATGGATTACGGAAATGTTTTTCAAACTCACTATCCGAAAGATGTGTTCACTTTACATAACGTGGAAGTCGTACACGTGCCATATATGGCCAATAAACAGATGATGCATATGGAACATATTTTTCAGCATGAGGATGATTCGGTAATTAAAAATGTGTTCTGCCTTGCACAGTATTGTGCAGATATTTGGAAACACAGAGTGCTTGTAGTGATTCATTGTGGATTATCTATGTATGATTTTATGGAATATGAGTTATTTCGTAAACATTTGGAAAGGCGCTTGACAGATTTATTTTGTGATTATCCCCAAGTGGATATGGCAATCGAGAATGTAGTTGCCATGGAATATAAGGAAGAAAGACTTGAGCCGCCTAGGCTTTGCAACGGTATTTTCTTAGATACAACGGAGATTGTGAAGTATCTAAGGGAAAGATTCGGGGAGCGGGTTGGTACGGTGTTGGATGTCTGTCATGCGATGATGACAGAGAAATATATGAATATATGGCTGAAGGAAGCAGATTTTTACCCGGGTGATACGGAGTATATTCCGCCTAAGATAGACTATAGCATGGAACATTATTTTAAGGCTAATCAACACATTTGTAAGTTAATACATTTTAATGATTTTGTTGAAAACGGATATATGAAGAATCATGGTACCGGATTTACATCCCAGAAAAAAGTGGATGATCTGCTTGGATTATACAGGAAGTATCAGTATGACTGTCCGTTGTCTTTAGAAATCAGGGAAGAAGATTATAGTGATTGTGTGAATTTTCGCAATACGAAAAAAATGATTGAAAGCAATTTGCAACAAGAAATATAAGTGAAACAGGAAGAGAGGAAAATTACAATGTTTGAAAACAAAACACAAGAACAGGCGAAAAATGAGATATTCAGCATGGTAACGGAATATTATCAAAAATACATGAAAGAAACGGACAAGCCGTTTGAGGAAGGTAAGGATTCTATCCGCTATGCGGGGCGTATCTTTGATGAAAATGAACTGATCAATGGTGTGGACAGTGTCTTAGAGTTTTGGCTGACTGCGGGACGGTTTACAAGAGAATTAGAAGAAGCATTGAAAGAATATCTTGATGTAAAATATGTGGGGCTTGTGAATTCAGGGTCCTCAGCAAATCTGATTGCCTTTCAGGCGCTTACATCTCCATTGTTGGATGAGTCTAGACGAATCAGAAAAGGTGATGAAGTGATTACGGTTGCGGCGGCTTTTCCGACTACAATAACGCCGATTATCCAGTTTGGCGCGGTTCCGGTATTTTTGGATATACATATCCCCAGCTATAATATTGACGTTACTCATTTGGAGGATGCTTTATCTGAGAAGACTAAGGCAGTTTTCATTGCACATACATTGGGAAACCCATTTAATCTCAAGGAGATTAAGGCATTCTGCGAAAAGCACAATTTGTGGCTGATTGAAGATAATTGTGATGCTTTAGGAGCAGAATATACAATTGATGGAGTTACCAAGAAAACAGGAATATGGGGAGATATCGGTACATCCAGCTTTTATCCGGCACATCATATGACTATGGGAGAAGGTGGTGCGGTCTATACGGACAACCCGATTTTATACAGGGCAATGTTGTCCTTCCGTGACTGGGGAAGAGACTGCCACTGCTTGGGGGGACATGATAATATGTGCGGTCATCGTTATGACGGCGATTATGGAGAACTTCCCCATGGCTATGATCATAAATATGTGTACAGCCATATGGGTTATAATTTAAAGATTACGGATATCCAGGCTGCGATTGCCTGTGCACAGATTAAGAAATTGCCTTATTTTGTGAAGCGCAGACAGGAGAATTTTGAATATCTCTATAAGCAGTTATCGGATTTACAGGATAAGTTGTATCTTCCGGAGGTGGATTCCAATGCTTCCGCCAGCTGGTTTGGTTTTCCGATTACAGTCAGGGAAACAGAAGACAGAGATAAGCTTGTACAGGCATTAGAGAAAAATAAGGTTCAGACTCGTATGCTTTTTTCCGGTAACATGATTAAGCATCCTTGCTTTGATGAAATGAGGGAGGAAAAGACAGGATATCGTGTGGTGGGTGATTTGACAAATTCTGACCGTACACTGTTTGAAACGTTTTGGATCGGTGTCTATCCGGGTATGACAAAAGATATGATGGATTTCATGGTAAAGATCATCAAAGAGAATATGTAGGCATCATATAAACTGGAAAAGAGGTAAAAACAAATGTCAATTAAAGTAGAAGATATGGATTACATCGAAGCGCATCTTTCCAACATTGAAAAAGAAAAACTTCAGGGTGCAACTGTGCTGATTACGGGATGTGGAGGATTTCTCGGATATTATTTTATGAATTTCTTCCGGAGCAAGGGAGAAGAATTAGGTGTAAAAAAGGTAATTGGACTTGACAATTTTATGCTCGGAAAGCCTGTATGGATAGAAGCTTTAGAAGCAGACTCAAGATTTGTGATCAGAAAATTTGATATTATCAAGGACGCTGTTTCAGATGTGCCGGAAGCTGCCGAAGCTGATTATATTATTCATATGGCATCAATAGCATCACCTACGTTTTATCGAAAGTATCCGATTGAAACATTGGATGCCAATGTATGGGGCTTACGTTCCCTGTTGGAATTTTATAAGGAAAAAGGAATCAGAGGTTTCCTTTTCTTTTCCAGCTCGGAATTATATGGTGATCCTGATGCAGCGCATATTCCCACATCAGAGGAGTACAGAGGAAATGTCTCAGCTACCGGACCGAGGGCTTGTTACGATGAGGCTAAGAGATTTGGTGAGACAATGTGTATGTTGTTTGCACAGAAATTTGATTTGCCAATAGGTGTTGCAAGACCGTTCAATAATTATGGTCCGGGCATGAGGATTACAGATAAGAGAGTACCGGCAGATTTTGCAAAAGCTGTTTACGAGGGAGAAGATATTGTTATTCTTTCAAGTGGCAGTCCTACCAGGACATTCTGCTATATTGCGGATGCAATAGTGGGATATTTAAAGGTAATGCTCTATGGCAGCTATGATTATTTTAATATTGGCATGGACAAGCCGGAGATTTCCATTAAGGAATTGGCAGATATTTATGCGGCAGCCGGGGAGGAAATCTTTGGTTATAAAGGAAAAGTATGCTATCAAACATCGGAAGATAAGGATTATCTGACAAACAATCCGGAGAGACGCTGCCCGATTATCGATAAAGCACGCGAAAAACTGGGGTATGCTCCTTCTATATCAGTAGTTGACGGAGTGCGCAGATTTTTACAATTTATCAAGGAGAATAAGGAAGGAGAATTCATATGGTAGTAACAGTGTTCGGGCTTGGATTCGTGGGACTGACGACTGCGGTTGGGTTTGCAGAAAAGGGAGTTACTGTATATGGAATAGATGTCAATACAAAACGAATGGATATCTTAAAAAAGGGTAAGCTTCCTTTTCATGAGCCTGGATTAGATGAGGCGTTGGTGCGTAATCTGGGAAAAAATTTTCAGTTGACAGAAGATGCGGCATCTGCAGTAGCTGTCAGTGACTGTGTATATTATTGTGTTGGGACTCCTTACGGAGAGGGCGGAGAAGCAGATTTGACCTATTTATATGGAGCTATTGATACGACTCTACAGGCATGCAAAGATGGCAGGTATAGGGTTCTGGTTACAAAATCTACCATTCCGCCATCAACTACATCGGAAAAAATTATTCCCTATATCCAGTCCAAAGGATTTGAGTTGGGTAAACAGTTGGGAGTGGCTAATAATCCGGAGTTTCTTCGAGAAGGAACCTGCTGGGAGGATTTCATGCATGCTGACCGCATTGTTCTGGGAGTCAGTGATGATCGTGCCAGCAAGATTTTGCTGGAATTGTATGACGGCTTTGACATTCCAAAATTCTGTGTGTCATTGAATACTGGTGAATTTATTAAATATTTATCTAATACACTCTTGGCAACGCTGATCAGTTATTCCAATGAAATGGCACAGCTTGCGGACACGATTGGAGAAATAGATGTGGCTCAGGCCTTTCGTATTTTACATATGGATAAGCGGTGGAACGGATGCAATATGACATCTTATGTGTATCCTGGCTGCGGTTATGGCGGGTATTGCCTGCCTAAGGATACGAACGCCATCTATGCGCTTGGCAAGGCGAAAGGTTTTGACGGGCAGATTTTAAAGAATGTGATTGCAGTAAATGACAGGCGGCCGGAATACATGACTGCGCAGATAGAAGAAAACATAGAGAAGGATAGCTGCATTGGTATTCTAGGACTTTCTTTTAAACCAGAATCGGATGATGTCAGAGATACACCGGCTGCCAAGGTTATATCTGGATTAGTAGATGACGGGTATACCAATATTATAGCTTATGATCCGCTTGCGATGGAAGAGTTCAGGCAGCATTATGATCTGCCAATTATATATGAAGATTCTAAAGCGAAAGTACTGGATAAGGCGGATGAGGTGGTTATCCTCACAGCGTGGAAGGAGTTTGCGGATATTCAGTCATTAACTGAGGAAAGGATTGTAGATTGTAGATATATGTTGTAACAGGAGGATTTGTTTTTCAATAGGAATGTTATCGGTGTACCGGAAGAGGTGTCGGATGGAAAAGAAGAAAATAGGAATAATACCCCAAGTCACCTCATAAGAAATGGCTTGGGATAACTCCTTACGATTCCATATTAAAAGGAATATTATGCTGTATTAAAAGTTCCTGTAGATAATTTACCTTTGAAGATAGTGCATCAATCTTAGGCTGGTAAAATGATGCGGCCTCTTCCTTAGTCTCTTTCTTAGTACGTTCAATAATTTCTTCGGAACTTGTGCCGAATAAATTTAAAAGTCCTTCGCAAACCATGGCGGAACCTCCTTTCTTTCTATTATTGGCGGTGGTTATTTGGTTTAAATAATGTATATAGATATCTTGATCTTTATGGATGATGTAATCATCTGCAAGCCTGTCAATCAAAGCTGAATCCGATAGGTTAACCGTCAGGCAGTGTAGATACAGGCTGTCGTCGGGGGATAATTTACAGGTAACGATAATCTGTGTAATAAATATCTCATTAATGATATGATAAACCCCCGGAGCAGTTTTTTCAACCTTTAAATGTCGATTTTTTGTCAAGTGATTGATGAGTTTTCGGGGATAATGCAGGCACAAAAATGACAGGCTGATATCCGTGTTGATGTACTGGTTTGTACTGCCGGATTGTTCAATGAGAAAGCATGCGTAGCCGATGGTTTTATAATAGCAGTCCGTACTCACGGAGGAGCCGAGTCCCTTGATTTCAAAGAGGTTGAAGGTTTTAAATATTTTTGCGAAGTTTTTGGGAATCGGCTGGTCTGAGAGTTTTTTTATTAGAAGCAGGTCGATCCTGTAGCTGCCGTTTCCGAGCGGATATTCTGTCAGGAACTCAAGCAGATGGATGTAATCCCTAAGATCTATCTGTATTGCACAGCAGGCTGCCTCATGCCAGTTGATCTGCTTCTTTTTATAAGATTGTTTTCTGCCTGCTTTCGGAAAGCTGGAAGATTGGAGATTAAGATTAGCCATGGAATATACCTTTCGTATAATTGATAAAGCGTAATGCTTTGCAGAATATATAAGAAATGCGGATATATAGATATTAAAATATGTGAAATAGAAAAGCAAATAATATATTATAAATTGATGTAGAAAAAATAATAACGAAATTGCGATAACATGAAATAAAAATCAGAATATTGTATTAGATTATACTCGAAGTACAGATATGGGACAAGATATGGTATTGTGCAATATTATCTTGCTGTTCTTATGATATGAGGAGCATTCCTGTAATTCAGAAATAATGCCAATTGAAAAAAAAGAAACCTC
>CAZKOR010000020.1:0-32240 GCA_964554405.1 uncultured Bacteroides sp. | reverse complement strand
TTATATGGGCTAACGGCGGCACAGCTTTATATGCGGAAATTGTCAAGGCGTTAGAGGATAAAGGAACTCCGTGGACGAAAAACACAATTATAACTTTGCTCTCGCGTCTGACTAATAAAGGCTTTTTGAAAACAAGTAAAACAGGTTTCCGCAATCAATATATTGCGACTGTTTTAGAAATGGACTATCAAGAGGCACAGACCAAAACTCTGCTTGATAAACTATATGAAGGAAACGCGAAAGGTCTTGTTTCCACGCTTATTCAAAAAGACTTGCTTTCCCCTGATGATTACGAGGATTTGAGAAAGCATTGGGAAGGCGGTGAGCGCGATAAATGAGTGAAATACTGAAAGTCGTTTTATCGCTTTCCATCTCAGGCACTCTTCTGATTCTCTTACTGTTCCTGCTCCGCCCCTTGTTTAAAGAGCGGCTGAGCAAACGATGGCAGTATTATATCTGGCTTGTGGTGGTCGCTCGTCTGCTTTGTCCATTTGCACCGGAAACAAACTTAATGGCAACACTTTTTCAAGGGATTGACAGGGGGGCGGAGCAAACAGAGACAGTTTCCCCTTACACGCAGCAGGGCGACATAGCTGATACCCCCCAAACAGACAATGTGACAGATGGGCAAAATAGTCTGCCTAATGAACAAGCAAAGCCAGCAGAATCGGTCAGCAGTCCCGGTAGAAATACAACATTAACAGTATGGCAAAACCTCTGGATTGGCTGGCTGGCAGTGGCGCTCATCCTGTTTATTCGGAAAATCACGATTTATCAGGACTTTGTTAAATACATCCGCGCCAGCTGCGTGGAAGTGGGGAATATTAACTTATTGGAACGGTTCGGAAAACTGGTGGAACGAAACCGGATAAAAACCACGGTGGAGTTATACACAAATAGTCTGGTTTCCTCACCTTTGCTGATTGGATTTTTCCGCCCCTGTATTGTACTCCCTACCACTAATCTGCCGCCTGCGGATTTTGAATTTACAATTCAACATGAACTCATGCACTTCAAACGACGGGATATGTTTTATAAATGGCTGGTACAGCTAACCGTCTGCGTACATTGGTTTAATCCGTTTGTTTATCTAATGAGCAGAGAAATAGAGAGGGTTTGTGAACTCTCCTGTGATGAAGCCGTCATACGGGAACTTGACATGCAGGGACGGCGCGCCTATGGAGATACCTTGCTAAATGCCATAAGGTTCGGCGGAAGTTACAAGGATTCCCGTGCTTCTCTCACATTGAACGAAAGCAAGGAAATATTGATAGAAAGGCTGGATTCGATTATGAATTTTAAGAAAATACCAAAATGGGGGATTATTACATCCTTGTTACTTACGTTTATGCTTGTCTGCGGATTTACCTTTTCGGGCGCATATACGGCAAATGCGCATAATAAGGCAAATCCTAATATTGAAACGGACGCCGTTTCTTTAAAAAGAAAAGCGGCTGAAATTATCGGCTTTCAACAAGGTGAAGAGGCGGCAAGTAAAGATGTTGCACTTAATATCACAGATGACAATGCTAAAATTCAGTTAAATGCAGTTGTCGTAGGAAATAGCCACCGAACGCTTGAAGTCATTGACCCTGATGGCGAAGTGGTGCGGACATATACCTTTAATCAAAATGGCTTTATATCAGGAAACCAAGAATACATTACCGGAAATGAAATGATTATGGTGACAGATGTTGTGTATCCCGGCATTTGGTATGTACGTCTAAGCACGGATCAAACGCCTGCAGAAAAAACATCTGTAACCGCAAAGCTGATTAATCCGTCTGTGTTGGGATTTACAACCGATACGGATACATCAGATATATCCTCTGATGAAATTGAGAATGAAGAAATCGAGAATGAACAAACTGCGGACGACTCTCCGCTGCTTAATCAGACATATGATTTTTACAGGACTTACGAGCAAACGAAAGAGGATATTCAAAACGGTTATATATTGAATACAGGTGTTTCTTTTTCAGAACGAATGATGCCTACAGTAACAGGCAAAGAAAACGTCAGAGGAACCATATTTTATGTAAACCATGATAATAGTATAGATATTTCAATTACCCTGAAAAATCTGATAGATGGGAGCGGACATAATTACTGGAATCCTTTTACCGATGAATCCTTTATATTTTTTGAAGTATATGACCCGTCAGGTAAAGTCGCTTATTCTTTTTATAAAGAGGGAAAAGACATACAAGATGAGGTTGACATAAATACTGAAATAGATGTATATCCGGGAGAATGGCAGTATAAAATTTCTTTCGCCTACACTACTAACGGAAGAGATACGTCAGACATGGAATTTTCATTAAGATATAAGACCATATTTGAAGATGATATTCAGTGGCTTGTCGATAACAAACTTAATAAGATTAATTAAACGGATTCGGGTGTCAAAAGGTGCTTGTATAATGATATATCAGCAGATTGCATAAATCGTCTTCGCAGGACAGCTTTAAGGACAATTTATGCAATTTGCTGATAATATTTTATCGCAGCACCTTTTGGCACCCGAATCTTAAACATAAAACAAGTCAGGTCCATCGACCTGACTTGTACTATTTACCCCCGAATCGTCGTAATCAAGGCGTCACACGCGCCCTCAATCTGATAGCTTCCGCTTCCTGCCGGCAAGAAGAAACTGTCTCCTTTTTTATACTCTACCGTCTCGCCCTGATTGGAGATTGTTCCTTTTCCGTCCAGTATCAGAATACTTTCAAATGACGCTTCGGAAACGACTCCCTCCATTTTCTTCATTACTTTGCCGTCAAGATTCAGCTTATCTACCGTAAAATAATCGCAGTCCGCGATATGCGGATAATGGCGGTTATCTTTTACAACCGGCGCTCTGTTTGTCACGGCAACCGCCTTATCAATGTGTAAATCCCTCTTCTTTCCGTCTTTTCCGACTCTTCCGTAATCATAAACACGGTATGTCACGTTGGAGTTCTGCTGGATTTCTGCAATCAGAATATCTTTACCGATTGCATGTATCGTTCCGGATTCAATGAAAAATACATCGCCTTTCCGGACGGGTGCAGCATTAAGCACCTCTAACAGCGTATCCTCCTTAATCCTTTTTTCAAACTCTTCTTTGCTGATTTCTTTCTGAAAGCCATAGTACAGGAAAGCGTCTTTTCCGGCATCCATCACATACCACATTTCCGTCTTTCCGTACTGCCCCTCATTTTGCAGCGCATATTGGTTATCCGGATGCACCTGAATAGAGAGATTGTCTGCGGCGTCAATAAATTTAATCAAAATCGGGAAATCCTCGAAACGTTTACAGTTCTCTCCCAATACGGATTTTCCCTGTTCGTCTATATACTGTTTCAATGACTTTCCTGCATGTGTGCCGTTTACAATCATGGACGGACCATCCGGATGACAGGACAACTCCCATGATTCCGCCAATACATCCCCGTCATACTCTTTTCCGTATTCTTTCGCCAGACGCTGTCCGCCCCATATATAATCCTTGCAGCTCGGCTTTAACTTTAAAATGCTCATACTAATCTCCATTCCATTAAGATTTAACTTTCTCAGTCTGTGATGTTTGTGTCGGACGTTGAAAACGTCAGCACAAACTCACGGTTGAAAGAATATCATTCTTTCAACCTATAATAAGCGCCATTAGATAAAACGGTGTTTTCCCTTTTTCCTCATTTTCAGGAACTACGATTTCTATCGTATGTTTTTTGTTGACTCCATGATGAAGAATCGGTTCCAAATACAGGCAGTCTCCCCAGTCTTCGTCAAAATTGCCGTCCAGCATTATTTTATGTGCCGTATCTCCATCCAGAATCAATTCCGCACGCACGGCAGGTCTGTTAATGGTCTTTCGGTACTGCACCGCAATACAGGACGCCTCGACTTCAAAGTAAATACTGTCTCCCGCCTCTTTTGCAATCCATCCGTTTTTAAAATGATCCAGATGTCCGGTCTTTTCCTCCGTATCAGCACGAAAACCGGAAAGTTTCGGGGAAATCTCACGAATCGTAAGCCTTTTCGCATTTTCATAAGCGTTTTGCGTCATAGGCGCAGGGAGCGTCATATTCGCCGGCACTTCTTTCGCACCGTCCGCCGCCAGTATTACTTCTTTTGTCTTTGGCGAACTTTTCACACTTTCCAGATACGCCGTAATCTCTCCTGCTACGAGTTCATGCCCTTTATCGTTTGGATGCAGTCCGTCAGGCGTCAGCTCATCTCTCGTATAGATGCCCTGCTGTATTTTCTGATATAAGGTATCTTTGATGCTCACATACGGCACATGATACCACTCTCCTACGGCATTATGATACTCCTGCGCATTCAGCCCGGTATCGTAAAAAACGTTATTTAGCAATATAAGCGCCGGAGCGGAAGGCCAGCTTAAGATTTTGCGCGTGACGCCTTCGTATGTTTCCTGAAAAAATTCATTTACGTCATCATTCACGCTGAAATCCATTACTACAAAATCCGGCTGGTACATCAACAAATCCGTTACGGCACGAGATACGCCGTAATGAGAAGTCGTTCCTCCAATACCGCCATTCACATAATTGAATTTGGCGTTAGGAAACGTCTTTTCCCACCATGTAAACACTCTGTAAGCATATGTGTTTTCAGGTGTAGTGGCAACGCTTCCCTGTGTGATGGAACCGCCCAGAAAACCAATCGTCAGCTCCCCGCCGTTCTCTGCTCTTTTCATACAATTTTGCAATCTTGTTATGTCAACCTTATACATATCAGTTCCATCCTTCCACATGCAGACTTTCAATATAAGCTGCTAATTCCTGCGCCATTTCCTCCGCTTCGGGAATCCGAAGATGTCCCGGCGTTCCGCGCCCATTCCTGCGGAATACATAGTGTGTTATCTTCTCATCTTCAATTTCAGCACACACTTCTCCTATTGCATCATCCCATGACTTATCATGCCCTAATAATGTTGTACAGCAGATAATATGCGCCTGCGGATATTTCTCCCGCAGCATACCCAGAAAGCCGCCGTATTTTTTTCTCCAAAGTTTTGCCTTTTCGCCGTGATAATCTTCTTTCATGAAATCTTCGGGATGACTGTCGTTTTGCCCAATTGCCACAATGACAACCTGCGGCGTATAACATGCAAAATCCCATGGCGTCGCTTCACCGAGTCCCGGATGGTAATGCACTTTATCCCACACACTTTCCATTCCGATTCTGTTCGGTTCCTCAAACCATCCGATTCCGTCCATCAGGGCAATTCCGCCCTGTGCGATATCATGCAGTTCGGCATGGAGGTTTCTTGCCGTTATCCACGCATAAGAATACCAGCTATTGGAAAACTCCCCGTTATGCTCCGGGTCTTCTTTTCCGAGATAATGAACCGCTTCCGACACTTCCCCTGCCGATACGGAATCGCCGTAGACTTCTATCCTGCGTTTTAATCTCTCCGGCGCAGGAAGCAGGCGGCTTCCCTCCGGCAATATCAGTTCCTCTAAAATCAGTTCATGACAGCTATCCATGCGCTTGAATATCATAACATCATGTTCACCGTCTTTTTCCTCTTCTAACAGCGTAATCACCGTTTCGCCTTCCGCATTAAGGTCAAACCGTTTCTGTGCGCCGTCCACAACCGCCCCTACGACACTGTTCCAATATAAACGATGGTTACTAACCCGAAGCTGTGCGCTCTTACCATAAAAACGAAAAGATAAAGAGGTTGCCGGAAACACAAATTCCGGTCTCTTCGGATTTCTCCTGTCAATCCTGCCGGTATACAAAAGGTTTTCGTTGTCCAGTTCTACCTTCATAAACAATCTCCTGCCTATAACAACTCCAGATTTTTCTTAATAAACTCACATCTTTGCTTTACACAGTCAGGTGAACGATGCGGGTCACGCGGCGTATTGAACAGGTAATCCTCCATCTTATCAATCGTTGTAGTCGCAACGTGCATTCTCGTATCACAGGAAGCATAATACAGATAAATATCGCCGTTTTCCCTTGCGATGGCGCCGTTTGTAAACACAACATTGGAAACGTCGCCTACGCGCTCTTTTCCAAGCGGCACTAAGAATACGCCTGACGGCTCCGCAAGCACTTTCGCCGGGTCATTTAAATCCGTTGCAAAAGCATACAGTACATAACGCAGTCCTGCTGCCGTATTACGCACGCCATGCGCGAAATGAATCCAGCATTTTTTTCCTCTGATGGGTACTGCTCCCGTGCCGTTTTTCGCTTCCGTCAATGTATGGTAAATTCTTCTGCTGATAATCTTCTCTTCATCAATCACGGCATGTTCAATATCATCACACAGTCCAAATCCGATTCCGCCGCCGCTTCCTGTCTCAATAAAACCGTCCATCGGTCTTGTATAAAAAGCATATTTCCCGTTTACGAATTCCGGATGCAGGGCAACATTTCTCTGCTGCGGTGACTGGAGCGTTTTCAGATTGTCCAGACGCTCCCATTTCTTTAAGTCCTTTGTACGGACAATGCCCGCCTCCGCTACTGCCGCGGAAAGGTCAGCATTTTCCTTATCTTTGCTTTCCGAACAGAACACGCCGTAAATCCAGCCGTCCTCATGCTTTGTCAGACGCATATCGTAAACATTCGTCTCGTCCGGGCAGGTATCCGGCAGTTCCACCGGATAATCCCAGAAATGGAAGCCGTCAACACCGCTCTCGCTCTCTGCTACGGCAAAGAAAGATTTTCTGTCATTTCCCTCTACTCTGACTATCAGATGATACTTTCCGTTCATATAGATGGCGCCGGAGTTCATCACTGCATTAATGCCAAGCCGTTCCATAAAATAAGGATTGGTTTCCTCATTTAAATCATATCTCCAATGGACAGGCGCAAACTCACGGGTCAGTACCGGATATTCGTATCTGTCATAAATACCGTTATAATAATCGCTTTTTCTGTTTTTTGCTGCAACAAGTCTGTCTACTTTTGCTTTTTCCACATAATATTGTTTATGTATCATCTCTCATTCTCCTTATCACTTCAAAACACATTCTTCCGTTATGGTATGGGCACTTCCACGGCTCTACAATCGGTTTTTCCAAAGGTTTCCTGTTCTCATCCAAAGCCCAGTACCACTCGGAGCATCTCTTATCTACCAGATAGTCCCGGATATATCCCCAAATATCTTCTGCCGCTTCCAGATATTCTTTATGTTCTGGCGATTTCTGATAGCCGTTTAAAAATCCTACTACGGCTTCCGCCTGCACCCACCAGATGCGGGTGGTATCCACAACGCCATTCTCCGCCTCATTGACAAGAGAATTGCCGGTGTATGCCCTTTTATATATATTTTCCGTTATTGTCTTCGTTATCGGGGAAAGTTTTGCCGTATAGTCATCATCACCCAGAATCTCCAATCCCCTGTCAATCAGCCAGGACGTCTCAATGTCATGTCCGTAGGAATACAAATCTATCAAAGTATTCCATGTTCTGTCAAAAAAGACTTCCTGCCGTCCGATTTTACTGTTATACACTTTATCAGCGACCAGGTCCAACATATACCTGATATTGTCTGCCACTTTTCCGTCATGGGTAACGCGGTACAGCTCCGTATATGCTTCAAACACATGCAGCAGCGTATTCATCGTCTTTTCCGCCATGACGCCGTTTTCTGATAATTTATCATTTTCAGCCGGTTCAAACCGGATATTAAACGCCTCTAAATAGCCGTATTCATCCTTACACTTTGTTTCAACTATGTGATAGAGTTTTTGCGCTATTTTAAGCGCCTGCTCATCTTTTGACGCATCATAATAAGAAGACAGGGCATAGATGGCAAATGCCTGATTATAAGTATGTTTCGTCGTATCTTCCGGCTTTCCGTCAAATGTAAGCGACCAGTAAATACCGCCGTTTTCTTCATCCAAACAATGGTCTTTCAGAAACTTAAAAGCATGACCGGCATCTTTTAATAACTGCTCATCCTTTAACAATAAGTAAGCGTTGGAAAAAAACCAAAGGATTCTGCTGTTTAAAATACATCCCTTGACAGCTTTTTTATCTATTGCCAAGTCATATCCCATATATCCGTAAAAACCGCCGTACTCTTCATCCCGCAGGCGCTGCCAGAACGGAATGATGCCGCTTAGCAAATGCTCTTTGACCTGTGTATCAAACATTTCCCTATATTCCTCTCTTTCTACTATCAATCAGGTAATTGTGAAACATCGAAGCAACGCTGTCTATATGTAAAAATACAATCCAACACGGGTCCGCTTCCGCTACAGTTCAACCGTAACGGTACATAACATGCGGAAATACCGCATGCATAAGTACAAGACCACTTCCCGTGGTCTACGGTTTCACAGTACCCGTTTATGGATTTGTATATTTTACACATAGACAAGCGTTATCATAGGTGTTTCACAATTACCTATCCAGATTCAAGTGTCAAAAGTTGCTTCGATAAAATGTTATCAGCAGATTACGCAAACTGTCCTCAAAGCTATCCTGCGAAGTAAGATGAGATTTTCTTAATATTCCGTTTAAAGTCCGATTTAAGCCCGGATGGCGAATATCGGACGATTGCGTCCACCTCCACAGCTACCTCGGAATATATAGAAAATCCATCTGCCGAAGCCGGATAGCTGCGAGGACAATTTGTGCAATCTGCTAATATACAATCATAAAAGACCTTTTGACATCCGAATCCTATCCACTACTCTTAGCGGATTCCGATTTCCGTATCCGTCGCAGTTACAACACTGTGCTCTTTGATATAATCTACAATCTCGTCAACCTGTGTAAAGGCAAGTCCAACATATGTATCTGCCGCACCGTAATAAATTGCGATTCTTCCTGTTTCCGCATCCTGCATCGTTGCGCACGGGAAAGTTACATTCGGAACAAATCCTCTTTCTTCATACCATTCTTCCGGTGTCAGCAGGAATGTCTCGCAGCGGTATTTTACAACGGACGGATTATCGATATCAAGAATAGCGCCGCCGATGCTGTAAACATATCCGTTACAGGTTCCGGTTACACCGTGATAGAATAAAAGCCATCCCTCGCTTGTCTCAATCGGAGCTGCGCCGCCGCCGATTTTTAAGCTCTCCCACCATTCACTTCCTTTGCTCATGACATGACGGTGTTTGCCCCAGTAAACCAAATCCGGACTTTCTGAAAGGAAAACGTCACCAAAAGGCGTATGTCCGCTGTCGCTCGGACGGGAAAGCAATACGAATTTACCGTTTATTTTTCTCGGGAATAACACAGCGTTTCTGTTAAACGGCAGGAACGGATTCTCTATTCTGGTAAAGGTCTTAAAATCCGTTGTTTTCGCCATACCGATTGCTGCGCCGTAAAAATCCTGACACCAGATAATATAGTAGGTATCTTCTACTTTCACCAGTCTCGGATCATATGCGTATACCGGCATAAAGTCATTGCCCTTTTCATCCTTAAAAGGAATTTTTTCTTCATCAAATTCCCAATGGATAGCATCTTTGCTTCTGCCAAGATAAATATACGGGATACCGTTTGTCTGTTCTCCGCGGAATACGCCTATAAAAGCGCCTTCATACGGCATAACTGCGCTGTTAAAGATTCGTGCTACGCCTTTGCACGGATTACGTCCGATAATCGGATTCTCGGTGTATCTCCATACCGGTGCATCCTTTAATCCTTCCGGTTTTTCCTGCCACGGCACATTCGGCGTGGAAATTCCATAAATTTTCACTTTGCTCATTTTGGTGTTCTCCTTTTCGCGATAATCTTTCTTTCATTCTAAATTATCAAAATCTATTTGTCCACTATCAAAAACACTTATCTTTTACCATCATTTTTTTACCCTTTGACTGCGCCTGCCGCAAGACCTCCATATACCTGTTTCTGGAATACAATAAAGATAATCAGTATCGGGATAATCGTTATCAGTACGCCGGCGCATATATAATTGTACTGACTGCCATAAGGACCTGTAAACGTATATAATGCCGTAGATATCGTTTTTAACTCTTTAGATTGCAAATACAGATTCGCAGCATAGTATTCATTATAGACACCTACGCCTTTTAATACAAGCGTAGTCATAATCGCTGGTTTTAAAAGCGGAAGCAGGATTTTGAAGAAAACGCCAAAATACGTGCAACCGTCAATAATTGCAGATTCATCTAAGGAAACGGAAAGGTTCTCAAAAAACTGTAAGAAAATATAGATAGAGATAATATCCGTACCCATTAAACAAATCATATATCCGTACAAGTGGTTGATAAGATGCAGTTTGTTCATAATCTCATAAATCGTAACCTGCATGGCAATACCGGGAAGCAGCGCTGCAAACATAAACAAGTTTCTAATCAACGTATTACCGATAAATTTAAAACGGTTCAATACATAGGCAATCATAGAACTTACCAGTACGGACGCCGTAAGAACAACTATGAGAACTAACGCCGTATTTAAGAAACCACGAAGCATATTTGCCTGTGTAAAAGCTACTTTGAAATTCTCAAAATATAAAAAGCTTTTCGGTAATGCCAGCGCCGAAGTACTCTGGTATTCTTCCTCTGTTTTAAATGCTGTAAATACGCAGACTACAACGGGAATTACCGCAACAAGTGATGCCATTATCAACATAGCATATTTGAAAATCTCAAAAAATATTAATTTCACTTTACTATTCTTCATTACAGCCACTCCTTTCTACCGTAAACCCTGATTCTTTTTTGCCTGCCTCTTTCTCCGTCTTACCGCCGCCCTAGATTCATCATCCGTTCCGTCATCGAATGCGTAAGCAAAGAAGAGTTTCTGCGCTATCGTACAAAGTATGATAATGCCAAGCAGTACAATCGCCATGGCACTGGCAAGACCTACTTTCTGGTTCTCATGAGCCAATCTGTTCATGATAACGAAGTAAGTACCTGTTCCCATCGTACCATTTGTAATAACATAGGGCGGTTCAAATGCACTTAAAGAACCGCTAATGGATAAAATCAAATTTAAAACTACAATTGACTTGATGCTTGGTAAAATAATGTATTTGAACTGATGCCATCTGTTCGCGCCGTCTAAGGAAGCCGCTTCATAAAGCTCGGCATCCACAGACATCATGGCTCCTAAGAATAAAATCATGTTCTGTCCCGTATATCTCCATACCGAAGTAGCCGCTAAAGAGATATTATTAATCCTGGTATCCTGTAACCAGTATGGAATATTTTCTTCCGCAATGCCAAAAAGCGAAATAATAGAATCCAATACATATCCTCTGGCATAGAAAAATTTAAAGATAAAACCGATTGCAATACCGGAAATGAGGTAAGGGAAAAACATCGTCGCTTTAAAAATGGATTTGCCTTTTACCTTAAATACCATCAGTGTGGCGAAAAACAGCGCAAGAGTCAACTGAATAACCGCACCGCCCATGTAATAAAGACTGACAGCCAGCGATTTAAATATTTCCGGACGTTTAAATACTTCCACGTAGTTCCTAAGTCCCACAAAAGTACGATTTCCTATGTATTTCATATTATAGAAGCTAAACTGTACCATTTTACCAAAAGGTATATATGTAAACATAAGCAATAAAAGCAACGGTACAAACATAAATGTGAAAATAACTAAAAATTTCTGGACTTTTCTGCTTCTAAACCATTCCCCAAAAGTTTTATTTTTATTACCCATATTCTTCTCCTTTTTTGCCCAAACGATAATCCGAGCTGCAAACTGCCGTTTGATGAATCAGGGCAGATGACTTTATCTGCATCCGCCCTGAAAACCATCTGCTGCTTTATTGATTCACCTCTACACCAAGCGTTTCCTGTGCTGTTGACCATTTCTGATTCCATTCATCCATGATTTCATCGAGAGTTCTTGTTCCATATAAAGCTGCTTCAAGGATTTCACAGTCAGGATAGTCATTATTATTAATACCTACTTCGCTTTCGTTATTAACGTTATCGAATAAATCTTCTTCTCCTTCCGGAGCCGGGCTGTTAGAAAGAAGCTCTACGCCGTCAAACGCTTCCAATACAGAAGGATATTCGCCGTCTTTACGCGCTGGGATGCTTCCCTCATCCAGATAAATCGTAGATTCTTCAATCAGCCATTTCATATAAAGCAAAGATGCAATTTTGTTCTCATCCGATGCGCCTGCGTTGATACCAAAAGAGTAGTTGCCGCCGGAACCTGCATACTGTTTACCGTTTACGCTAATCGGAAAAGGCATATATCCGATATCATCCGGATTGTCGCCCGCTTCTTTAAACTGCTCTACGCACCAAGAGCCAAGTACCATCGTAGCGTATTCGCCTCTGTTGATTGCGCCTTTAGAAGACTCCCAATCCGTACTTGCCGGGTCATCTTCCACAAGCCCACGCGCTACGGACTCATAAAGAATGTAGTATACCGCATAAGGACCTGTCATATCGTCTCTCTTAGAGAAAGGATTGCTCATATGTACCATATTGTTTTTAAAGTCCGGGTCGCCTGTCGCCGCACAATCCGTATACGCGTCCCATGCGCCCATTGTCCAGCCTGCCGCAAAGTTCGTATAAAGCGGAACTGCGTCTGTGTTTTCTTTGATAAGCGCTAAATCGCCTAAGAACTCTTCCGGCGTCTTTGGCATTTCCGTGATGCCCGCGTCAGCCCATACTTTCTTGTTGTAAGCGATGCCGCTTGCCGTACCGCCATTGGCAATACCATATACTACGTTATCAAAAGATTTCTCTTCTACGAAGTTATAAACCGGATCCAATGTGGCGTATTCACCAAGAGGCATGAAATAGTTAGACAACTCATTCTTTGCTACTGATGTTGGAATGAACATAATGTCGCCCCAATCTCCTGCCGTCAGACGAAGCGTTACTGATTCCTCGTAGTCTGTAATGCCTTCGTATTCCACCTTGATATTCGGATATAACTGCATGAACTGCTCTGCATAACCCGCATACACCGTATCAACAATATCTGTTCTGTTTGTCAGAATTTTAATGGATGCCTCTAAATCTTTATAATCTTCTCCAACTGTAATCTGGTCGATTGTAGGAACCGCACCTGTAGATGTATCACCGCTCTCGCTTGATGCTGCAGTGCTTCCTGATGAATCACCCGCGTCTGTGGAAGATGAAGAACCACCTGATGAATTAGATGTATCATTTGTTCCTCCTCCACATGCCGTTAAAGACATTGCCATTGTTGCCGCCATTCCAAGCGCCAAAAACTTTTTAAACTTCATAACAAATCCTCCTTTATTTTTTAGCTTATTTATTTGCTTTATATTTAGTTTAATTTAAGCTAATCATTTAGTCACTACTTTTTATTGCTGTTTATATCCAATTATTGCTTTTTTGTATTATTTCATCTATTTTCACAATTTTCAGTTATGATTTTTATGTATTTTTTATAAATTCGATTATATTTTAAGCTAAAATAAGTTAAATATATTGCTTATTTTACTTTTTCAATTTATAATTGGTTGCGAAAGGAGGCGGAATATGTCAGAAAAAAAGAATGTCTATAACAGTACATATGATTTCTGTGAAATCCTTCCCTGTCTGCTAAGCCGCTGTAACATGTCCGTTACCGCCCCCTTTTCTTATGAAGAAACAGGGTTGGATGCTTTCTGTCTGCTCCATACGACAAATGGTGCTGGGAGACTGTTCTATTATAATATTGCCGGAAATGCTGTCTCCTACGAGTTACAAAAAGGCACACTTGCCTTTATAGACTGCCGCAGGCATTATAAACTTGCCTGTCCGCATAACTGGGAATATACTATCTGCTTTGTCTCATCCCCCATAAGCAGTTATTATCATCAAAAATTGGAATCTTTAGACGGCTGTATTTCCAATCTGGATACCGATTCCGATGCACTTACTTTATGGAAAGATTTTCTAAAGATAGAGGAAGATGACGAAGCGCATGCGCTTATGCGCTCCGGGAAGCTGACTGCGCTGTATATGGCACTATACATTTCACATTCCGTATCCCTTTATCATGTGCCCTCTTATATTGCGGATATGAAAAAGAATTTTGACGCTGCCTTTAACGAGCCATATTCCTTAGATGTGCTTTCCGCCAAATATCATGTAAATAAATTCAGATTATGCAGAGAATTTGCAAAATATTATGAAGATACGCCAATCCAATACCTGAACAGAGTCAGAATTGAAAAGGCAAAAGACCTTTTACTGCATTCAGATGAGAAGATAAATGTCATCGGACAAATCGTAGGTTTTGAAAATACAAACCATTTTATCCGTCTTTTTAAAGAAAAAACCGGCGTCACCCCTCTTACATACCGCAGGGAAACACCGGTTCCATAAAATTTATATTTTTTTAACGCTGCTTCGTTCAATCAGTTTACCGCTTACAACATGCACATTGGCACTCATATCAAAATTTTCAACTCTTTTGACTATATAGGTCAATGCCACTTTTGTCATGGCGCTCATATCAACAGAATAAGTCGTAATCCGTGAATCTCCAAACTCAGGATGTAAATAATCATCATAACCGACCACCGAGATATCCTCCGGAACGCGGTATCCCTTCTCTTCCAACTGCTTGATAAGCGCGTAGGCTGTGACATCATTGTTGCAGACAAATGCAGTCGGCATATTATCCCCAGAAAACGAGAATTTGTAATCCATTCCTATCACACCGTCTGCATAGTCCCTGTCATTTATAACCCATTCCGGACGTCTCTCAATGCCATGTTCCGTAAGTGCTTTACAATATCCGAAATACCTGTCCGTAATACTTTCCGTATACATAAGCGTTCCCACAAAAGCAATATTGGTATGTCCGTTTTTTATCAGATATTCCGTCATTCTGTACATTCCGTAATAACTTGCCGATATCACGGAATCCACAACAACTTCATCATCATAAAAGTCTAAAAAAACCATCGGTACTTTTTTATTCTGATAGAGCATCTTCAAATACGCTTTCTTCGGCTTTCCTATGACAATAATGCCATCCACGAGTCCTGCTGCCAACATTTTCGGACGTGCTAGATTGTCCTCGTCAAGACCTGCTATGACTTCCAGCATAGGAAAGCAGTTTTGTCCTGCTGCCTGCGTTGTCAATTCCTGATACATTTTCCAGTAAAAAGCGGCAATCTTATTAAAATACCGTTCAAATGCGATAACACCGATTGTATATAATTTGGACTTCTCACCCTGCGATGCATGAACAGGCGTATATCCCATCTCACTGGCAATCTCCTTAATTTTCGCCCTCATTTCTTCGCTAACGCCCTTTTGCCCTGACAGCGCCTTTGATACAGTCACAACACTGACGCCTGCTTTCCCGGCAATATCCGCCAGTCTTACTGCTTTACCTATTTTTTTCATTTTGCCCCTTTCTCAACCTGCATGCTCTTTTAGATTGCAGTCAGATGCAGCAGTACTGCCTGAAAATCTCCCGGCAGATTCGGCATTAAAATACCCGCTTTCATAAGCGTATCGCCGCTGTATACCTTTGTTTCCGGAATTGTTGCTTTTTCATTTTCCAAAAAACTTACTTCATAGTGCATATCTTCCGCCAGCCCCTTTAACAGAATACGTCCTGACTTAAAGTTCGGACGGTTTAGTACCTGCACATATGTAACAAGTGACTCTTTTTTATCTTCGCTGACTATCTGCCAACAGTCATATTTATGGTTGCCCGAATAGGAAGCAATACGATAATAATCACCCTCACGCACCAAATCATTATATTGATGATACAATGCCACCTGTCCCGGTATCTTAGCTCTGTCTCTTTCCGGTATCTTCGTCACATCCAGTTCATACCCGAACGTTCCCGCCAGTGCAACGATGCCCCTTGTCTCAAACGGCGTTACTCTTCCCACCGTATGGTTCGGGCAATCCGATACATGCGCCCCCATCGTGGAAAGCGGATAAATCAACGCCGTACCCTCCTGTATCTCCAGCCGCTCTATAGCGTCCGTATCATCCGAACACCAGATTTGCGGACTGAAATATAACATACCCGGGTCGAAACGCGCACCGCCCCCGGAACAGTTCTCTAACAACAAATCCGGAAATTCACGGGTCAGCCTGTCCTGCATCTCATATACCGCAAGCACATATCTATGATACAGTTCTCCCTGCCTGTCCACAGGCAGTTTGACGCTTCCGATGTCCGTAAGTTCACGGTTCATATCCCACTTGACATATTCGATATTTGCGCTTCTTAAAACGGACGCTATCTTTTCATAAATATAATCTACGACTTCTTTTCTCGATAAATCCAATACATATTGCTGTCTGGACTGCGTCGCAGGTCTTCCCGGAATCGCAATCGCCCAGTCCGGATGCTCTCTGTAAAGATCTGAATCCGGGGAAATCATCTCCGGCTCGAACCAGATACCGAATTTCATGCCAAGCTTATTTACCTCATCTACGAGATATTTCAGCCCGCCGTTTAATTTTTCTTCGTTTACGACCCAGTCGCCAAGCGCACAGTCGTCATTGTTTCTTTTTCCGAACCATCCGTCATCCATGACAAGCATTTCAATGCCGAGCGAAGAAGCCTCTTTCGCTATCGATAACAATTTTTCCGTATTAAAATTAAAATAAGTAGCTTCCCAGTTGTTAATCAGAATCGGGCGTTTCTTATCTTTATATTTACCGCGCAAAAGATGTTTCCTGTAAAGTTTATGAAACGTATTCGTCATAGCGTCCAGTCCCTTGTCAGTATAGACCATCACGACTTCAGGCGCCTGAAAACTCTCACCTGGCTCCAGTTTCCAGCAGAAATCTTCCGGATAGATTCCCATAGACATACGCACGGAGTCAAACTGCGAAACTTCCGCCTGAGCACGGAAATTCCCGGAATATACAAAGTTCATGGCGTATACTTCTCCATGCTCCTGCGTCGTATTTTTATCCACCAATGCTAAGAAAGGATGATTTTGATGACTGGACTTTCCTCTGAAGGAGCTGACACTCTGAATCCCGTATCCAAGCGCCTTTCTCTGAATGTGACGCTCCCTCGCCCAGCTTCCGTGTAGGGAAATCATATCGAAATCCTTATTGTCCATATCAATACATGCAGATGACACTTTTGTCAGATAAAAATACTCTTTCCCGATATTTGTCACTTTCACGCTTCTTGTTATGACATCTGTGTCACCAAACGCCGTATAGAGCAATTCCACCTGTATTCCTGCATATTTATCCTGACAAATCAGTTTTAATGTACTGCACTCTTTCTCTGCTCCAAACGTTGCCGGCAGTCCTGTCAGTTCCGGTTTTCCCTCCAGAATTTCATGTGATACATAAGAAAGCATAGCCCCGATATGTCCTCCTGCCGTCCTTACAGCAAAGCAGCTTTCTCTATAGTCACCCAGACCTCCTGCAGGATATTCAAAAGGAAAACAGTCATAGAACGAACAACGCTCTCTATTATTTTTACTCGGCACAAAAGGCGGTTCCTCCGTTCTTAACAAATAAGCAGCCTCCGCCTCTTTCAGACGCTTTCCATAATATATATGACCGACAAAATTTTCCTCATCTACAATGCCAATCACATAACTTGTATTCGGTGTGTCCAGTTTAAAAACCCTTTCCTTCTCGTTATACGTTATCATATCGCTATTCTTCCTCCTGATTTAGTATCTTAAACACAGTCACTAACTTCTGATATATTAAGAATAACATATTTTCTTTCTTTTTTAAACCATTTTTTAGCTTAAAATTTACAAAATTTATCCCCATTTAATCAAATAAAATTTCATCCACCGTGACGAACTCATATCCCTGCTTTTGCAGTTCATCAATCACATAAAGCGCCGCCGTCACTGTAGGGGCATAACTGTCGTGCATCAAAATAATGGCGTTTTCTTCCGCTTTCGACAGGATTTTTCTCTCAATGTTGCCTGCACTGTTGGAACACCAGTCCAACGGGTCAATGTTCCAGAGTACCGGGAACATATTCAGTTCCGATTCCAATGACTTCTCCCATGTACCATAAGGCGGGCGCACAAAAAGGACTTCTTCTCCCGTAATTCCGTTTATGATTTCATTTGTCCGAATCAGTTCCTCTTTGAATTTTTCCCGGTTCGACTTAGTCAACTGTATGTGGCTGTAGGTGTGGTTGCCGATTAAATGCCCTTCCTCCTGCATCCGCTTAATGATATCCGGATGAAGTTCCGCATGTTCCCCAGTCACAAAAAACGTAGCTACCACGCCGCGCTCCTTTAACCCGTCCAGAAGCTGCTCCGTATAGCGCGGATGCGGCCCGTCATCAAAAGTAAGCGCAATCTTGCAGGATTCATTTTCCTCCCGCTCTATCAAAACTTTCTCCACCGTAATGACGTTATCTTCTTCTATTTTCCGTGCGGATATTTTCATTTCCGGCTCTTTTTCATGTTTTCTCCCCAGAAAATAGAAAAGCAGACTCACTATCAGTATTACAGAAAAGAAGAACAACCGTTTTTTCTGAATGGACATGAACCTGCTCCTTATTAATTATTCAATTATATATATGCGGCAAAGTCACTTGAAATGCTTTCGTATACCCGTCTTTACACTGACGCTCCAGTTGTATGTCCCCGCCGTGCATATGAATGATTTTCGCGGATATGCTGAGTCCCAGTCCGCTGCCCCCTCTGGTGCTGCGCGCCTTATCTCCTCTGGAAAAAGGCTCAAAAATGTGTTCCGCCAGTTCATCATCTATCATAACGCCGTTATCGGCTATGCGAATCAGATACTCTTCATTTAAGCTGATAAGCACCTTTGTTCCGCTGTTATTATATTTGACCGAATTAGTCAGTATGTTGGTAACTGCGCGGCTCATCTGCACTTTATCCACTTCGCAGGGGAATTCCCGCTCCGGTATGTCAATTTTCACCTCCATGCCCTTTTCTTCAAAGTCCGAATAAAGCAGGGCTGTATTTTCCCGAAGCAATTCTCCTAAATCCGTCTTTTCTTTGTGTAAAACAAAGCCGTCGCTGTCCAGTTTCACATACTCAAATAAAAGTGTGATTAACTCGTCCATCCGCATGGATTTCGTATGGATTGCCTGTAGATATTCTTTCTTTTTTTCCTCTTCCTTCACCATATTGTCGGAAAGTGCTCTAGCATAGCCGACAACTGTTGTAATCGGGGTTTTAATATCATGCGCAATATCGGACAGCAATAGATTTCTCTTTCTGTCGTATGCTTCCTTTTGTTGCTTTTCCATTTGTAAAAGTTCATTCATCTTGCGCGATACTGCCCGGCAGTACCAATATATCGAAATTGCATATGGCAATAATGCAATCAGAAGCATCAGCAGAAAAATAAGGATAACCGCCAATTGATAAATGTCAATCAGCCACGGGTTCTTTATTCCCTCTAAAGCGGGCGAGTCAATACTTAACCGCACACCGCTGCCCATATTTCTTCCGATAATCCTCTGCAGCCAGCCTCTAATCGTTTCCGGTAAAAGTGACGTTGTCGCCAGTATCAGCGATTGCAGCACGAGGATTAACAGATTTCCGTCCTGTGTCACTATGGAAAATGGTCCGATACGCATTACTTCTATTAAAAAAGGCAACACCACAAAACTGTAAAATATTTGGATAAGTTCTTCACTGATATAAATAAACGGCAGTATCAGTAAAAAACGCTGTATCAGAAACCATTTTAATGATTTAACGCCCGTCCGGGCATCCCGCGTCTTCATATCGTTTCCTACTCCCTGCCTTCACATTTTTCAAGTCGATATCCCAATCCGCGGATTGTCTTAATATAGGCATTGGCGTCTTCACTTAACTTAGCTCGGAGTTTACTGATACACACCATAATATTATTATCCGATACGAGATAGTCATCGCCCCAGCCTTCTTCAAAAAGCTGCTGCTTTGTAAATACTTTCCCCGGATTTTCCATAAAAAGTCTCATAATCTTAAATTCTACGGAGGTCAGTTCAATACTACGCTCCCCCTGCATCAGCAAACAGGAGTTTAAGTCCAGTTTCAAATCCCGCAGCGTCAGTTTCTCCACCTGCTTTTGTTTTCCTGCGCCCAGCGCATAAAATCTGCGGATATTGGAATTGACTCTGGCAACAGCCTCTAACGGCTGAAACGGTTTCGTGATATAGTCATCCGCTCCCAAATCCAGTCCAAGTATCTTATCGGCGTCCGCACCTTTAGCTGAGAGCATAATGACCGGAATATTGCTGTTACCCCTGATATTTTGCAATACCCGGTAACCGTCTATCCCCGGCATCATAATATCCAGAATCACCAAGTCAATCCCTTCACTGCGAAGTGACTCTTCCTGCAGCGCAGACAGCGCCAGTGCGCCGTCTGCTGCTTCTACAACATCATATCCGTCTTTTTCCAGATAAAGACGAAGCAGGTCCCGGATTTCCGGTTCGTCATCAACAACTAATATTTTATAGCCCATTTTCCCTACCTCTGTTTATATATTTTTCCACCTGTGCGGTTGCAATCCAATGACCTGTCTGCATGCCATTTATGGCAATGCAGACGGGGCGTTGGATTAGCAACCCACTCCCAAATGAGCAAAATGTGAATGCGTAAGCAGACGCATAAGCGCGTAAGCGCGAGTTTTGCGAATGTGGAAGTCAGGTTGGATGCTCTGCAGAGCATTCAACCGCACAGGTGGTTATTTTTCCCTCAGTCCGTGAGTTTGCAGCTTCCGGTAAAGTGACGCACGCGTCAATTGTGTGTACGGTATGACATAAAATACCTCCAGAACGCCGCATGTCAATGCACTGAGCATATGCCATAAGATAAAAGAAAGATCCAGTACGAATGCATTCCATTTGTGTCCGTCCATCATCCTCTTGCTGAGAGCTAACACCTCCTGATAGGGCATATCCGGATTTTCGGCAAGAATATAATCTACCATATAATATTGATACTTCTTACAAATACCGGGAATGATAAGTAAAAGCGCCCATAAAAAGACATGTAAATCACGGAAGAATGTTGTTTTTACGGCATTCTTATAATTATGGTCAAAAGTATAACCAAGTTCAGATACATTGCCCGTTCCGTCTACACTCTTTAACATAAAACGCTGTATCCCGACATAGAGCGGATTTATCAGTAAAATGTCAATAGCAAAGGCAAAAGCCAAAATGATTATCAGATAAACAATAAATACAACTGCAGCAGCTATCCATACAGCCGTGTCAATCTGCTCTAATTCCATTTCAGCCGCCTGAAACGAACCCTCTATCTCATCCGCCATCTTGCTTATAAGAGCTTCTCTTTCCTCCGGTATTGAGTATTTCTCTGCATTTTCTATATTCTCCGTATTTTCATTATGCGCTGCGCCGAATCTGAACTGAAACATCGACCCCGTACCGCCTCCTATCATGATAACGATTATCGTTACCAGCAGTACTTTCCAATAATTCCGCTTCAGCGCCTCTTTAGCTCTTTCCTTTAATTCTTTTCTTGTCCACATATCTTTATTCTCCTTTGCTGTTTGTAAATAACAGCTTACCATCGGATTCTTAAAAGAAAACCCAAGAAACCTTAACATAACCTTATTTCGAATTCGGAATTTATCAGAATTTATATAGGATTCAGGTGTCAAAAAGGTACTTCGATAAAATGTTATCAACAGATTGCACAAACTGTCCTCAAAGCTGTCCTGTGAAGGAAGATGAGATTTTCTTAATATTCCGCTTAAAAAACGCAAGCTTCGCGGCTTGCGCCAGCAATTTCAGGACATGGATGTCCTGAAAAGCCCGATTTGAGCCCGGACGGCGATTATCGGGCGATTGCGTTCACTCCCACAGCTAACCCGGAATATTTAGAAAATCCATCTGCCGGAGTCGGATAGCTGCGAGGACAGTTTGCGCTACCTGCTGATATACAATTATACAAGTACCTTTTGACATCCGAATCTATATAGGAAAGTTCAGATAACCCAGATAAAGGGATTCAAAGTTCTCCTGCTCTGCCAGATTAACGCTCTCTATCCCACATAGTTTCTGCTCCAGCGATTCTTTACTTACTTGTTGCGTTACTAAATCTCTTCCTATTTTAAATGCGCCGGCAAGTGAAGTATTACCGGCGGCATGCGTGACCTCTCGTACACTCTCCGGCAAAAGTCCAATCTTAACCGCTGCTTCTACATCCAGATAATACCCAAAACCTCCGGCAAGATAGACCTTTGCAAGCTTTGGAGAACCCATTTTTTCACACAAAATCTCAACGCCCGCACGGACTGCTGCTTTCGCCATCTGTAAATCACGGATATCTTTCTGTGCCAGATGAATCTGTTCTGTCCTGCCGGGCAGGGGAATCGAAATTCCTGTCTCGAAATACGACTCTGCCAAAAGTCCCGTCTCATCTATGATACCTTTGGCAAGCAAAGAAGCAGTCAATGCAATCATGTCGCTGCCCTGTACTGACGCGCCTGCGCCGCCCTCAAAGGCGGGTCCTGCCGCCGTCGCCGTCACAATCATACGCTTACCGTCTGTAATTGCCATCTCTCCGTTCGTGCCAAGGTCTATGAACAGCACGGCGCCGTCCGAATCATCAAGTGAGATACCGTGTGAAATGCCATGCGGGAATAAATGGCAATGATAAAGCCCGGCTGCGATATCCCCGCCTACAAATGTGCTAATGCCCGGCGTTACATAGACCGGAAAAGTCAATGTTTCTGATCTCACGGCGCTGCCTTCCGGCATCATACACTGCTGTAACCCAATCTCTACCGGCGTAAAAGGGCTCCTTCCAAGACTTTCCGTCGGAAGCCCCATCAACAAATGCTCCATTGTTGTATTGCCTGCAATGCACATACAACGTATGGATGCATGACTGAATCTGTCAACGCCGTCCTGCAATACTTTCCACACACTGCTTCGTAATTCTTCCGCATGCCCCATGCCTGCTGCCCGTATTCGGGAAAGAACATCAGCTCCATAGCTTCTCTGCGGATTCAGGGAGCAGTAAGTATCCAGTACCGCTCCTGTCTCTGCATCCATTAACTGCATGGCAATGGTCGTTGTCCCTAAGTCTACGGCAATGATACTGCCTGTGCGTCCATTTTCCTGACTTTTATGGTCAATATCGCCTGACATTTCTATCATATCCGTTATAATATCTATTTTCTGAGAGTTTGGGAAATCCAGACGGATGACACAATCGTTTTTCGGTTTTGCCATACAGGCAAGCCGGTATCCCTGACGCAGTTCATCCGGTGAAAATGCCGTTCTTTCCGTACTCCCGGGAAGAGGCGCCGCTTGTAGAAACTGCACCCGACACCTCTGACATTTTCCAGTCCCACCGCACAGATTTTCGGAAATCAGATTATTTTTCAACAGGGTTGACATCAATGTCTCATCCGTATGATGTGTCACATTTTTTTTGACCGATTCACTCACTGCAATCGTAATTTGAATATGCTCAGACAAACTGATTTTTCTCCTTGTCATAATGATAATCAATAGATGCTAATTTATCCGTGATTTCCTCCTCGCTGATATCCATGTCGTCGCAGAAATCTTGTAGACTTCCGTAAAAATCACGAAGTTTTAAGTTTACATAACTAAGAAGCATTGCCGGGTCTTTTGGTATCATAGTGCTTGTCCTTTCTTTGTATACGTTATAAATCATGGGAAATATTACAATAAATTTTTCTCAATATATCGGGCTGCGCCATCCATATCATTACTTTCCGTTATAAAATCTGCCACGTCAAGAACTTCGTCAATGGCATTAGAAACAGCGACGCCCACACCGCAATTCTTTATCGATTCTATATCATCAATATCATCTCCGAAATATACTGCTTCATCCTGCCCTACACCTACAGCTTCCAACATAGTCCTGATTCCATTCCACTTGGTCGATGCGGTACTCATAATCTGTATTAATTTCCCCTCTGCGACCGTCATGTAAGTATCCGGTGTCAAAGCCCTTTGGACTTCCTGCTGTATATTGTTTTCTTCGCTGCTAAGAAGTATCTTAAATATAATACTTTCCGTAGGCAAAGCCGGAAATTCATTAAAAACCGTTGCATTCCATTCGGGAATCGGAACATTCGAAAATATACCGTTTCCTGTTTCCATTGATAATACTAAACCGGGTATATTAATTACTTTTTTCAGAATATTTTCCGCACTGGAAGGCGCAATACCATTTTCAATAATATTGTGATGCGGCAAAATAATTCTTGCACCATTCAATGTAGTTATTGCATCAAAGCCAATTTGATTATGATAGGATAACATGGCTCTTTCAGGACGGGCGGTTGCCGCCATAAGAAAAATTCCCCTGTCATGGCACTTTTGCAGGACAGTATATGTATATTCCGACACCGTCTTGTCTGTGCGAAGCAAAGTCCTGTCTAAATCCGTTATAATCGCTTTCATCCTATCTCATCTCCATCTGCACTCGGTACTCATTTCCCGCCGCATGAATCTTCGCCATACTGCCGCAGACAACCGGCATCATCGGCGCAAGATGTCCTATATCCACATCCATAATGACGGGTACGTTATATTTTTTGATAACTTCATATACCGCTTGATACTGGTCGAGTCCCATCATCTCCTCGCCGCAGCACACCGGTCTGCCAATCAGAAAACCTTTGCAGTGCGCAAACCATCCCGCATGCTCCATCTGCCACATGGCACGGCGGATACTCATAACATTTAAGTCGCACGCCTCTAAGAACCATACAATGCCGTCCTCTTTGTAACGCTCCGTAAAATCGCATACTTTATCGTATTTCGTTCCTAAAAGATTCACCAGACAGTCCATGCAGCCTCCTATAAGCCTGCCTGAAAAATCAAGTTCTCTGTCAGGAAATTTATATATGACAGTGGAGTTGGTGACATTGTAGGGCAAAAGCGGGTGTTCTTCATCTTTCAAGCCGTCCCTTTCCCACATATCATAGCCGGAAAATGTAAAATTCCTGCCGCATAAAACATCCATGGCATCGTACAGGGACGGATGCCACGGCTCCATACCGAACGCCGCTGCACAGGGACCGTAAACAGACGCCGTATCGCACAACGTTGTAAGCAGGAATGTCATATTCGTATTGTCCGAGAATCCCATATACCACTTCGGTTTCGCCTGTTTTATCTTCTCGAAATCGACATCGTCCAGAATTTCGCACATCAGCTCACCGCCGCCGCATGAAATAATCACATCATTGTCCTCTCCACAGTAGGATGTCTCCAGTTCTTTTGCACATTTGTACGGCGTATTACTGATACCGATGCCTTCCTGCGCATAACAGTTTTCACCAAACTGCAGCTTGTAACCTTCCGCAGTCCATTTTTTCTGCGCATTTTTAAAAGCGCTCTTGTACGGCTCTGTCGCACATCCGAATGAGGGAGCCACGAAACCGATTGTTCCGTTTGGAGCTAAAAATTCAGGATATCTCATAAACTTTTCACCTTGCCCTTTCTATTTCTGCACCTTATCAGCACGTTCTTTCCCCTTAAACTCCTTTTCTATATGGCAATGCTCTTTTTGTAAAAGCAATTTATCATCTTCAAAATCAAGCTCTATCACGTAAGGCATCCAGTCGATGATACGCAGAAAGTCCCTACAGCCAAACTCCGAATTGTAATAATTTAAAATGCTGCTAAGCGCCGTTCCGTGTATGCCGATAACAATATTTTTCCCTTTGTTCTGTGCCAGTATTTCCGAAAGCGCCGCTATATTTCTTTTTTGCACCATATTAATGGACTCACCGCCCTCTTCATGATAATCGTGGTCCGCCCAACGCTTTTCAAACATACCATGATTGTTACCCTCTGCCCCTTTTTCCCGCTCGCGCAGTCTTTCATCCGTTACAATTTCCAATCCGTAAAATGCCGCAGAATCCACAATCGTATCAAGGCTTCTTTGATAAGGACTACAGTAAAAGACATGGATATCCTTGTCTTTCAAAAAATCCAATACAATCGCACTGTCTTTTTTCCCCTCCGGCGTCAAAGGTCTGGTTCTGTCGTTCTCCCACATATGCTCCGGCTGTGCGTGACGCACGAAGTATACTCTTGTTGTCACTATCATCACACTTCCTCTCTCTTTTCACCCTATTCTACCACAATTTCATGATGTCAGAAACATCTTCTTTTTCATTCTCCGGGATTCGGGTGGCAAAAGATACTTCAATAAAATGTTATCAGCAGATTACACGAACTGTCCTCAAAGCTGTCCTGTGAAGAAAGATGAGATTTTCTTAATATTCCGCTCGTTATCAACCGCAAGCTTCGAAGCTTGCGCTCGCAATTTCAGGACACGGATGTCCTGAAAAGCCCGACTTAAGCCCGGACGGCGATTGTCGGGCGGTTGCCGTCCACTTCCACAGCTGACACGGAATATTTAGAAAATCCATCTGCCGAAGCCGGATAGCTGCGAGGACAATTTGTGTAATCTGCTGATATACAATTATACAAGTACCTTTTGCCACCCGAATTTTGCTGAATAAAAACAGACCGGATATCTGCTGTCCGGTCCGCTTTACTCTTATTTTCTTTCGGCTGTTAATTTATTCTCTTTTACGGTTATCAGAATAGTATCTTTTGCCGACACCTCATCCGCCAGAATCAATTTAGCGGACAGAGTTTCCACATATTTCTGGATATAGCGTTTTAACGGTCTTGCGCCATAGACAGGGTCATAAGCATTATCTACAATGAAACTCTCCGCTTCCTCTGTCAGTTCTATGCAAAGCTCCCTGTCAGCCAGACGCTTGTTTAAATCCGCTATAATTAACTGAATGATTCCGCCTATGACTCCTTTGGTCAATGGTTTGAACAGTATTGTCTCGTCCAGACGGTTCAGAAATTCCGGACGGAAATGGTTCCGCAGATCATTTAACACCATCTCTTCCGCTTCAGCTCTGATATTGCCGTCTTCGTCTATACCGTCCAGCAAATATTCCGCCCCGATATTGGACGTCATAATAAGAATCGTATTTTTAAAGTCCACCGTTCTTCCCTGAGAATCCGTAATGCGTCCGTCATCTAATACCTGTAATAACACGTTAAATACATCCGGATGTGCTTTCTCAATCTCGTCAAAGAGAACAACAGAATACGGTTTTCTTCTGACTGCTTCGGTCAGCTGTCCGCCCTCTTCATAGCCAACATATCCCGGAGGCGCTCCAATCAGTCTGGATACCGAATATTTCTCCATATATTCGCTCATGTCGATACGAACCATGTTGTTTTCATCATCGAACAAAGATGCCGCAAGTGCCTTTGCCAGTTCCGTCTTACCGACTCCGGTAGGTCCTAAGAACAGGAATGACCCAATCGGTTTAGTCGGGTCTTTGATGCCCGCTTTGGAACGGATAATTGCTTCCGTTACTTTTGTCACGCCTTCTTCCTGACCGATGACGCGCTTATGCAGTTCCTCGTCCAGATGCAGCGTCTTATTCCGCTCGCTCTCTGTCAGCTTTGCAACCGGAATACCTGTCCATCGGGAAATGATTCTTGCTATTTCCTCTTCCGAAACGCTCTCATGGACAAGGGAAAGATCCTGATTTTTCACCTTTTCCTCTTCTATCTCCAACTGCTTCTTTAATGCAGGGAGTTTGCCATAGCTGAGTTCCGCCGCTTTTTCATAATCGCCCTCGCGCTGTGCCACCTGAATCTGATTATTCGTCTCATCAATTTCCTCTCTGATTTTAGAGAGTTTTTCAACGGATGATTTTTCATTTTCCCACTGCGCCATTCTGTTATCCAGTTCAGATTTTGACTCTGCCAGCTCTTTTTGCAGATTCTGCAATCTCTCTTGACTTAATCGGTCATCTTCTTTCTTCAATGCTGTTTCTTCAATTTCAAGCTGCATGACTTTACGCCGCAGTTCGTCCAGTTCCGTCGGCATGGAATCCAGCTCTGTTTTAATCAGGGCGCAGGCTTCATCTACTAAGTCAATCGCCTTATCCGGCAAAAAACGGTCGGAAATATAGCGATGGGAAAGCACTGCCGCACTGACAAGTGCATTGTCCATAATTTTGACGCCATGATAGACTTCATATCGCTCTTTTAAGCCACGCAGAATGGAAATCGTGTCTTCTACCGTAGGTTCCTCCACCATAACAGGCTGGAAACGCCGCTCCAAGGCAGCATCTTTCTCAATATACTGACGGTATTCATCCAATGTGGTCGCTCCAATGCAGTGCAGTTCCCCTCTTGCCAGCATGGGCTTCAGCATATTTCCCGCATCCAATGCGCCGTCTGTCTTGCCTGCTCCGACAATCGTATGCAGCTCATCAATGAATAAAATAATCTGTCCGTCGCTGTTTTTCACATCATCCAGCACCGCTTTCAGACGTTCCTCAAATTCGCCCCGGTACTTTGCGCCTGCAACAAGCGCCCCCATATCCAGTGCAAAAATCTTTTTATCCTTCAATCCCTCCGGCACATCCCCGCGAACAATACGCTGGGCAAGCCCTTCGGCAACTGCCGTCTTACCAACGCCGGGTTCACCGATTAAAACCGGATTATTCTTTGTTTTTCTGGAAAGTATGCGGATAACATTGCGGATTTCATTATCTCTTCCGATAACAGGGTCCAGCTTCTGTTCTCTGGCTTTTTCCACCAAATCCTGTCCGTATTTCTCCAATGTATCATAAGTTGCTTCCGGATTGTCGGAAGTCACTCTTTGATTCCCGCGCACTGTGGAAAGCGCCTGTAAAAAGCGTTCTCTGGAAATGCCGAATTCTCTGAAAATTTCCTTCATTTCTTTATTCGGATGTGACAGCATTGCAAGAAAAAGATGTTCTACGGAAACATATTCATCCCCCATCTGTTTCGCTTCATCTTCCGCCGTTATCAACACTTTGTTCAAATCCGCTCCGATAAAAATCTGTCCGCCCTGAACTTTGACGCGCTTCTGCAGCGCCTGCTCTGCGCGGTTTAGGAAATACTCTTTCTGAATTTCCATTTTTTCAATCAGTTTCAAAATCAAACTGTCTTCTATAGTAAGAAGGCTGTAAAGAAGATGCTCCTGCTCGATTTCCTGATTGCCGTATTCATATGCCAGTTTCTCACACTGTTCTACTGACTGTATCGATTTTTGTGTAAATTTCGTCAAATTCATAACAGACTCCTCCTCTTTGTTCTAGTTGCAATATAACAATACCGCATTTTGTTAGCACTGTCAAGAGGTGAGTGCTAAAATTGTATAAACTATTTCTAAAAAGCTGATAAAACGGAGTTTTTTCAGGTATCGTTACATTTGAAAATCCGCATTTTGTACCTTTTCTGTACCTTTTGCAAAAAAATCCTGCTGCCGAACATAATATTTTATATCAGATGGCAGCAGGTGCATTCTTTTCTATCCAATCTTCATATTCTCTTGTACAGCTTCCATCTTTTCCTGAATCTGCGTAAAATCCAAATGAGTATATACATCAAGTGTTACAGACACATTGGCATGACCCATGATATACTGCAATACTTTAGGTTCAAGTCCTGACTCTGCCAGTCTTGTGCAGGCTGTATGCCTTAATATGTGCGCTGAAACATGCGGTAACAGTTCCGGCTCTCTGTGTTCCTTTCCTGCCTGTATAACCTCTAATTTGTTATACGCCTTAACAACATTATCAAGAACAAAGTTAATTGCATTTGTGGCATAAGGCTTTCCCAGTGTATTGGTAAAGACAAAATCAGAAACTCCCTCAACTTCCTGTGGCTTCATTGCCTTACCTAACAGAAGGTATAGTTCCTTTTGTCGGATAAGGCTCTTTCTTGCATTCTCTGTCAGAGGAATATCACGTTTCCCTGCCTCTGTCTTTAAATCCTGAATATGGAATTTACAGCCGTCACCTAAGTTCCTATAAATAAGCTGTTGTCTGATATGTACTACATTTTCTTTCATATCCACATCCGTCCACCGTAACCCGGTCAATTCTCCGACACGAAGTCCGGTAGACAATGCAAAGATAATCATTGGATAGTACATTGAATACTTATTACTGCTTTTGATGAAATTCAACATTCTTTCCTGCTCAGATATTGTCATAGCTTCCCTTTCTTTTTTCGTGCCGCCGATACCCTTTTTACAATCCTTTGTCGGATTCTTGCGGATAATATCAGAATCTACCGCCAATTCTAAGGCGGGATTAATCAGATTGTGATATAGTTTTATTGTATTCGCTGCCATTCCGCTTTTAACAAGCCCCGAATAGAATCTGCGAATATGAATCTGCTTTATCTGTGCAATTTTCATATTTCCTAAATCACTATTCTCTATTGCATTTTTCCAGACTGCAAAATAATTGTGCCGTGTACTTTCCCTTAAATCTGATTTTGTTTCCATGTAAATCTGAAATAACTGATTCAATGTCATATCACCTTTACTGCTGTCTATGCCATCCTGTAAGTCACGTTCAATCTGCTTTTCTTTTTCCCGGAGTTCTACCAAGGTGAGGGCATATACTGTCCGCTTTTTGCCTGATAAATCAGTATATCGGTACAAATATCTGTTGTCCTCTACCCTCTGCATTTCCCCGTTTCTTAATATCCTACCTTTATTGTCCGTTCTCTTTTTCCCCGCCATTACATACACCGCCTTTCTATAATGTGGGATAGGGCAGCAGGCATATAAGCCGCCGCCCGCCTACTGTTATAATGTCAACAAGCGTATCTTTTCTTCGTCCGAAACCTCAAACAATTCGCAAAGTGTCAGCAAATCACCATAACTAATTGTATCCATCCTATTAAGCGTCCGGTCTTTTTCTTTTTTAGGAATTCTAAGCATATAAGAAACCTGCGGTTGAGACAAACCAAGCGCTTTCCCTACATCTGTTTGATTAAGTCCATGAATTTTCATTTGTCCCTCTACCCATCCTTTAAGGTCTAACACTTTGTAATCTTTCTTTTTTGCCGTGATTCTCGGCATGTCCTATCCCTCCTAACATCCAAACTTTATTTGCACTTCTGCGTTTCAATCTGTTCCATGGACCTCTCTTGTTTACACCATGGACAATACAGATTTTTAATATGTCCATTACCAGTAAATCCCTTTGATTTCCCCACAAACATCTTATTGCTGCAATATGGGCATTGAAATGTGCGTATATAGAACACTCTGTGCTTCTTCATCAGACATACTCACGTCTCCTATTCCTTTCTCACACATCTTTGTATATATACAAATATTCTGCTAAATTATAGATACGTTTCAAAAGCTGTTCGATTTTAATATTGTTGATTATTTCAATAATTTTTTCCCTATAAAATTCCATATCATATCCCCCATTTCTCATTAAAGGCATCTAACATATTATTGATAAATTCTATAAAATCAAGGCAATCAATACTATTTATTCTTTGAACAATTTTTTCACGGTATACTGCAATCATAGCATCCTCTGTTCCCTGCTCTTTACTCATGCCGCTTCTCCCTTCTTTTCAATGTGAAGTTTCAATATAATCCGTATCTGATTGAGAAATTTTTCATCATTAATGCTCTCTAACATGTCGATGATCTTCTCCTTGTAAAAGTTTTTCATTCTACATCTCCTTTCAATCTTCCGGCGCCCATAAGATAACCAAGATAAAATAAATACACGCTTCCAAAATTTATCATATTCTCCGGTGTCTTTTCTTTAAGCTCATACCCGGCGCTCCAAATCTCATGAAGAAGCCTTTCATCATATTTGACAATCGGCCTTTTCTTTTTAATCTCCTTCTTAATCAGCGGAAGTATGGATCGCGCAGTCTTTTTCGCCTGCTGTTCTTCCTCCTTGTTCTTCCGGTACTCGTAAGCATCAATCAGAACATGATATACTTTCCATCCGTATTTTTCGTATATTCGGTCAACCATCTCGCCTAGTCCATATTTATCATCATTGATATATTTACCGGTATAAGTAATATACTTCATGAAATCATCAATATCACTCTGCGGAACCGAATCATTCACATACACGATTTCTTTTTTGTTATTGACCATAATGACAAATTCATCCAGTGTTGTTTTAAACAAATAATTCATCCGGAATATTATGTCCTGCGGAAGTTCTTTAGGCGTTAATCTTTTTATTGTCATACTGTTGCGCCCCCTTTCTTCATTTCAGCCAGTGCCGCCCGGTAGCCTTTGGCATATCCAAAGCTAAAAGTCACGCTTATAATATCTGCAGTCTTTGTCTGCCGTCTCGCTTCTTTTGAAAGTGTTTGCCACTCCGAAACAAGCATATCGTAATCATCATTTATTTTTTTGTGTTCAAAAAAGCGGTCAATATAACCTTTAATCTTATTCATAATCTAAAAACCTCTCTTTACTCCAGACAGAGGGAATGTTATAATCCCCTCATACCCATAATTTGACGTGTTATCGGGTTACT